>NZ_CP113864.1:0-342500 GCF_026914285.1 Caldicellulosiruptor naganoensis
ATGGTAGATTACGACGTCAATAAAGTATGGGAAGATATCAAGGAGGTTATCAAAAAAGAACTGAACCCAAGCCCAACAGATATCTCATACAACACATGGGTTGAAACACTTGTTCCCATTTGTTTTGATGAGAACGACACTCTAATTTTAAAGGCATTTGCAGATTTCCACAGGGAGATAGTTATAAATAGATATTCTGTCTTGATACTAAACGCCCTGAGGCAGCTTTACTCACCTCATTTGAGTTTTAAAGTCATCCTGCCAAATGAGGTTGATAAGTATAAAAAGTACATAAAGCAAAAACAAGAAGAAAAGGTTGAAATTACAACAACGCTAAATCCTAAATACACTTTTGAGACATTTGTTGTTGGCAATAACAACAGGCTTGCTCATGCTGCAGCCCTGGCAGTTGCAGAAACCCCACCCGGTGAAAAGACATACAATCCGCTTTTTATCTATGGTGGAGTTGGGCTTGGAAAGACACACCTTATGCACGCAATTGGCCATCATGTATTAAAGCTCTATCCTGACACAAAGGTTATGTATGTAACATCTGAAGTTTTCACAAACGAGCTGATCGCTGCAATTAGAGATGAAAAAACTGACGAGTTCAGAATGAAGTACAGAAATGTTGACGTTCTTTTGATTGACGACATCCAGTTTCTGGGCGGAAAAGAGAGGACCCAAGAAGAGTTCTTCCACACATTCAACACACTGTATGAAGCAAACAAAAAGATAATTTTATCATCAGACAGACCACCAAAAGAGATAAACACTTTAGAAGACAGGCTCAGGTCCCGCTTTGAATGGGGACTTATCACAGACATCCAACCGCCTGACTACGAGACGCGGATCGCAATTTTGAGTAAAAAATGCCAGCTTGAAGGAACACAAGTGCCACAGCATATTTTAGAGTTCATAGCCTCAAAGATTGACACAAACATAAGAGAGCTTGAAGGTGCACTTAACAAAATCTTGGCATACTCAAAGCTCATGGCACCTGACAAAGAAATCACATTAGAACTTGCCGAAAAGGCCCTAAAAGAGTTTATCGATACAAATTCCAAAAAAGAGCTTACAATTGAGGATATTCAGGCAGAGGTTGCAAGCTATTTCAATATAAAGCTTGAGGATTTTAAATCATCAAGAAGGTCGCGAAATGTTGCATTTCCGCGCCAGATAGCAATGTACTTAGCAAGAGAACTCACAAACGTGTCTTTACCCAAAATAGGAGAAGCATTTGGCGGAAAGGACCACACAACAGTACTTCATGCCTGTGAAAAAATCAAAGAACTTATCAACAAGGATACTAACATAAGAAACACTGTGGAAAACTTAAAAAAACGACTTATCAACAGAGAATAAACAACTGTGGATAACTTGGTGTGAATTTGATTTTCCACATGTTAATTTGGTTGAAAACCAGCCAAATTATCCACAATGTTATTAAGTTATTCAAATCTACATTTCTCAAGTACTCAAAGGAGTTTTCAACTTATCCACAGGCGTTTTTAGTACTACTGTTGATGACAAGTTTTTTGTTTTGCTTTTTAGATAGCAACACCCCCAAATAAAAAAGGAGGGAAGAGAAATGAGATTTGTTGTGGACAAAGAGGTTTTGCAAGACAATATTTCCAAGGTAATATATTCTGCAGCATCAACAAAGGTCACATCAATCTTAGAGTGTGTGCTTATTGAAGCAGAGGATGTTGTTGTGCTTACTACAAATGACATGAAAATGCAAATACAAACAGAGTTTAATGCTGAGATTTTAGAAAAAGGTGCTGCCCTTGTCAAAGCAAAGCTTTTGTCTGACATTGTGAAAAAGCTTCCATCTGGCGATGTTGAGATAATTAAAGAGGATAACGAAGTGAAAGTCAGGTGCCAGAAGATAGAGTTTAGGCTTCCAAGCTTAGACCCGCTTGATTTTCCAAAGATGGACAGAAAACCAGTTGACAGCTACTGTGAGTTTGTTGCAACAGAGTTCGAAGATGCTATGGACAAGGTTATATTTGCAACATCCAAGGATGAGACAAGGCCCACATTTACAGGTGTACTTTTCGAAAGAGAGGAAGATTTTGTAAACCTTGTGGGGATGGACGGGCACAGGCTTGCAATCTGCAAGTTAAAACCAATTGAGGTAGATGGTGAGTTTTCAGAGATTGTGCCTGCTGAGAACTTGGATGATATAACAAAGATAATAGACATCGAGGAAGCAGATAAGGTGAGGGTTTCGTTTTTTGAAAACCAAGCTTTGTTTGAGATAGGTTCAACAAGTATAATTGTAACCTTGATAGCTGGTAGGTTTTTTGACTACAAAAATGTCATTCCAACAGAGTATTCAACAAGAATTTCTATCTCGTCAGATGTTCTGGAGAGCACCTTGGAGAGAGCTTCAATTGTTTCAAAAGATGAAAAGACAAACGTCCAAGCAGTTATATTTGAAGTTTCAGGAATGTTATTTAGAGTAATGTCATATTCAACAGACGGTAGGTACGAGGAAGACGTTCTGTGTGATGTTGAAGGAAAGGACATCAGGATTGGATTTAACGTCAAGTACTTCTTAGATGTTTTAAAAGTTTTAGATGGGCAGGTTGACCTCTACATCACATCAAATACAAGCCCAAGCATCGTACGACCGCAGGACGACCAGAATTACATCTACCTTGTACTGCCTGTAAAGATGCCCGAATAAAGCTTTTTGTTTGGGGTTTTGAAAAGATGATATTAAAAAGTATCTATATTGAAAACTTTAGAAATCACAAGCAGAGATTTTTTGAGTTCAAAGATGGAATAAATTTGGTTTTAGGGAAAAACGCCTCAGGAAAGACAAACCTTCTTGAGGCTATATATTTTTGTATTTGTGGAAAGTCTTTTAAAGCAAGGGATGTAAATCTTATTAACTTTGAAAGTGACTATTTTAAGCTTGAGGCATCCATTTTTCAGAATGATTTTGAATATAAGGTATTCTGTTATGTAGACAGGCTTTCTCAAAAGAGAATAATGATAAATGAAAAGAAAGTTAATAAGTTATCTGAGCTTATAGAGAAGTTCAAGTTTGTATATTTTGAACCAGATTCAACCGAACTTATAAAACAGGACCCAAAGGTGCGCCGTAGGTTTTTAGACATGGAGGTTGCAAAGATCTATCCTCATATGATAAAAACCTTTCAGGACTATCAAAAAGCCTTGATGAGCAGAAACGCTTTTTTGAAAAGTTACGATAAAAAGGATATAATAGATGTGTACGATGTAGAGCTTTCTAAACTGGGGTATCAGATAGCTAAAAAGAGAGAAGAGACAATAAAAAAGCTGTCTGAGGCGACAAAACAGGTTTGGTATGAGGTGTTTGAAGACAAAAGTACAATCGACCTTGTGTACAGACCGTCGATTGAATCATCAAGTCAAGAAGAATATTACAACCAACTTAAAAAGCAGTTTGAAAAAGACCTCAACTTTGGATTTACGACAAAAGGGGTTCACAGAGACGATTTTGATGTTCTTATAAACCAAAAAAGTGCAAAAGAGTACGCGTCAGAAGGACAGATTAAGCTTGCATGTATTGCAATATATCTTGCCTCTGCAAAGCTCTTTGAAAGATCAGTTTTGCTTTTAGACGACATTTTCTCAGAACTTGATGATGAAAAGAGGAAAAATGTGCTTGGGCTATGCCGGGATTATCAAGCTATTATAACCTCTGCAGAGGAAAAGGAAAGTTTAATAAGTGCAGGACTTATTAAGGATGATATAAATCTTGTTCAACTATGAAGTTTTTATTTTTAAAAACTCCATAGGGATGTGAAGGTATGTTTGCTCATATAGGAGAGGATTATGTTATCAACAGCTCTGAGCTTCTTTTGATAATGAACTATGATATTTTTATGAGCTCTGAGGACAACTTAAAGATTTTAGAAAAACTAAAGAGTGAAGATAGAGTTGTTGTTATAAACGACGACTTGAAAAAATCTATACTACTTCTTGAGATTGATGGAAGACTTTATGCCATTGTCTCTCCGGTTTCATCAACAACACTTGCAAAAAGATTTGTCAATTTCAACTCATATGTAGACAACTACCTTGATATGACATAAAAGTAGCTTTATTTTTATTGTCTAAAATTCTGTACTGGAAGGTGATACAAAATTGGATACCACAAAAAATCCAAAGAAAGAATACACTGCAAGTGAAATACAGGTCCTAGAAGGGCTTGAAGCGGTAAGGAAACGTCCTGGAATGTATATAGGCTCAACATCCCAGCGAGGACTTCATCACTTGGTATATGAAATTGTCGACAATGCAATTGACGAGGCAATGGCAGGATTTTGTAAGAATATTGATGTTATCATTCACAAGGACAATTCCGTAACTGTAGTAGACGATGGACGTGGGATTCCTGTTGACATTCATCCAAAACTTCAAAAAAGTGGTGTTGAAGTAGTTTTCACTGTACTTCACGCAGGCGGAAAGTTTAATGAGAGCGTGTATAAAGTGTCTGGCGGCCTGCACGGTGTTGGTGCATCTGTTGTTAATGCACTTTCAAGATACTTAGAGGTTGAAGTCTACAGAGACGGAAAAATATATTACCAAAAATATGAAAGAGGAAAACCGGTATGTGAACTAAAGGTAATCGGTAAGGCTGATAGAACAGGCACAAAGGTTACATTCCTGCCAGACGATGAAATATTCGAGACAATTGAGTTTGATGCAGAAGTGCTTTTACAGCGTTTTCGCGAGCTTGCTTTTCTAAACAAAGGTATAAGAATCACCTTTACCGATGAGAGAGAAAAAAATCCGAAAACGATTGAGCTAAAGTACAATGGCGGTATTGCAGAGTTTGTAAAGTATTTAAACCGCAACAAAGAAGTTTTGCATCCCGACCCAATTTATATTGAAGGTGAGAAAAACCAGATTTTGATTGAAGTTGCAATACAATACACAGACGAGTTTGGTGAAAACATCTATTCATTTGCAAACAACATTGCAACAATAGATGGCGGTACACATTTGGTTGGCTTTAAAGCTGCTGTGACAAAAGCGGTTAATGAGTATGCAAAAAAGTATAACTTTGTAAAAGGAGACAATCAGCTTTTAGGTGAAGATATCAGAGATGGCATGACAGCGGTTGTATCTGTTAAGATTCACGAGCCGCAATTTGAAGGCCAAACCAAAACAAAGCTCGGGAACAGTGAAGCACGCTGGGCAGTTGAAAGTTTGGTTTCTGAAAAGCTTGCAGCATTTTTAGAAGAAAATCCTGATGTGTCAAAAAAGATAATAGATAAAGCACTTTTGGCGGCAAAAGCGCGCGAGGAGGCAAAAAAGGCAAGAGAGCTTGTTATAAAGAGAAAATCTGCTTTAGACAGCTCAAACTTGCCCGGCAAGCTTGCAGACTGCTCAGAAAAAGACCCTGCTAAATGCGAGATATTCATTGTAGAGGGTGACTCTGCAGGCGGTTCTGCAAAGCAAGGAAGAGACAGGCGCTATCAGGCAATCTTGCCTCTTTGGGGTAAGATGCTAAACGTTGAAAAAGCAAGCCCTGACAAGATTTATTCAAATGACAAGCTACTTCCTTTAATTCAGGCATTGGGTTGTGGTATTGGGAACGACATTGACCTCAAGAAACTGAGATATCACAAAGTAATCATCATGGCTGATGCTGACGTTGATGGGTCTCACATAAGAACGCTGCTTTTGACATTCTTCTACAGGTACATGAGACCTCTTGTAGAAAATGGGCACATTTACATTGCCCAGCCACCGCTATACAAGATAACAAAAGGAAAACAGGTTCGATATGCGTATAATGATAAGGAACTTCAAAAAATCCTGCAAGAGATGAAGGATGCACAGGTTCAGCGTTTCAAAGGTCTTGGTGAGATGAACGCACAGGAGCTGTGGGAGACAACCATGGACCCTGCAAGAAGGATTCTTTTGAGGGTTGAGCTTGAAGATGCTGTCATGGCAGAGGAGATATTCACAATCCTCATGGGCGAGAAGGTTGAGCCAAGAAGAGAGTTTATTGAGAAAAATGCTAAGTATGTAAGGAATTTGGATATATAAAAAAGAGGTGTTTCAAAAGTGGAAGTTGCAAAAAAAATTTATGAGGAAGTTATAAAACTGCCTGAAGAGACTCAGAGAAAAGTTCTGGATTTTATTGAATTTAATTGAAGAAAATTGCGAGATATTAAAGGAGTTAGCTGATAAATGATAATGTTGAGTATTGAGGATGTATTGTTGATTGCTAAAAATTAATAGAAAGATTTGAATAATAAGGAATCACCCTCTAATAGATGGTAATAAAAGATTAGGTGTAAGTGTTTAACTAATATTATGTAAACTCCATAATATTATCTTAGAATATACAAAAGAAGAGACAGTAGATTTAGCTATAAGAATTGCAGAAGGTAGTATTGATATTGAAGATGTTGTCGAATGGATAAAAAAGCATGAGAAAAAGTGAACACTATAAAGGGAGGAAAAATTAAAGCATGGAAGAGCTTGATTTCAGGATAATTCCTGTTGAGATACAAGAAGAGATGAAACGAAGCTATATAGACTATGCAATGAGCGTAATTGTATCTCGTGCACTGCCAGATGTAAGAGATGGCTTAAAGCCTGTTCACAGAAGGATTCTCTATGCAATGAACGAGATTGGACTTACACCAGACAAGCCTTACAGAAAGTCTGCAACGGTTGTCGGACATGTTCTTGCTAAATACCATCCACACGGCGATGCTGCGGTGTATGAAAGCTTGGTGAGAATGGCACAGGACTTTTCTATGCGCCATCCACTTGTTGACGGGCATGGAAACTTTGGGTCGATTGATGGCGACCCACCTGCTGCTATGCGTTATACTGAAGCGCGCATGAGCAAAATTGCGGTAGAGATGCTGCGCGATATTGAAAAAGAAACGGTCGATTTTATGCCAAACTTTGACGAGTCTGCAAAAGAGCCGAAAGTATTGCCATCGCGCTTTCCAAACCTTCTTGTAAACGGAAGCCAGGGCATCGCAGTTGGTATGGCAACAAACATTCCACCTCACAACTTGGCAGAAGTTGTTGACGCGATTGTGTACATGCTTGACCATCCAGATGCTAGCTTAGATGACATTATGAAGATAATTAAAGGACCTGATTTTCCAACAGGTGGGTTTATAATCGGTAAAAAAGGGATAAAAGAGGCATATTCAACTGGCAAAGGTAAAATAGTGGTACGTGGAAAGGCTACGATTGAGCAAACATCTAAGGGAAGACAGAGGATAGTTATAACAGAGCTTCCTTACATGGTGAACAAAGCACGACTTATTGAAAAAATTGCTGAGCTTGTGCGGGACAAGAAAATTGAAGGAATTTCAGATATTAGAGATGAGTCAGACAAAGAAGGGTTGAGGATTGTAATTGAAATAAAAAAGGATGCCGATGCAAATGTTGTGCTAAAACAGCTATACAAAAATACCCAGCTTCAGGACACATTTGGAATAATAATGCTTGCACTTGTTGACAACCAGCCAAAGGTACTAACTCTTTTAGATATGATAAGCTACTACATTGAACATCAAAAGGATGTAATTGTAAGACGAACAAAATATGACCTTAAAAAAGCTGAAGAGAGAGCTCATATTTTAGAAGGTCTCAAAAAAGCGCTTGACCATATAGATGAGATTATCTCAATCATTCGTTCATCGAAAATGGTAAATGAAGCAAAGGAAAGACTAATTGAAAGGTTTGGATTTACAGAGGTCCAAGCTCAGGCAATACTTGATATGAGACTGCAAAGACTTACCGGGCTTGAAAGACAAAAGGTAGAAGAAGAGCTTGTGGAGCTTCTTAAGATGATTGAGTATTACAAGAACGTGCTTGCAAGTGAGGAGATGGTAAAGGAGGTTATTAAGAAAGAGATTTTAGAGATAAAAGAAAAGTACAAAGACGAAAGAAGGACAAAGATAATTCAAGGCGAACAAGAAGACTTTGAGGAAGAAGAGCTCATTCAAGAGCAGGACACAGTGATTACACTTACTCACTTTGGGTACATCAAAAGACTTCCGCTTGACACATACAAGAGCCAGAAAAGAGGTGGCAAGGGTATAACGGGAATCTCAACAAGGGAAGAGGATTTTGTTGAAGAGGTATTTGTCACAACAACTCATCATTACATCTTGTTCTTTACAGACAAAGGAAAAGTGTACAAACTGAGAGCTTACGAAGTTCCTGAGGCGTCAAGGCAGGCAAAAGGTACTGCAATTGTAAATCTCATTCAAATAGAAAAAGATGAGAAAATTACAGCTTGCATGACTGTAAAAGACTTCAAAGATGGCTACTTGATTATGTGCACCAAAAACGGCACGATTAAAAAGGTACTTTTGAGCGAGTTTGAAAACACAGGCAAGTCAGGCAAGAAGGCAATAACTTTGCTTGAGGATGACTGCTTGATTGATGTAAAACTAACATCTGGCAATGACGAGATGGTTCTTGTTTCAAGCTCAGGCTACTGTGTTGTTTTCAATGAACACGATGTAAGAGTTATGGGAAGGTCGGCACAGGGCGTCAAGGCTATGACACTTGAAGATGGCGACTTTATTGTTGGAATGGAAAAGGCAAGCGATGGAAAGTATCTTTTGTGCGTTACAGAAAACGGGTTTGGAAAGCGAAGTGACATTGAAGAATACAGGAAGACAAAACGCGGTGCAAAAGGAGTTTTGACGTACAAGGTCACAGAAAAGACGGGCAGGATTGTTGATATAAAGATGGTGAATGACGAGGATGAGATAATGCTGTGCTCAACAGATGGAGTGGTTATAAGGCTGGAAGTACAGCAGATTCCTGTGCAGGGAAGGTCAACACAAGGTGTCAAGCTCATGAGAATTGACGGGGATGAGATAAAAGTCTCTTCAATTGCAAGAATTAGAGACGATAGGTAAAAAATCTTGTTAAAAGGGCTACAGGGATTGAGCCTGTAGCTTTTTTATTTTAATAGATTTCTCAACTTTCCATATAAATTTTTAAATCAAAGAGGGGTATTAATAAAATATATAAAAAATCAAAAAAATATTTTCTAACCCAAATAACTGTGAATTTTTATGAAGAAAGGAGAGTTTTGATGATACCTTTAAAAGACACAATCCCAAGTCGCGAAAAACCTTTTATGACCTGGCTGCTGATATTAATTAATGTTTTTGTATTTTTACACCAGGTCTCTCTGCCACCTGAACTTGCCCAGCAGTTTGTATACAAATACGGATTTGTCCCAGATAGATTTACTTACTATCTACAGCACGGGATTTTGACGGCTATTAGTGTTTCAACCAGTTCAATTTTAACGTCGATGTTTTTGCACGGAAGCTGGATGCATCTTATTTCAAACATGTGGAGCTTGTGGCTGTTTGGCGACAATGTAGAAGACAGGGTAGGACACTTCAAGTTCTTAATATTTTACATTTTAAGCGGGATTTCAGCATCACTTACTCACTGGTTTTTCAACGCAACCTCTGATATTCCAACAGTTGGTGCATCTGGTGCAATATCAGGTGTGATGGGCGCATACTTTTTGATGTTTCCTCTGTCAAGGATTGTGACATTGATACCTCTTGGGTTTATTCCACTTTTTATTGAGATACCAGCACTTTTCTATCTTGGGATATGGTTTTTGTCGCAAGTGTCATCTGGAATACTTGAGCTGTTTGGGCCTGTGTTTGGAAGCGGCATTGCCTGGTGGGCTCATATAGGTGGGTTTTTGTTTGGCATGTTTACTATTAATTTCTTCAAGAAAAAGTACAGAAGGTACAACAATTTCTTTGACGATGAGATTTTCTTTTATAGGTACTATTAAAAAGCAAACAAGGAGGAAAAGATAAGATGAATTTTTGGGATATATTGGTACTATACTTAATTTTCACCTCACTGCAACCTGTTATGAAACAAAGAATGTTAGAATCAACAAGGCAAAAACTTATTGCGAAGATAGAGAAAAAAAGAGGCTCAAGAGTAATTTTGCTTGTCCACAGGCAAGAAACCATGAGTTTTTTAGGCTTTCCTATCTATAAGTACATTGACATAAATGACTCAGAAGAGGTAATAAGGGCAATTGAAATGACAGACCCATCTGTGCCACTTGATATTATCCTTCACACACCCGGCGGGCTTGTTTTGGCTTCACTTCAGATTGCAAGGGCAATAAAAAGGCACAAGGGCAAAGTGACAGTCCATATTCCTCACCACGCAATGTCAGGCGGAACTTTAATTGCCTTGGCGGCAGACGAGATTGTAATGGCACCGGATGCGGTTTTAGGCCCTGTGGACCCGCAGATTGGTGAGTTTCCTGCTGTGTCAATATTAGAGGTTGTAAAGCAAAAGCCAATAACTGAGATTGACGACAGAACGCTTATTTTAGCTGATGTTGCAAAAAAGGCTATAAGACAGACAAAAAACGCTGTTTTGGAGCTTTTGAGCGGGAACTATCCAGACGATGTTGCAGAGAAAATTGCAACAGAGCTTGTTGAGGGAAAATACACACATGATTATCCAATTACCTACGAAAAGGCAAAAGAGATGGGCCTGAAAGTCAGCTGCTGTATAGACAAAGAAATCCAGCAGTTAATGAGCTTATACCCTCAGCCTATTGTAAAAAAGTCATCTGTTGAGTATTTGTGGTATCCAAAAGGAAGATAAGAGTTTTTAATTTTCAGAAAATGTTGATTTTTTAAAAATTATGCTATATTGTAAGGTATATTTGTTTTATAATTTGCTGAACAAAAAATTAAACCTGAAAGGGGCAAAGCTAAGGAAACTTAGCGGCGCAAAGCCATGGGCCTAAAGAGGCTGTCTAAAAACAAAATTTTAAAATTTTTATTTCGCGATATTATAGGTAACACTTAGTAAATCAAAAACTCTATATTGTAAGAAAGGGACTATCCAATTATCTTTTTGGACAGTCCCTTTAATTTCAATACTTGAAAATTCATTTACATGTTATAAACTCTATAAACTGTATTTTATGGAACTAATCAGAATTTTATCTCTTTTTTTTTTGCGCTTTTAAATAAAGTAAAAGAGATGCCACTTTACTTCCAGACAGCCCTACAAATCTTAAAATTTCAATCAATTTCTATGTTTTGCACGAAGTTCTTTTATTTTCTCAAGCGAAAGTCCTGTAATCTCTGCTATCTCCTCATCTTTGTAACCTTTTAAAATCATCCTCTCAGCTGTCTCTATTCTGCTCTGCTCAAAACCTTGCTGAAGTCCTTGCTGAAGTCCTTCAAAAATCAACTCTTCTCTTATCTTTCTCAAATTCTGAAATAGTGGCATAACTTTTTCACCCCCTCTTACACTCTCATCAATCGCTCTTTTGGCAGCCTCAATTTCTATCTCATCAAGCTCTCTCAAAGCAGCTGGCAAACATACCTTCAATACCTCTATCTCCTTCTCCTCTGCACCCAGTAAATATTCTCCAAGCTCTAAAATTAGCCTCTCTAACTCATCATACCTTTTTATCCTGTTGAGCTTCAATATTAAGCTCAGTATGTCTTTTACTTGCAAAATGCTTTCTGCTTGGTTTAAGTCAATCAATATATACTCAAAATCAATTACGCAATTTCCAAACTCCTCAAATCCTAAAATCTTTTCCTTAAGTCTTCTTGCGGCTGTCCACCTGTCTTCCCCGTCGTAAAATACTATCGGCACAACTGCCGGCAATGTAAATCCCTTTTTCTTTATTTCCACTCTGTCAAAATCCTTGATATAGTCTCTGTATATATCTGTGATGTAGAACAAAAGCCTCAAGGGCATTGAATGGTCAACTGAAGACTGGTGTTCAAACAAAATGTAAAAGATAATTTCTTTTTCTTTAAGACTTACTTTGTAAAGCAAATCGCTTTCTTCTTGATAAAAGTCAGGCAGCACATAGCTTTTATCAATTTTTTCAAGCTGGTCTTCTGTGAGATTTTTAAATATTCCAATCTCATCAAGTCTTTTCAAAAGCCTGAGAAAGATGGTTTTGTTAGAGAATATATATTTGTTACTCAAGGTCATTTATGTTGTGAGTAAATAGGTTTTCGTTCATCGATTTCACCTGAGAAGTTTTCTTGAAAACCTTATAGCAGATGAAAAGGGGAATATCAAACATAAACATATTTTCTTATCTTCTTTCTGACAAAGGTCACAAGGAACGGGCTATTGACAACAACCGAAGTACCAACTTATTTTTCTCCTATAAAGAAAGGAAGTTATAAACAAAGAAATGGAAAAAAGTACAAACAAGCAAACAACGAGTTTCAATCCCCAAAGGGTAGGCTACAAACGCTTTAGCCCTAGGTCGCTAATTTTGCAATTCAGTAAGGTTTCAATCCCCAAAGGGGAGGCTACAAACATGGTTTGAGTTTTTCAGGGTTAGTATGTATTGCGTGTTTCAATCCCCAAAGGGGAGGCTACAAACTAAAAAGCTGGCAAATCTCTGGAATGGTTTACATAAGTGTTTCAATCCCCAAAGGGGAGGCTACAAACACCGCATAAAGGAACGACGGTTGTAGACGTTTGGGAGTTTCAATCCCCAAAGGGGAGGCTACAAACGATACCAGTTTTGAGGTTAACATAAAAGTGGAAAGATGTTTCAATCCCCAAAGGGGAGGCTACAAACCAAAGAATGTGAAATAAGTCCCAGAACTTTCTATTACTGTTTCAATCCCCAAAGGGGAGGCTACAAACCAGAAAAGCAAACATGAAAAAGCTGGAAAGTATGGTGTTTCAATCCCCAAAGGGGAGGCTACAAACTGTGTAAGGCTGTTGTAGATAGGGCTTATTTGGAAGGTTTCAATCCCCAAAGGGGAGGCTACAAACAGTTCTTCACAAACCACTTCTGGTATTAGCGATCGTTTCAATCCCCAAAGGGGAGGCTACAAACTTCTTTTCCATAAAACCCCCTCTCAACACTAATATCAAGTTTCAATCCCCAAAGGGGAGGCTACAAACCTATGTTGTGTCGTACAAAGTGCATGAATTTGAAGGGTTTCAATCCCCAAAGGGGAGGCTACAAACAAAGCAAGAGTTATTGCATATGTTACTCTTGAAATGCCGTTTCAATCCCCAAAGGGGAGGCTACAAACGCAGCAAGGAGTTAGAAGAAAAGCTCTTAAACGAAAGTTTCAATCCCCAAAGGGGAGGCTACAAACTAGATACTATAATACTATGCAACTGATGGGCTATGAGTTTCAATCCCCAAAGGGGAGGCTACAAACTAGCCAAAAACAAAAAGTAAAAAATCCTGTCAAAACCTGTTTCAATCCCCAAAGGGGAGGCTACAAACACGTTCCACAGGATGGGACAGTGGATTTGGAAAAGTGTTTCAATCCCCAAAGGGGAGGCTACAAACTTAAGCTGTCTCCCTAAAAATTTTTAATTCTTAAGTGTTTCAATCCCCAAAGGGGAGGCTACAAACCAGCGATGTCAATTGTATCAACATCTTCAAGAGCATTGGTTTCAATCCCCAAAGGGGAGGCTACAAACTTAGCTATTTTTTATTTGTGTGTTTTAGTCAAAAATTGTTTCAATCCCCAAAGGGGAGGCTACAAACAATTTTTTGGAACAAAGAGCTTTATAACGGGCTTGGGTTTCAATCCCCAAAGGGGAGGCTACAAACATGGTTTGAGTTTTTCAGGGTTAGTATGTATTGCGTGTTTCAATCCCCAAAGGGGAGGCTACAAACTAAAAAGCTGGCAAATCTCTGGAATGGTTTACATAAGTGTTTCAATCCCCAAAGGGGAGGCTACAAACACCGCATAAAGGAACGACGGTTGTAGACGTTTGGGAGTTTCAATCCCCAAAGGGGAGGCTACAAACGATACCAGTTTTGAGGTTAACATAAAAGTGGAAAGATGTTTCAATCCCCAAAGGGGAGGCTACAAACCAAAGAATGTGAAATAAGTCCCAGAACTTTCTATTACTGTTTCAATCCCCAAAGGGGAGGCTACAAACCAGAAAAGCAAACATGAAAAAGCTGGAAAGTATGGTGTTTCAATCCCCAAAGGGGAGGCTACAAACGGTGTGGAGCAGGGCTTTTGGCCCTACTCCCAGTAGTGGTTTCAATCCCCAAAGGGGAGGCTACAAACTGAAGCTTATAAAGGCTTTATACACAAATTTTATTGGTTTCAATCCCCAAAGGGGAGGCTACAAACTGAGGTTAAGCACATTAATATGAGGAATTACTTTTGGCGTTTCAATCCCCAAAGGGGAGGCTACAAACAATTGTACATTGCGTAGAATTGTTGCCGCAAAACGAGTTTCAATCCCCAAAGGGGAGGCTACAAACAAATTTAATCGTTTTCCCATTAGAAAATGCACAATTAACGTTTCAATCCCCAAAGGGGAGGCTACAAACAACACGAAATCCTAGTTTTAAATTAGCAAAAAAAATTTGGTTTCAATCCCCAAAGGGGAGGCTACAAACACGAAAAACAAACAATAGGAATCAAAAAATCTAAATAGGGTTTCAATCCCCAAAGGGGAGGCTACAAACTAAAAAAAAATAAAAAGGGAGTGGGAAGATGTATAAAGGTTTCAATCCCCAAAGGGGAGGCTACAAACACGTTCCACAGGATGGGACAGTGGATTTGAAAAAGTGTTTCAATCCCCAAAGGGGAGGCTACAAACTTCATGACGCTTCAAGCGGTGGTACAAGCAATCCTTGTTTCAATCCCCAAAGGGGAGGCTACAAACTTCGGAGATGGAGAAACTATATGGTGAAGAAATAGCAGTTTCAATCCCCAAAGGGGAGGCTACAAACAAATTTAATCGTTTTCCCATTAGAAAATGCACAATTAACGTTTCAATCCCCAAAGGGGAGGCTACAAACAGTATTTAATCTTTTCAAATACATTGTCAAAAAGTCATGTTTCAATCCCCAAAGGGGAGGCTACAAACTAAGCAACGTCAAACGGTAACGAAAAAGGAAATTTTTTGTTTCAATCCCCAAAGGGGAGGCTACAAACTCAGGTCGTTCTGGGAAATGGACAGGCTGTAATTTGTTTCAATCCCCAAAGGGGAGGCTACAAACGTTTTTCAGAAGTGTTGCAAGGTAGGGGGATGGCTTGTTTCAATCCCCAAAGGGGAGGCTACAAACTGCTAAAGGGATTTTATAAAACAAAAACATTTAGAATGTTTCAATCCCCAAAGGGGAGGCTACAAACGGTGA
The DNA here is from genome assembly GCF_026914285.1 of Caldicellulosiruptor naganoensis. Lineage (NCBI taxonomy): Bacteria > Bacillati > Bacillota > Caldicellulosiruptorales > Caldicellulosiruptoraceae > Caldicellulosiruptor > Caldicellulosiruptor naganoensis. The sequence goes on from NZ_CP113864.1 coordinate 15,176, forward strand.
AATAATGAAATACTTGAGATTTAAGGAAAAAGTTTCAATCCCCAAAGGGGAGGCTACAAACCACTAGACCCCATCTTCTTCAAGATGAAGAGTAATGCGCGTTTCAATCCCCAAAGGGGAGGCTACAAACGTTAGTGGGTTAAAAGCACAGAGTAGTATTGGTTGTTTCAATCCCCAAAGGGGAGGCTACAAACAAAGTAGACCAGGATACCCAGGGAAGATACAAAGGTTTCAATCCCCAAAGGGGAGGCTACAAACTTTCTTTGCGGTGTTAACAAAGCTTAGTCGTTAGGAGTTTCAATCCCCAAAGGGGAGGCTACAAACACGTTAAAGAGCTTGATTTTATTATATCAAAATTATGCACCCCTGTCAATGTTTTTATATCAAAACATCTGTGGAAAACTCAAATCAGCCCAGGAAAATCAAGCGATAAAAGCTTATTGGACTTTTCCGTCTATCCAGCTGCTGCCAGAAGTTTGGTCAAATCCACGTGCTGCAAGTCTGAAATCGTATACAAATTAAATCTTAAAATTTTGCCACCGGAGGTCGACAGATATGACTTTTGGTCAAAATGTTAGTTTTATGCATGTTTGTTGTATAAATTCTCACTTATCACCTGTATTTGCCACATTGCTTGTTTTTACTTAAATGAACATTTCACACAAGTCAACAGAAATTTTGCAAGGGAAAAACTTAAAAAAGGCAAAAACAGGCGAGATAGAATGTCCTGCCTGGTGCTTTTGTTACAAAAAGATTATTAAAAATATAAAAACAGAAAAAGTTTCTGCTTTTAGTAGAATCTTTTGCCTGCTTTTAGTTTCTGATATAATGTTATTAATATAACAAAGTTTTTTTTCCTCTTTTAAACAAGCACAAAAATTCATAAATAAAGAAAAGTTATAAAAGGGGAAGTTAAAACCTATGCCGGAGTTTAATCCTTTTATAAACGACTTTAACAAGCTCAGAAACTTTTCGCGACTTGTATATTTGTATGGATGTTATTCACGAGAAGATGCTGAGCTTTTTAAGATAGGTAAAAGAACATTTGATGAAGAGCTCAGGCGTATGAGAGTGTTTTTAAAAGAAGATGAGTATCTGTCGGTCGAAAAAGAAGGCAAGAAGGTTTTGCCATGTATAGTTGAAGATTTTTTCAAAGAAGTGGAAAATCCGCTTATCAATATATATTTTTCAAAAACCTCAACTCCGCTTCAAACAACATTGTTTTTCATGATTCTTCAGATTTTGAATTCTTCAAAAGACAAAAAAGCATCTACAAATGAAATAGTGGATAAAATTTACTTTGCTCTTGATGAAAGAACAAAGGACAAAGCTATTGACTCAAGTATAAAAAGGACATTGAAGGAAATGCAAAGTATAGGGGTTATAAAATTTTTAAGAAAAGAGAAAGTTTATGTTTTGTCGAATACTATAGAAAAACTTTTTTCAGGGTTTTCAAAAGATGAGCTAAAAAACATCTACCTGTCGGTTTTATTTTTTATAAACACAAATGTGCCGAATGTTCCGGGATGGTTTTTAAAAGAGAGCTTGGAAAAATATCTCTTGAAAAATGGTGAAGAAGAGTTTGTAAAAGAAGCCAATCAGCTGTTTTGGTTTACATATGTGCCTCATCATTATGTTTTAGATGAAGAGCTTGTATGGAAATTTTGGCAGGCAGCCTCAAGTGGCAGAAAAATAAAAGTTTGGTACTATCCAAGAAGCAAAAATGAAATAAAAGAGTATACTTGTATTCCACTCAGAATCATTTACGATGTAAAACTTGGCAGATGGTATTTTATTGTGCTAAATGAAAATGAAATAAATACTCTTCCTGCCTCAAGGGTAGAAAAAATAGAAATTTTAGATGAGACATTTGACAAAAACATTTTCAAAGAATACTGGAAAATTATTGAAAAGTGCTTTTTTGTGTCTGTTCCACTCAAAAAGACAGGGTTTAAAAAAATAAAACTAAAGTACATCCTTGATGATAAAGAGGCCAGCTTTAACTTTGTATTGAACAGGGTAAAAAGAGAACTAAAGGATGCAAAAATAGATATAGTAAGCCAAAATGAATTTGTTGTAGAGTATGAGCTTAGTAACTTAAAAGAATTCAAACCATGGATAAGAAGCTTTTCACACAGAGTTGTTGTTGAAGATGGCAGCGAAGACTCAAGTAAGCTCAGACAAGAAATAATTGAGGAGTGGAAGGAGATTTTGAAGAACTATGGAAATATTCAGTGAAGTAAAAAGCACATTTTATAAAGCCTTAGAAGAGATTATAAATAAAACTTACGAGAATGGTAAAATTTCACAAAGGGATATACAGAAGATTTTACAAAAGTACAATTGTAATTTTCCAAGCTTAGAGAGAAGAGTTTTAGACAAAAATGAGGAAGAGAATAAAAACCTATATCTTCTAAAAAAAGAAGGTGACTCTCAACAGTTAACTTTAAGAATTGATGCGCCAATCGAGCCTTATGCTACAGACATAGAACTTATGTGGTTAAAATTCATGCTATCCAGCCGCTATGTGCATCTTTTTTTGGAAGATGAAACAATTGAAAAGATAAAAAGGCTAAAAGTGAATAACAATTTTCTGTTTGACCCAGAAATTTTGCTTCCTAAAAACTACTCAAAAGTGGTAAAAAGAGAGTGGGTAAGGGAGATTGGCAAGAAACTCAGAATTCTAATTTGTGCAGCCTTAGAAAAAAAAGCAATAAACTACACTTACATAACAAGAGGCGGTCGGCAGTTTAAAGAAACAGGGATTCCTGTAAAGATTCAATACTCTCTCAAAGATGATTTGATCTATGCAATTATTTACTCTATAACTTCTCACAGCTTTGCAAAATGCGTTGTTCAAAATTTGCATGATATTAGCTTAGCCTCTGAAAAGGTTGACATGACGGAAATTTCAAAGGAGTATGAAGAATTTTTAAAAAAATCTTCAGCACCAGAGCCAATTGTCCTTGAGGTTATGAACACCAGAAATGCTTTAGAAAGAGCGTTTTGTCTTTTTTCATCATTCAAAAAATCGGCAAGGTTTTTGAGAGAGAAGAACAAACACCAACTTACAATCTATTACTACACATTTGAAGAAGCGGAAGTTTTGTCAAGGATTTTGTATTTAGGCAAAGATGTTGTTGTAGTATCACCAGAGAGGATAAGGAATGAGATAATTTCAAGAGTGAAAAAAGCTCTCGAGAGGTATGGGGAAAAGTGTTAAAGTACAGCATCGCAATGAATGGAGAGAGATTTGTGTTTAAAAAATTGTTTCAGTTTTCTTGAAAATAGGTATATATATTGTTAGAATATTTAGCATATCTGCAAAATTCGAAGGTTGATTTTTATGAAAAGAGCTTTTCAGGTTATTATAATATCAATCCTGTTATTTCTTTTTACAAGCCAGGTTGCATATTGCTATTACAAAACAATAAAGTTTCAAGTAGATAAGCAGTACCCACCTTTTTCATATATTGTAGATGGGCGAGTGTATGGATTTTCGGTTGATTTGGCAAATTTGATTTTTGAGCAAGACAAGTATTTTTTGAGTGTAAGTAGCGATACATGGGAAAATGTTTATAAAAGACTTATAAGCGGCGAGATTGACATTACTGGTCCTATTGTGATATTAGAAGAGCGAAAAAAAGATATCTATTTCACAGATCCAATTTTCACAAGACATGTTGGGATTTATACAAGAAAAGATTTTGACGAGGATATAACTTTAAGAAATTTAAGCTCTTTTAAGATAGGTGTAGTGAAAAGTGATTATACAGAGACATTGCTAAAAGAAAGACTAAAAGTTAAAAACTATCTCACCTTTTCAACCATTGAAGATGAGTTTAAAGCACTTTTAGAAGGCAAAGTAGATGCAGTTATAATCTCTCAAGAGGTTGCTAATTACTTTTTAGTGAAAAGCAATTATGAAGGCCAAGTTGAACTCAGGTTAAAGGATATTTTTATAGTTGAAAGTGGTTTTGGTATAAGCAAAAGACGTCCGGAGCTTGTTGGTTATGTGAATGCAAGACTAAAAGAGCTTATTAAAAATGGTGTATTTGATCAGCTTTATTATAACTACTTTTCTACATACTCTCCGTACTATTATGAAAAAAAGAACAGAGAAATAACGTTTTTAATACTTTATATTCTTTTTATAATCGTCTTTGCCTCAAGCATGACAATACTTGTAATGAGAGGCATAAACAAAAGGCTTCAGCAGGGAAAAGAAGCTTATGAAAAATATGCAGAGCTTTTAGCATCTAACGCAAATGTAATAGTGCTTACTCTCAATTTAAAGGGTGAGATTATCTATTTTAACAGGTTTGCGGAGGAAGTCACAGGATATAAAAGGGAAGAGGTAATAGGTAAAAGGTGGGTTGATATATTCATTCCAGAGCATAAGCGAGAGTACATTGAGAAACTGTTTTCAGAGATAGCAGAAAAGAAGGTTTTGAATAACTTTGAAAATGAAATTATCACAAAGACCGGAGATGTATGCTGGATAATTTGGAACAATGTGGTTGTTAAAAATTCATATCTAAATGAACCGTTGATTATTTCAACTGGGCTTGACATTACGTCTATTAAAAAGAATCAGCGTCTTTTGGAAGAAAGCTATGAAGAGCTTGAGGAGACAAATCAGGAGCTGGTAAATACCTTAGAAATTCTAAATAAACAGACAGAGCTTTTAAAAGAAGAGGAAGAGAGGTATAAATTCATAGTTGAAAACATTTCAGATTGTATTTGGGAGTTTGATGTTGCTGAAAAAAGGATTGAGTTTTATGGGAATCTCAAGGACTATTTTGAGACAGATAAGATTAACCCAAAAATTGACTATTATACATGGCTTGAGCTTTACCATCCAGATGACATAAAAGCTGTGATTGAAAAAATTCAAAGAGCTTTTGAGCTAAGAGACGAGAAAATAGAGTACGAAGTGCGGATAAAAGACAAAAATGGAAATTATAAGTGGGTCTCAGTACACATAAAGGTATTCTATGATAATAGAGGAAAGCCAGAAAAATTAATAGGGATAAATATTGATTATTCAGCTAAAAAAGAGTATGAAGACAGGATAAAGTATCTTGCGTATTATGATGATCTTACAAATCTACCCAATAGAAAACTTTTTGAAAATAAATTAAACGAATTAATCAAAAAAGCGGCTCAAACAGGTAAAATTGGAGCTGTTATATTAATTGACATTGACAATTTCAAGGATATAAATGACCTGTATGGTCATGAAGTTGGCGATGAATACCTAAGGACAATTTCCCAGAAAATAGCTGAGTATCTGAAAGGCTTGGAAGTTGAAAACTACTTTGGTAGAGTTGGCGGTGATGAATTTGCTATAATCCTAAATGGTCTTGAAAAGAAAGACTATGTTATAGAGGTTTGCACAGAGATTCAGAAAATTTTTGAAAATGAGGTATTTATAGAAAAAATAGAAAGAGAGCTTTACACAACAGTTAGTATGGGAATATCTTTTTATCCTGAGGATGGAAAAGATACAAAAGAGATTTTAAGAAATGTAGATATGGCACTCTCTCTTGCTAAGGAAAATGGAAAAAACGATTTTCAGATTTTTATGCCATTTTTGCTATTGAAAAATCTAAATAAGATAGAGATAGAAAAGAATTTAAGAAAAGCAATAGAAAATGATGAGTTTGTACTTTACTATCAGCCAGTTGTAAACCTTGAAAATATGGAGATACACAGTGTTGAGGCGCTGATAAGGTGGTTTTTGGCACAAAAAGGAATGGTATCACCACTTGAATTTATACCAGTTGCAGAGGAAAGCGGACTTATTGTAAGAATTGGAGAGGTGGTAATTGAAAAGGCATTAAAAGACCTCAAAGATTGGGAGCAAAGAGGTATAAATGATATTCATATGGCAATAAATCTTTCTGCCCGCCAGTTTAAAACAAAATATTTTGAGAACACAGTTGCAAAGCTCTTAGAAAAATACTCTGTTGATCCATTTAAAATCTCCTTTGAGATTACCGAAACTGGTGCTGTTGAAAACTTTGATGTGTCTTTAAAGATTTTGGGCTTTTTGTGCCAGATGGGGATAAAATTTTTAATTGATGACTTTGGAACAGGTTATTCCTCCCTTGTATACCTGAAAAGGCTTCCAATCAGCGGTATCAAGATTGACAAAAGTTTTATATCCGAGCTTGAGTTTTCAAAGGAAAGCAGGGCAATTGTAGAGGGGATTATCCTGATGGCGCACAAGCTTGGTTTAAAAGTTGTTGCAGAGGGAATAGAGAACAAAAAAGAGCTAGAGATTTTAAAAGGGATTGGCTGTGATTTTGGACAAGGCTATCTTTTCAGCAAGCCTCTTCCAAAAGATGAGGTTGAAAGCCTGCTTTTGCAAAAGAAGATTCTAATATAGCTTGAAAGAGGCAAGAGCTGCTAACATTTATGGTGATTTACACATGGCAGCTCTTTTTCTTTTACAATTTCGCAAAAATTTAGATTTTAAATATACTCCTATAGGGTATATAAATATAGAAGGAAAATTTACACAAAAGATTCTGACAAAAGAGAGGGAAGACTACTTTATGGGGAAGATTTCCACAAGCGTCGAGGAAATTGTATTTATATTATCCAAAAACACTTCGTTTCCAGATTTAGTTAAAGAAATAGATGTTGTAAACAATGAAATTAATGTGAAGATAAAACCTGTGAACATCTTTCCAGAATTAGTTTTGAAATTTTCAATTGTGTCTGAAGGAAAGATTATTAAAATACTATTTGACCCATCAAAAAGCATAATAATTTATGGTTTTTTATTTGGAAAGTTTAAAAAAAGCCAAATTGAAGGTGTTAATCTTTTCAAGGATAGGTTGGAGATTGACATTGAGAAGATAATTTTTCAAAATCTAAAGGGGTTAAAAGTGAAAAATGTAATGGTCACAAACACGGGGGATATAAAAATTGAATTTTTTACTGAAAAAGGGGACTTGTAAGAAACAAAAAAATAAGCAATTGGGCTGCCACTTATGCATTACTTTTATGGCAGCCCGTCTAAATACACTTTTTAGTTTATCTTGACTTTACAATAAACTTAATAGCTGTCTTCTTTTCGCCTTCTATAACAATGTCTGCAAATGCAGGTATTACATAAAGGTCTATTCCGTTTGGAGCAACCTTACCACGAGCAATTGCAATAGCTTTAACAGCTTGGTTTACAGCGGAAGCACCAACAGCCTGAAGTTCAGCTTCACCTTGTTCTTTTACAATAGCAGCAAGCGCATTTGCAACCTTCTGAGGCATTGATGAAGCAGCAACTTTTAAAATTTCCATACAACCACCCCTCCAGATTCTTTTTTTGATAAAAACAAAGAATTGTTTTAAGATATATACTTTTACAATATAAATTTTAATGGAAAAAAATATAATTTTGCAAGAGGCAAAGCAAACAAATTTGTCATTCAAGGTTTGTAATTTTGAAGAAGATAAGATAAAATAGAATTCAAAAGGAGATTCACAAAAACGCTACTTATAGGGAGTGGGGAAGATTTTAACCTTTTCAAATTTTTTAAACAATATTATTCAGACAAATAGCTGGATATATACCAAAGAATTTTTAGAAAAGCTCAGAATTCCACTGCCAACTGAGCAGCAGCTAAAAAGCTTTGATGTTGCAAATGCCTTTTACAAAGAATTTTTATGTATTGTCTATTCAGCAGATATAATATCCATGCTAAATTCAATGAAAATTTGGGCAGCAAACAACAGCTATGACACATTTACAGATTTGACTCTTGACATGATTCCTATCATTTGGCTTGGTGAGGGCTATTATGGGATCGTAGAAAAGAATAAAACAAAAACAATAATGCCATGTGCACTTTATCAGTACTTTGATGATTTGTATATAAACTTTCCTGTTTCCAATTTTTCTGCCCTGGATATTTGCGAGGCTTACAAAAAGCTTTTTGAAAATGAAGAAAATGTTGCAATGAACATAATATATGCAAAGACTATTGAAGATCTTAAGAGGGAATTTAACAAGAATTTCAAAGATTTTGACATACTCTTTGAAGGACCTGATTATTACGACCTTTATTTTAGTCCAGTCTCAAAAAGATACATTGTTGCACCAATTAGGGAGATTTTAAAGACAATCTTTGAACACCAGCTGATATATTTTCACAAACTGCTCAATATTCATGAGAGGTTCAAAGAGAAATAGAAATTTCGGATTTAAAAAAGGGGAGCTGAGGAAAAATTAGAAAGGTGACAATTACATTTTTTAGTGAGGCAGTTTTGGAAAATTTTAAAGCCATCTTTGGTGATGTAAAGATAGGCATGTTTACAGAGATTTCGCCTACATTTGATGTTTTCATAGACAATCTTGTGCTGGCGTTAAAGTCGATGAATTTGAATGTCAAAAAAGAGATAGTTGATGATATAATAATAGAAATAAAACAAGTGCAAGGGAAGTATATTGGCGCTACGAAAGATGCTACAGAAATTCTAAGAAAACTCACTTATCTTTACCAGGGAGACTTTTTAGAGTGCACGGTAAAATGCAATGTATTTTTAAAAAGCAGGGCTGATACAACATTTGCTGTCAAAAACCTTGAAGTAAAGTATTTGCCTTTGCAAAGATACAACAATTCAGTAAAGACATTGGCAAAAGAAGTTTTGGAATACCTTCCGCTAAGAGATATGCTGGAGAAAGATTTTGATTACACAAAAAAGGCGCTTGAGTGGATAAAAGAAGAAAAGTAAAAGGGGTATTATTTTAATGTAATATTGTAGTTTGTATAAATTGAATTAAGAAAAAAGGATGGTATTTTTATGGAAAAAAGAAAAGATAAAAATAAGTTTTTTGTAAATATATCAAATAAAGAGACAATACTTGATTTTGTGGACAGGAAGCTTTCAGAGAATGCAAGCATAAGAGAGCTCATGAAAGACGAAACTATAAGATTTTCAAGCCCAAGAGACTACTTGTATTTTAAATTCTGCCCTGGCTATTTTGGCATGTGCCCAAATAGCAAAAAAGAAAAAGACAGTATGTGCAATGCTGCAAACTGCTGGGAGAAAAGGTTTTCATCTGTTTTCCCAGATGGCTTTGACAATGACTATATTTTCTTTTACAACCTTGTAAAAGACACAATAACGCCAAGCATCTGCTATAGCTGTGGTAGCAGCAATGTTGAGCTTGAGTGGCAGGATGAAGGATATCTTGCAAAAATAGGGCTTATTAACTTTGCAGACATAGCTTACATCAAGTGCAATAGCTGCAAAAAAAGATATATGTCTCATGCAGACAACTTTGCAATAGAGTTTATTGTAAAACTCTTTTTGGCAAAGCCAAGCAAACACTCGCCAATAAAGCCAGGGAAGACGGTAGTGCTTCCAAAAGACAAGGTTGGACTTGAAATATTTATAAAGCACTTGAACAAGGTAAACGACATCAAAGAAGTTTTCAAAAAACTTGATCCATTTTCTGTAGCAAGCCACCTTGGAGAGCTTGATTTAAGTCTTGCAGTTTCTGACTTTTTGTGCGACTATTATGGCATTGAGTTTTCAACCGAAGAAGACCTCTTGACTGATGAGGATTTTGAGAAAGACTTTGATGATATTGATATAAAAGATTTGTTTGATGACTTTGAGGATAAGTAAGTAGGCGGCAATAGCACCGCCTATCTTTTTTTCTTCTTTGCTCCAACAACTTTACCAATTAATTAATGAAAAGCTAAAGCTACAGGCATAAAAAACAAATCCAACGTGCCTGCGACTTTTTATTGTAACTTCCACAGTTGTATCATATTCCATTTCCGGGCATTAACTTGATACAGGCTCGATATATTTTGAAAATAAATGTTATTTCATTCAAGAAGCTCAAAGATGGCAGGATACAAGAAATTTTTTAGACCTCATAATGGTAAAGGGATGAATAGTAAAACACCATTTGAAAAGTTCACAGACTCTAAGACTCTGGTCTTCTCCCATGTGTTTCAGTTTCCTACTTTACTTCTTGAGAACATACTAAAAAAGGTTGGAACTTTTTGCCCTTTGTTCTGTAATAAATTAGATGATAAATATGTCTTCACCATGTTCCAAAGAATAAATGGAATATGTTTTAATACTAACTATAATATTACTTCATTAGCATAATACACTAATTTGCATCAAGGTCCAGTAGAACTATGAGACAGATAAAAAAATTTTATTAACGAAGATGGATTTAAATTTGAATTTGTGGATTCGATAGTGTCAACTGCAGCAGGGTCTCTATCAAGAAAAGCAAAAGATGAAAGTCTTCATGAATTTGAATTTATCCTTCCGATAAAACAGCTTTACTGGGTAGGATTAATTGGTTTTGAAGATGATGCTTACGTAGGCAAGATTAGCAAAATCCTTCCGACCAGTTCTTTGATTTTTGTTGGTGGAGATGTGAAATATAGGTACGAAAAGTTAAAATTATGTAGTTTTGAGGAAGGCGAGATTAAACTTATTGCAGAGTTTGATTTTACCCAAAATACTCCAAAAATATTAGAAGAAGTATATTCTGTAAATGTAAGGTGCAAAATTTTAAATAACAAAGACCTTGATTTGAGTAAGTACCAACTTATTAAGGGCAAATTTGTAAAGATGGATTAATAGGAATTACACAAAATAAAATTGCAAGTTCAACAATCAAAAGGGAGTTTGGTTACAGATAGGCATAGAAGATCAACTATCTGTGGCTTTTTATTTTAGCGCTGAAACAAATATAATTTTTAAGGATATTAGAAGCAATTTTTCAAGTCTATTTAACCAAAGATTTAAAAGTAAAAAGTTAATTTTTAGCATTAGATTTCGTAAAATGAAGATAGTGGGTATATATATCCTTGTAGCCAAAAAATATATGGGAAGGGGAAGTGAAAAAATTGAAGAAAGGCACAAAAATCCTTTTAGCTGCTTTGGTTTTAGTTGTAGTTCTTGTTGTATACACCTTTTCGACATATAATAGCCTTGTGCGCTTGAAAGAGAATGTTGACAGCAAATGGAGCCAGGTTGAAAATCAGCTGCAAAGAAGGGCAGACCTCATACCAAATTTAGTTAACACAGTCAAAGGGTATGCAAAGCACGAAAAAGAGATTTTTGAAACTCTTGCTCAGGCACGTTCAAAACTTTTAAACGCAAGAGGAGTAGAAGATAAGGCAAAAGCAAACGATGAGCTGACATCGGCAATTTCAAGGCTTTTGATGATAGTTGAAAACTACCCAAATCTCAAAGCCGACAAAGCGTTTGTGCAGCTTATGGATGAACTTGCTGGTACAGAAAATAGAATTGCCGTTGCAAGAAAGGATTACAATGATGCAGTAAAACAGTATAACATGAAAATAAAGGTTTTTCCGAATGTTCTGATTGCAAGGATGTTTGGATTTGAAGAAAGACAGTATTTTGAAGCATCGAGCCAAGCAAAGAGCGTGCCTTCGGTTGACTTTTCAAAATAAAAAGGAGAAGATTTACAATGAAAGTAAAACAGGCTAAATTCCATTGTGTACTTGCAGCGTCATTTGCAGTAGCAGCTTTGATTTTATTTACATCTTTTGCTGTAGCTTTTGCCCAGATTCCGGAAAAACCTGTTGAAAATATCTATATTTTTGACTATGCAGACTTAATTGACAGCTCTGATGAAGATGAAATGAGGGCTTTGGCAAAGGAGATAGAAGACAGAACATCTGCAGAGATTGTTGTTGTAACTGTACAGACACTTGGCAGCTATACAATAGAGGAGTATGCAAATAGGCTTTTCCGAAGCTGGGGGATTGGAGGCAAAGAGCTTAACAATGGAGTTTTGATTCTTGTAAACAGAGAAAACTTACTTTCAGGCAAAAAAGGAAAAATAAGAATAGAAGTTGGATATGGTTTAGAAGGTGCAATTCCGGATGGCAAGGCAGGAAGGATACTTGATGAGTATGCTATACCAGCTTTTGAGAGAAAAAAATATTCAAAGGGGATAAAGGATACATTTTTAGCTGTTGCAAGCGAAGTTGCAAAGGAGTATGGGCTGAAAATAGAAGAACTTTCCAGCTATGGTATAGATGAAAGTGGTGATGCTACGTCGACAGAAATTCAAGTGGGCGACCAGGGCTCAGACCAAGAGTCTGATATTCCGGATTTTGCAATTTTTGTTGCTGTAGTTCTAATAATAATATTTTCATTTATTGGTAGAAGACGAAAGAGAATTTACTGGTGGGGACAGGACCCATGGGATGAGGATGATGACCACCACCATTTTGGTGGTTTTGGCGGATTTGGTGGGTTTGGCAGAGGTGGTGGAGGTTCTGGTGGATTTGGCGGCTTTGGAGGAGGTTCTTCTGGCGGTGGTGGCGCAAGCAGGTGAAAAACCTACTTGCGCAAAATTTTTGTTTTAAAAACTTTTCTTTCCTCATCAGTCGTCCCACTCATAATCAAAGGAATCCCAAAAATCAGGGTCGTCAACAATATCGTCCATTTCGCTTGACATCTCATAGTCTGCATCAAAAAGGTCAAAGTCATCTTCCAATTCTTCTTTGAAATATTCGTCTTCTTCCAAAAAGCAGTCTTCCACCTCTTCTTCGTTTTGCGGTTCGATATAATTTTCAATCTGTTTGCTTTTTAGCATTTTTTCATATTCTTCATTAAAAGTGGAAGTGCAGTACAGGTAAAGGACATTTTCGGGATCGTGTGGCAGGTAACACTTTCCTTCTATTCGTTTTTTAAACTCTGAATAGGCTTGATACTCAAATAAAATCTGTTCGTAGACTTCCTTTGGACTTTTTGGAATAGAAGACATGTGTTATTTCCCCCTTCTTATAAAAGGAAGATTCCTCTCTTAATGATAGAATAGGAAAAGCAGGAGTTAAAGTTAAATTTTTTGCGAAGTTTGAACATTAGTGCAGGCTACAAGCGTGGGAAAATCTGTTTGAAAGGGAGTGAAATAAAAGTTTCAATCTCCAAAGGGCAGGCTACAAACTAAGCTTAACAAGAGAGGAGGTGAGATCAAGACGAAGTTTCAATCCCCAAAGGGCAGGCTACAAACTACATATGCAAATCTAACACGTGTTAACCCAAAAGCGTTTCAATCCCCAAAGGGCAGGCTACAAACATAGGTTGAAGGGGATAGTGAAGAAGTTGAGGGAAATGTTTCAATCCCCAAAGGGCAGGCTACAAACGTATGACGAATTGGTTAAAGTGGCTATGGATTTAGAGTTTCAATCCCCAAAGGGCAGGCTACAAACGAGTAGCTTGTATTTAGGGATTGAGAGAGTTGAAGATGTTTCAATCCCCAAAGGGCAGGCTACAAACGTTTTTCAATCAAATATTTCTTTTGTTGTTGCGGCGGTTTCAATCCCCAAAGGGCAGGCTACAAACCCCTCTGGGGGGGAAACCGTTTATGCCGCGAAAGCCCTGTTTCAATCCCCAAAGGGCAGGCTACAAACACGTTCAAATGCTTGATTTCATTATATCAACTTTATGCAAAGGTGTCAATGTTTTTATATCAGTACATCATATCAAAGTGCTGCTCAAATCAGAAGATTCAAGAGCTAAACCCTCATCAATCCCTTTCGTCTATCCAGCTGTTGCCAGAAATCAAGCCAAAGCCTTGCTATATCGAAATTAAACCGTATCCAAATCAAAACTCAAAAATTTTGCACCGGAGGTCGACGGAAGTGACTTTTGGTCAAAATGAATATATAATCGTAAAATTAATGTATTATATGCATAATCATAAAATAAGCAGAAAGTTGTATTTCGGCAAAAAGAAATTCATCTCAATCACCCCTGTAGATGATATTTAGGAGTCATATTGTTTACAAGAATAACTAATTATAACTATATTGTGCAAAAGCAGAATTTATTTTTTTGCGAATTTTGTCAAAAAGAAGAGCGAGAAGCGTTTAAAAAAAGGAAAAATTGGTTTATAATTTTGCTTAGAAGAACCGCTATAATCAAGGGGGTTTTTAAAGGTGAATGTACACAAAGCTTCGAATATCCTAATTTCCGTAATAGGCAAAGGTCGACTTAAAAAGGACCAAACAGTGGGTTATGAACAAACTGAATACGTTTTTAATCCTGACTGTGAAAACAATAAAAGATATACAGCGTCAAAGACAGCCTTTTTTGGTATTGCCCTATATGAATATCTTAGAAACGTTGAGAGCATAAACATTGACAAGTTTATTATAATTGGCACTAATAAATCAGCGTGGTCAGAACTTTACCAAATTCTTCCCCATGATGTACAAAGCTCAGAAGGCATAACTGAGATGTGCTTGAAAGTGTATGAAGAAGAAAAGAAAGGTATTTCAGAGCAAACGCTTTTAAAGTGGCAAAATACTTTAACAAAGTATGTACCAAGCCTTAAGTTTCATAAAATAGAGCCAGTTGAACTTGGTAAAGGCATTGACATACTTTTGAAAGAGCTTGATAAAGATGGTGCCCACAATGTAATCTTTGACATGACGCACGCCTTTAGGAACATTCCTATTGTTTTTTCCTATGGTATAATGCTTTTGAAATATTTGAGAAAGATAAACAACATAAGAATATTCTATGGTGCACATGAGATGAAAGAATACTTCTCAGGGCTTGTGGATGGACAATCTCCTGTAATTGAAATTTCTTTTATAGACAAACTGGTCAAAATGATTGAGGCGATGGCTACCTTTGAAAATTCTGGCTACTTTGTGCCCATTTTGAATCAACTTGGTTTTGGCAACAAAGAGAAGACATATTTCAGGCTGGAGATGAACCGCCAGCCACGAAGAGAGATTGAAGAGATAATAAAAGGGCTTGAGGATAAACTAAATACAGCTGAGCATGATTATGAAAGAGAAATAGTTGAGATAATGTACAGAGAATTTTGTGAAATGAACAGGCAGGAAAAACTCTTTCAGAGAATGTACAAAAGATCTCAGTTTTTCTATGAAAGAAAACAGTATCTCAAGGCTTTGATTCTTCTTTATGAAGCAACAATTGTACTTTTTGCAGATGTATATAATATAAAAGACAATATGAATTACGATGCACGTGAAGAGGCACGAGATAAACTAAGAAATGAAATAAAGAATGTTGGATCTGATGCAAATTCAAATAGACTAATCAAAGACCAAGAGGAAGCAGAAATACTAAAAGAGTTAGAATATGTTAGGAACGCTGCAGTGCATGGTTCATCATCTCGCAGCAATCAAAACTATTTAGAAGATATTGACTCATTCAAAATACTTTTTAATTCAGCGCTGAAAGTATTTGAAAAGCTACTCAGAAGAAGAGATGAGATTAAAAAAAGTTTCTGAATATCCCTTTTAAAAGACCGATGAAAAAACAACCTATTAAATATGATAGAACAAGGGCAATTGATAAAAGAGGAATAAGTATAGGTACAAGAAGGATAAGAATGATAATTCCAAAAATAACTCCCATGCAAAACACCGCCTTTTTGTTAATATACGTTGTTTTTTCGCTACTATTTTTACCCTCTGAAAAGTCTATAAAAACCTACAGGTAAGACAAGGGAGAAAGCAAAAAGTATTAAAAACTCAGGTAGCTTTCTCCCTTTGTTTTAAAGCCTGTCATCAGGTCATAAAAGTCGTTGAGCTGGCTGTGCGGCACATAGAGTATAAGATTTTCAAAATTAGTGGGGATATTGTCTGTCTTTGGCACAGAGATGACGTAGTCGTAAAAACTTTTGCGAATCTCCAAAAACCTCTTTTTTCTTTCAAAAAAGTCTTTGATCTCACGAATTTCTACAAATCTCTGCCAGATAATTTTTGCTTCCTCATCTGCCTCAACAAATACATCTATTTTGTAAGGTTCATCCTCGATGAGTTTAAAACTTCCGATTGCCGCTGTCTCAGAGTCGGATGAGGTGTAAAGAAGTCTGTAAATTGCCTCAAGAAATTTTTGTGATGTTCCCTTATCGTCGCTGCTTGTTTCAATCACGCCGCGTCTTGCAAGTTCTTTGTAATACTCAAAGATTAGCTCTGCAAACTTACTTTCATCAACCTTTTGAAATTGACTTAAAATCTTTTTGGTTGCATCAATCAATAGACTATCATAAACCTCTGTTGCAAAAAGTCTTCCTCTTTCAGATACAAGTTCAACAACTGTTACTTTGCTCTTTCCTTTTTTGCCTTCTCTGTTTGCCCTTCCTGCTGCTTGGATGATTGAGTCAAGCGGAGCAATGTCTCTTACAACATGGTCAAAATCAACGTCAACCCCTGCTTCAACAAGCTGGGTTGATACAACAATTTTGTACTTCTTATTTTTAATTTGCTCAATTCTTCTCAATCTTTCTTTTGGGATTATATGAGTTGTCAGAATTGTAATTTCGTCCTGCATGTCAGGAAATCTTTGATTTATAAGTTCGTACAAGTTTTTTGCACTGCTTACAGTGTTCATGACAAAAAGGTAAGTTTTTTCTTCTTCAAACTCAAAGTTTGCCACAAACTCTTCAAGTCTTATTTTTGAGAAATTATTGTCAAAATACAACTCTGTTCGACAAAGTTTGTCAAAATAGTTCTCCGGTTTTACAATACTGATGGCTCTACTTTTGTCAACAATAAACGGCATTGTGGCAGTTGAAAGGATTATGTAGCAGTTTAGGCTATTACACATCTTCTCAAAAAGATTCTTGCACAAAAACCAATACTCTGAGTTTATAGCCTGTACCTCATCAAGAATGATAATTGAATTAGCAATTCTGTGAAATTTTCTCATATTTGAATTTTTGTTTGTCAGAATACTCTCCAAAAACTGGACAAATGTAGTGACGATTATATTTGAGTTCCAGCCTTCTATTAAAAGTTTTGCAATGTCTTTGTCAAAGATTTCCTCTTGGTTGTTCTGAAGACCATCTTTGGTTTTGTAGGCAATATCACTTAGGTGATGGTGCTTTAAAATGATGTCTGAAGTTGTGTCAATGCCACAAAAGCTTAAAATCTGTGAGATGACGTTATAATTTTGCTCAATGATAGATAAAAAAGGAAGTGAGTAAATTATTCTAAATTTGCTGCCGAATTTATCTTGAGCAAATCTTCTTAGCTTTAGTGCAAAAGCAAAAGAGATAATAGTTTTTCCAAGCCCTGTTGGAAGACAGAGGGTGTAGATACGTCTATTTTCGTCAATCTCACAATTTATTGCTTCTTCAAAAGCACTGTCTCTTAAAGCTTTTATTGAATTTTCGAAGTTTTCAGGCTTGAAAATTCTTCTCCTGAAACTATCCACATCAGTGTGAGAAAGGTTTAGCTCTGGAATATCAACCAAAGTGCCAAAGATTGCCTCTGTTTTGTCTGCATCCAGGAGGATAGAATACAACAAATTTAGCATGAAAAAGAATTTCATCTCTGTGTCAAAAAGCTTTCTGAAGGCTCTTTTAAAAAGCTTTATTGAGTTTTTTGCATGGTCTACAAATTCTCTTAAGATATCTGTTGTCAAAAAACCAATTTCAATTTCAGGGTAAAGAGTGGAAATATTAGAAATAAGAGTATTAAACTTCTCTTTGTCAATATTCTCAATCTGCTCATAGCAAAGTTCTAAATCATCTTCTGAGATCAATATCATATCTGATGCTGCTTCTAAATCACCGTGATGTTTTAAAGTAGCAAAAAATGCTAAAATTGCAGTAAAGCCTTCAAAAGCTTTGTCCTCTTGGATTTTCTTATCTTCAATGAGCCTATTTAATGTTCCCCAAACACAGATAGCAGAGATGAGAGAGTGGCGCGATAATCTGGTTTTTGGTTTCTTTTTATCAAAAAGATAAGCTTGAAAAAAAGAAGTTGCCTTGCCGATGTCATGCAGCAAGGCTGTAATTTTTGCAATCTGGGAAAGAAACTTTGTTGAACAAAGTGCAATGTTCTTCTCTGAAGCAAAGGAGTTAGCTAAAATGCTGGTGTTTGCAAGATGAACCTCTAAAGGCTTTGCGCCTTCTATCCCGCCGTCTTTGCCGGGGTGAGAAAAAAGGCCAGACAAATTTCTGTTATCAAAACAAAAGGATGTTCTCTCCATTTTGGACCTCCACATAACTTGATGGTCTTGCTAAAAGTTCTTTTCCAGTAGGTTCGAAAATGACGTCTTCGTATTTTACAACTTCTCTTGTCCTGAGCATGTAAAGTGGCATTCTCTCTTTAAAGTAGCTTTTTCCAGCTTCAATCCTTAGGGGTGTATCTGCTTTGCTATCTAAATAGCTTAAAGGAATTGGTGTGCAAAGGCTTACATAATCATCTGGCATGTCCTTTTCAAAAGCCTCAAATACTCCGACAAATTCAAAGTCAGCAAGAAATTCAGAAAGACCCATTGAAAGAGTGAAAAAGCTTTTGTGTTCTCGCAAAAATTCAACAAGTTTTTGAAAGACATTGGTAGATGTATGGGTTGCGTAAATTCTAAAACAAGGATCTTTTAAAAGCTCAAACCTCATCTGTGTTCGTGGCTGGCGGTTTTTGGTTTTTATAGGCTGCCATCTTCCTTCTTTTGTGTCTATGTGATTTATTCCCATTCTGATTTTTTTCACAGGGGTTAAAATTCTTATGCCAGCCCGAAACTTACCATACTCTAAAACATCAAGATACTCTTTTTTGTCAAGACCCAAGATTGCTCCCACCATCCCCTGGATGGTTGGGAATGGTGGGAAAGGGTATGTTATTGGCGAAGATGTTGAATAAAACTTACCAAAAAAACCAAAGTCAGCTTTGATATCAAATACAGCTACTTTCATATCACATCACCTTAAAGCTTAATCAATCAAATTTAAGAACTTTGACTCTATCACCCAAGAAAGAAAGAGCATCTTTTAGCTGAACAAATTTGCCCTCGCATACAAAGCTGAGAGAATCATCAACAGCTACTTCAATCTTTTGAATCTTATCCTGATACTTTGTAAACTTTTCAACAAGTCGTGTAATATCAAGTTGGAAGTCTTCTGGTGATCGTATAGCAGTATCTGACTTTTGGGAAATGAGCTTCACAAGTTTGTCAAGTTCACCAATGTAAAAACCGCTCTGGTTATATTCAACCCTTACAAGAAGCCTTGGCATCTGACCAAACTTTGAGCGTGAAATCAGGTTTTTGGTCCCGCACCAAAGAGCCTCTAAAAGAAGCTGAACATCTTGTTCTGTTACAGGCAACTCTTGACATAAAGCTGCATTTTCATTTACAACACCATAAAAAGCAATCAGAGCATACGGTAGAATATAGCATTCTGTAAATGTTCCTTGGTCTTTTCCCTCTCCAGATGGCATAACTGTTGTGCCTTTGACAAGCATGTACTCGACTTTATGCAAAGACCTTCCGAATTTGAACTGAACAGGTCCTGTAAAGGTAATTGCGCCGGTTTCCTCTGATGAATCTTCGTCTGACTTGCTCTTTCTCTTTTCGTCCTTGCTCTTTAAAGTGGTTGTACCCCCAAAAAGCCTTATGTCAATGTAGTCTTTTAACTTTTCTTTGCTGAGATTATACTTTGAGAATTTGTCAGACTTTGTCATGAGCTTTCCATCTTCGGAGATTTCTCTTAAGATGAACACAGGCAAGTTCTTGTACTCTGCCCAGTAATCCCTGCAGGTTCTTTTTAAGCGCACATCTGTTACTATGCATATATCTGTCTCAGGGTCAATTCTTGGCTTATTTTCATCAAGTGGGTCACCGTTTGGGTTTGCGTCTGTTACATCGTATAAAAACAAAATCTCAGACCTGTTTTTGATAATGTTATTGTTTAAATTTTCCATATCGAAAATTCCCCCTTCTGATTATTTGAATTTTTTAAAACATAAGGTTTTATTCTTCATCTTCAGCCTCTTCTATGTCATTTGTCAATTTCTTTGCAAGGTCCCTGATTTTTTGACCAAGATTCATACCACAGGCAAAGTAAAAACTTACCTCATCGGAAGATAATTTCCAGTCAGCTGGCGCTTTTAGCAAAAGATCTGAAGCTGTAGCAGCAACAAGTTTCTTTGCCTTGCCAAACGCTGAGTATTCCATAAGTTTGTTTTCAATCTTTGGCAGAAGTGAGATGATATCAGCTTGTTTTAACCTAAGCCCTTTCAAATTTTTGGCAAACGGCGGCATTTTTCCAGGCGCTTTTTTAAGACCCGCTGACTGAATTCTCAAAAGCATGTCACAAAGCGCGCCAACAAGGATAATTCCTTTTACAGCAGGGTTTGCAGATGCAACAGGAAACTCATTTAAAATCTCGTCAAACGGAGTTTCAAAAGGCATATTCATCTCATCTCCTTTTAGCTTTAAAATGTTTAGTTTACTCAGAAATTCTAAAACTTCCATTGCATAGCTACAAGAAACGTAGAAAGCTGATAAGTCGCTATTTACAATGTCATCCTGAAGCCTTCGACAAAAATGAGAGAGTAAAAAGTCAAAGTCAATTGGCTTTTTCTTAAAAATGCTTTCTGTTATCTCTAAAAAATAGCTGTCGAGATCTGGCTTTTTCCTAAGCCTGTTGCTCTTTGAGAAAAAGTATTTAATCTGCTGGAATGTAAAGTCAATGTCAGGGTTGTCAAAGAGTTTGCGAAATTTCTTTTCTGTATGTCTTTTTGCATCAAATATGTTCTTTAAGTGTGATGGAAAAACATCTTCAATCAGAAGGACAATTCTCTCCGCGCCCATTTGTGTTGTTAAAAACAGGAATGTAACTGACATAGAGTCATTAAATTCGCTCACAATTTCAAGAATTTCATTTTCATCGTCTGTGATATGCTCTAATTTTCTCTCACCAAGTCGGATGTCTTTTTGTGTTTTTTCAAGAATATCAAGGATTTCTGCATATTCAGAGTCAAATCCAAGTGTAAACTTTGGTATGAGAAGGTATCTAAAGTTGTAAAATTTAAATTGAAGGTTTTGTTCCAAGTACTTTCTACTTCTACTGAGGTGTGTATGACAGCTTGAACATACAGGGAAGTTTTTCCATGCATTCTCAGGCGAAAATCCACCTTTTATAAACCCCGGCTTATCAATGGTATAGAATTTGAAAACGTTGACCATACCAGAGACATTTTCTCTTTTTTGTTTGCACAAAGAACATGTTTTATCCTGCGAACTTGACCTTTGGTTTTTCTCTTTTATAAGTTCAAGCAAAAACAGTTTGAAAATCTCATATTCGCCAATGTACTTACCATTGATGAGAAAAGAGAGAAGTATGCTATTTCCTTTTTTAAGCTCAATGTCATAAATGGTTTGGGAAATGTCATCTATAATTCTTTTTCTTTGCTCTTTTATGGTTTGTGTTATCTTTTCAATAAAATCTGCATCAGATTGAGTTAAAATTTTTAATTTCGAGAATTTCTTAGCAAGAGGCTGTGCCTTGTTCGAAAACCAGTTTTCAACCTTTTGCTGAAACGTCTTTTCAACTTGGGATTTTATGTTATCTTTTATTTGGGCCTCTGACATATTTTTTGTAGCTTTTGGCTTTACAAGAGTACATGTAGGTGAAAAGTTTGTCCCACCGCCTTTTGCACCTTGGCTGAAAAGGTAAAATTGTGTTCTTGACTCCATTGGGTCTTGAAGTTCAAGCCCGCAGTATTCAAACTTTCCCTGGTTTTGATTTAAAAGGATAAAAAGAATTTTTTCGCTTTCAATTCGCGATAAAAAAGAAGAAAGATTATTTGATAAAACATCAGAGGAGCTGCCCTCTTGTGAGACTGACTTTGATTTTCCCTCCAGCACGAATCTACCCAGTTCAGCAACAGCTTCAATCATTTTTTTGGCACCTCTTTGATTTTACTAAAATTTAGCTTATCACAACCAAATTAGAATTTCAACCATGTAACTTAATTTTTTAAATAAATCTGTCTAAGTTGTTTTTCTCAACACCAAGTATTTCTCTTTGGGAATAGAGGCGACTTTGAAAGTTGTAAATAATAACAGAGTCTTCTTCAAGGTTTAGCTTTTGAGAAAGCTCAAACTTTAGCTTTTTCAGCTTTGCCTCTGAAATCTCACCTTCAAACACAGAGTTTTGCACCCAGTTGAGGTATTTTCGGCACACCTTTAATGCTTTTGCAACACGCTTTTCATTGACATCGTACACGAGGATTGTGTACAAATCCTCTTCACCTCAATTACCATTGGGTTACATATGGCTGATATTCCTTTTCGCCCATGAGATGCTTTTCAATCTTATAAAGCTCAATTCTTATAAGCTGCCTGTATGAGACATAATTACCAATGTTCTTAACAGAGATTGTTGTTGAGAGTCTTTGTTCAAGTTCATCAATAAAAAGCTTTTTGGCAAAATCTGTGATAACTATTCCCTCTAAGTCCTGTTCAAAGTGCTCGGGCTTTAACATGTTCTTTGAGATTATTGAAAAGATAAGCCTGTCGACAATTATTGGCTTGAAGATTTCAGCAACGTCTAAGTTGAGTGTAAATCTTCTGAAATTTGTAGCGTGAAGATATCCTATCCGTGGGTCAAGATGAGTTCTGTAAATTTCTGAAAGAACAATTGTGTACATCATTGAATTGCCAAAACTAATTAGTGTATTGAGTGCATTTTTTGGTGGGCGTTTTGACCTTTTTTCAAACTTGAACTCATCTTTGTCTATGATGAGGTCAAAGGCTGAGTAATAGGTTTGCCTAATGTTTCCTTCAATTGCCATAAGGGAGTTTATATCATTTGTGTAGTTGATTTTGCTGAATAAGTTTTCTATTTGCTCTATATAAATTTTCAGGTCATCAATCCCACGGCTTTGATAATATTTTAATATTTGTCTCATATTTTTGTATGCGCCTTCCACAAATGCTTTTGCAAGGTAAAGTCTTTTGTTAGGGTCAAGATAATGTTCAGCTTGTTTTAGAATCATGTATCCAGAGTTTAGGTACTCACGTGGATAAAAGCTTCCAACGTAGTAGCCATACCTGTTGAAAAAGTGTAGAATTATCTCACTTTGAGTCAAAAACTCTAAAAATCTTTTGTTCAGCTCAACTTCTCCAAAGATATAAATCTCAGAAGTGTTTTCGACAGGTATGAACTTTTGCACACCTTCACTTTCAAAATACAGAGTGTTGTTTTTTCTTCTCAAGCTACCATCTGAAAAAATGTAAATTGGTCTTTTCATGCCCAGCAAAACTCCTTATACGAACATTTTGAACATGCTTTGATTTTCTGTGGTTGGGGTGGTAATTGAGAGTACAAAAATAAAGCAATCTCTTCTGTAAGAGTTTCTATTTCTTCTATATCGTCAGTAGTGAGTTCAACATCAAAAGTCTTTTTCTCTTCAGGAATAAGAAGTTTGCCACGCGCTTTAATGTTGTTTTTAAAGAGCTTATACAGGTAGAATTTTAACTGCAAGATTGCAGCATTCTTTGCACGTGATGATCTTTTAATTTCCCCAACCAGTAAGACTTCATCTTCTTGCCTGATAAGGTCTAAAACTACCCCGTCAAAGTAGACTTCTTTTTTATCATTCTTGTAATACTCTTGCGATATTAACTTGCCTATCTCCAAAAATGGATTGTCTGACGATGGACCGATATTTCGCGACAAAAGCCACGCCTGTCTTTTGCAAACAATGTATGCTTGTACAATCGAACCTTTGATGTCAAAAGCCTTTTCCAACTGCTTCTGACCTTCTTTCAAACAGCCGATTTTGAAATTTACAATTAAAATTTTACTTGTTTGAAACCTTTAAGAAAGGTCAAATTTTATGCGAAGTTAAAAGAAAGGACAATACGGAATTGGAACCCAAACATCTCAATCTCCAAAGAGAAGGCTCTT
This sequence comes from Caldicellulosiruptor naganoensis, assembly GCF_026914285.1. NCBI lineage: Bacteria > Bacillati > Bacillota > Caldicellulosiruptorales > Caldicellulosiruptoraceae > Caldicellulosiruptor > Caldicellulosiruptor naganoensis. The sequence goes on from NZ_CP113864.1 coordinate 38,883, forward strand.
TCTTCTCAATCCCCAAAGGGAGGCTACAAACTATTTAGCCAAAGCGATTGGGAAAAGCGTTGCTGAGGTAGTTTCAATCCCCAAAGGGTAGGCTACAAACAAAATGAGGATTGTGGTGTATGGCTCAGGTGTGCGTGTTTCAATCCCCAAAGGGTAGGCTACAAACTTAGTTGACAAGAAATTCCAAACGTTGTAAGTATACGTTTCAATCCCCAAAGGGTAGGCTACAAACAAAGTTTTTTAGTCAAAGTAGAAAACTTGGTTATGACAGTTTCAATCCCCAAAGGGTAGGCTACAAACAAAGTGGTTAGTGCCTTGAGCTAACATCGGTATCTTAGTTTCAATCCCCAAAGGGTAGGCTACAAACTTGCACCACCTGCTCATGGTGTTCCAAGCAATTCTCTCGTTTCAATCCCCAAAAGGTAGGCTACAAACCGACTACCAGAAGGAAAGTTTTCTCTTTACTAATACGTTTCAATCCCCAAAGGGTAGGCTACAAACAATAAATATGGGAATTGTGAAATATGTGGAAAACCTGTGTTTCAATCCCCAAAGGGTAGGCTACAAACTTTTCAATATCAACGATGTTGAAGGATTGCCGAAGAAAGTTTCAATCCCCAAAGGGTAGGCTACAAACATGTTCACGTTCATAGTTTGATAGTTACAAGAGAAAGTTTCAATCCCCAAAGGGCAGGCTACAAACGTTGTTCGGGTAGCTCTTCAACAAGTGAAAACACAGCTGTTTCAATCCCCAAAGGGCAGGCTACAAACGGAAATCAAAGATATTAGTGCTTTAAGAGCGAATGTGTTTCAATCCCCAAAGGGCAGGCTACAAACACTCAAAGAGCTATATAATGGAAACGTAAAAAGTTTCAATCCCCAAAGGGCAGGCTACAAACTTTTCAGTTAGTGTCATATTTCTAATATCAATTGTGTTTCAATCCCCAAAGGGCAGGCTACAAACCTTTAAACTTCCATGTTCCTTGAGGTTCAAGATTGTGTTTCAATCCCCAAAGGGCAGGCTACAAACCCGTTTGGGCTATGCCAGATGGTAGCGTGAAAAAGGAAGTTTCAATCCCCAAAGGGCAGGCTACAAACGGATATGACATTATATTGATAACGCAGTTCGACAGAAGTTTCAATCCCCAAAGGGCAGGCTACAAACAGGGATTTTGATAAGTTTATGAAGAAGCTAAAAAGAGTTTCAATCCCCAAAGGGCAGGCTACAAACATTATTTCATGTCTTAAGATTTCGACCTGCTCATCTGGTTTCAATCCCCAAAGGGCAGGCTACAAACAAAAAATAACAAGAAGTGATTTGCTTCAAGCAATAGACAAGTTTCAATCCCCAAAGGGCAGGCTACAAACATAATAGAACGTATAAGCGTCCATGTAAGGATTAGGTGTTTCAATCCCCAAAGGGCAGGCTACAAACAGAAGCCGTGATAATTGATTTGGGCTCACACTTTTTGGTTTCAATCCCCAAAGGGCAGGCTACAAACTGCAGATGGTTGGGCTGGAAACGGTGTGCTAGGAACAGTTTCAATCCCCAAAGGGCAGGCTACAAACATTCTAAGAGAACTCTCAAACTACAAGAGATTAAAAGTTTCAATCCCCAAAGGGCAGGCTACAAACATATCTGGACTCAATTGTAGCAATGCAGCATTACAAGTTTCAATCCCCAAAGGGCAGGCTACAAACTAACCCAAGAGAGAAAATATTTGTGCAAATAACACCGTTTCAATCCCCAAAGGGCAGGCTACAAACACGTCAAATAGCTTGATTTTATTATATCAAGTTTATACACCCCTGTCAATGTTTTTATATCAAAACATCTGTGGAAAACTCAAATCAAGCCAGAAAAATCAAGCTATATAGTCACCCCAGATTCTTCCGTCTATCCAGCTGCTGCCAGAAGTTTTGCAAAAACCATGTCAAATCTTCTTGAAACCGCATACAAATCAAACCTTAAAATTTTACTACCTGAGGTCGACAGATGTGACTTTTGGTCAAAATGAAATTATATTCTATTTGTGTGTTTTAAAAATACAAATTGTTAATCACCCATCTTGTGATTTTGCGGAGTAGTTATAGGCAACCAAGTATGAGTTTAATTGAAGCAGCCCAGTAAAAGAATTTAACATGAAATCTACTTCGCATATTTTTTGAACTGAAAAAACCAAAATAATAGATAAAATACAAATTGTAAATAAAATTTAGGGGAGTTGAGAAAATGAAAAAGAAATTTGTAAAGATGTTGAGTTTAACTTTAACATTGGCTTTGATTTGCCTTTTTAGTCATACCATTTCATATGCGTTGACTTTGCCTGTGACGGTTAAGCTTTCAGACTATAAAGTTTATATAGATGGCGTTCAGTTGCCTGTTTACAGTGGTAATGGTAACTTGATGGTCAATGTTTTTCATTTAGATTACTATGGCTACAAAATTCTAAGTTCTGAAAATGAAGTTTATTGTTTCAGACAGCTTGGAGAGTAAGTAGTTGGTGTACCTCACAGCAAATGGAACGAAAAATTTAATACAGTTAACATCAAACCTAAAAACTGGTGCATTTTAAATGGTCAGCAGGTACCGGTATTGTATTTGAATAAACAACCTTTTATATTTCTAAATGAACTTTACAGGAAAAATGGTGTAAAAATGAATGGCAAAAGGGTAGATATTGTTTTAGGAATCTTGGATGGAGAGCAAAAAACTTCTGAGTATTATGACCAGTTAAATTTTTTGTTGAAAATACTAAAGAATGATACCAAAATAGTGGAATATACAATAGCTTATGCATATTATGACCCAAAAAAGAGGAAAAGCTATTTAGGAACAAGTGAGGGTATTGACGAGTTATTTGACGAAATGGAAAAAAATAATTATACTCTATTACAATACTATGTTCTTGGCTGTACTTATTACGACAGTGACTATGATAAGCAAGTTTACGTTTTTGAAGATTGTGTTGACCTGATAAAATACTACACTACTCAAGAATATATCAATCAAGTTAAGATTTATATTTGAATTGTATCAAAAGGCTAACAACAACTGTCCAATATATGTAAATAGCACCAAAGTAGACACCAAGACCTACAATTTTCCAGTTGCTAAAATTGAACTTTTTAATCTTTCTTTAACTCCTGTTGATGCGATAGAACTTTCGTTTTCGTGTTTAACAATTTTTGGTCAGCCGGCAAAAGACAGCAGTGGCTCAATGCAGTATACAGGAATAAAACAAAACATTTGCATACCTGCGCTTGACAACTACATGACATTATGGGATTTGTCGAAATATTCTTCTGTGGGTAAAATTTCAAATGTTGTGATAAAAAGATTGCATTTTATTGACGACAGTATATGGATAAATCAAAAGTCAACAGGTGGAAAGAGTTTTTAAAGATACTTTAAAAAACCTCTTGTATTTGCAACAGTTTTGGTTCTGCTCTTTAGTTGTTAAAGGGCTTTTGAGAGGGATTAAGAAAAGAACTTCAAGGTGCTTTAAAATGTGATATACTGATTTTTATAAAGAAAACTAAGTATATACAGATTTGAACAGAAAAAGAGGATTGTTTTTTACTCCTCTTTCCCGCCTTTTTTATGAAATCAATATTCAACTTTTTGGCAAAATAGTATATAATCTAAATTAAAGGAGTGAAAAGTTTTGAATAGGCTGTTTTTGATATTTAATCACACTCTCACAGAAGAACAGGAAAAAGAAGCAAGAGAGGTGCTTGGAGTTGAGGAGATAATTTCACTTCCTCAAGATTTGCAGAATTTTTGGAGCAACATACCGCCGGATGTTGATTTAAATGAGGAAATGTTCAAGCCTATTGTTTCATTTTTGAGTAGAAACAAAAGCCAAAACCTCAACTACTGCCTCATTCAAGGAGATTTTGGCGCAACAGTATATCTTGTCAGCTGGTGCTTCAAAAACGGTTTTATTCCTATTTATGCCACAACTAAAAGAACAGCTCAAGAAGTTATAAAGCCAGACGGTTCTGTTGAATTAATAAAGATCTTCAAGCATGAGAGATTCAGAAGATATATCCTTTGCAGCTAAAAAAATTTTGTCTGCAAACCTTTTTTGAAGAAAGGGGTTTTTATATGAAGATTATTTGCCAAATTGGGCGATTTGACAATCCCAAAGCTGCGCTAAAAGAGTTTTTTATAACCAAATTTAATGATGAGGTTGTAAACTTTTAAAAAGTTTCAGAGCTTTCCAGCTTTGTTTTAAGGAATTTTTTAAGACAGCAAGGGCAAGAGGCAAAAGCAGCTGTGATTTATCCTGTCAGCATTGTTCTAAATGAAAGGCTCAAAGATTGGGTAGAAGATGACTCATTAAAAGAGGAACTGGAAAGGATATATGAAAATCCTTCAGAATATCTCAAATCTCCTTTTGGAATAATAGACAGGCTTCCTCTTGAGAGGCTGAGAGATGAAACAGTTGTGATTCATTCGCTTGGGACATATCTTAAAAATATAGAGCTTGATGGTAGCTATGACGATATAGTCCCTGAGATTCTGTTTGACATGATAGAAAGGTATATGAATGAAGATGTGGATGAGATTTATCTTGACATCTCAAGTGGGCACAACATATACATATCAGCAATGATAGAGGCATCAAGGCATTTTGCGGTTTTTACAAGACTTATGCACTGGATTCATGAAGAAAAGCGCCCAAAGATATACCTTACGTTTTCAGACCCTATTATAGGAAGCACAGCAAAATCTTTTGAGATACATATTCAGCCACAGATCTATACAGCTTTTTTCTCATCCCCGATCAGCAAAAAAGAAGCCTGCGACCACAACTTTTCGTTTTTGAGAAATATCTATCAAGAGCCACAAGATGACCAGAAAGGCAACAATAAAGTTTTGCAAAAGCAACAAATACGACAGAAGAGAAAGTTTTTGAAAGAAAAGATAGAAATGTTTACCATTTTATTTTCAGCAATCAAAAATAACGTTCCACTGTATTTGTACTACCATCCATACCATTCTAGAGATGAGATAAAAAATGAACTTAAAAATCTCATCAGCCATGCAAAAGACCAGCTTTTAAAAGACTTTAAAAGCTCTCCAAAGCTCAACAAAAAAGCATACTTAGATGCAATTTTGAGTTTGGGATTTTACATGGGCATTGTTGAGGTTTTAGAGAAATACAACATTACAATGTTTTGCCAAGAGACTGGGTTTGATTTGGAGAATCTTGGGAAGACTTTTGCAGAGATTTATACAATATTTGGTATTCCGATGAACTGGACAATGCTTGGCAATAAGATTTCAAACGACACTGAAAAGATACAGGCGTATGGTGAGACTCAGCAGTGGACAAGGCTTAGAAAAATTGTCGACCCAACAAAACCAATTGCCGATGAACCAGACAAGAGAAATTTCTTTGCACATTCAGGGCTTGAAGGCAATGTCACAGAAGTCAAGTACGACGGCCTCAAAGTGTATGTTAGATATATTCGGGGACTTCCACAGGGCATGATAGACTGCTGGTTGAAAGAAAGAGTGTGAAATATGTTGATTTATCACAGTAAAATTGTAAGCCTTGCGGCTAGCTTGGCAAATCTTCCCGCAAGCCTTTTTTATTTAGTTGCGTCTGCTTTGGAATTTTTTAGACATTTATGTAAAAGAAAATTTTCTGTCTTTTCTTTCTCAGGGTTGTTTTTTGAATAGCTTACTATTTGGAAAAATTTCAATCCCCAGGGGGCAGGCTACAAACCAAGTCGTTTTTTGCCAAAATCCTCATTATTCTGAATGCCTTCTCCCTCTTGCATGACATTATCTGCAAGTGTTCCATGAATTACATTTCCGAAATTCTACTTACTCTTAGGATTAAAAATAAGCGCTATTACATACCCAAAAAACACAGCTGCGGCAATGCCGCCAGCTGTCCTTGAGACTCCCCCTGTGAATGCTCCTGTAAGCCCAATTTTCTTCACCTCTTCAGTAGCAGCTTTTGCTAAAGAATATCCAAAGCCAGGGAGAGGGACTGTTGTCCCAGCATCTGCAATATCAACAAGTTTTTGGTAAAGCCCAAGACATTGCAAGATTGCGCCAAGGGTTACAAAAAGCACAAGCATCCTTGCAGATGTCAGTTTTGTCTTGTCAATCAAAATCTGACCAGCAACACAGATAAGCCCGCCAACTACAAATGCCATTAAATAATCCATTTGTCATCATCACCTCTACAAAAGCGGATACATCAAAAGATTTACTCAATCTCAATTGAAAGTGCATGAGCAATCACAGGGATACTTTCACCAAGCTGGACTGTTGAAGAAGACAAAAGAGCACCAGTTGGTACAATGAGAATTCTTTTGAAAGTTTTTTGAAGCATGAGCTTGTAAAAGTATCCACCAAAGGTGCATGCAGAGGCCGCACATCCGCTTGCTCCAGCTCCTGTGTCTTGTGTCTTTTGGTCAAACATCAAAATTCCGCAGTCAAAAAGTTCAAATGGCAAGGTTTTCCTTCTTTTTTGAAAAGCTCTTCAAGAAGCTTTCTTCCCACATATCCTAAATCACCTGTGACAATTATATCGTAGTAGGTAAAATCTCTTTTTGTATCCTCAAGATGCGTGCTAATTGTGTCAAACGCAGCAGGTGCCATGCACGCACCCATGTTGTTCGGGTCTTTTATGCCATAGTCTAAGATTTTTCCGACTGTAATGTGAGTAATTTTAGGCTTTTGAGTGCCATCCTCAGGCTTTATCAAAAATGACGCTGCACCTGTGACAGTCCACTGCGCTGTCGGGGGCGCTGGCAACCAAGCTCCAAAGGGTATCTGAATTGCTTTTCAGCAGAGCAAAAGTGAGATGATGTTGCAGCAATTACGTTTTTTGCAAACCCACCGGCAACAAACACACACGCAAGCCCAACAGAGAGTGCAAAAGTTGAACATGCGCCATAAAGCCCTATAAATGGAATATCCAAATCTCTTGTGGCAAAGTGAGAGCTTGTGAGCTGGTTCAAAAGGTCGCCACTTAAGATCAGGGCAACCTTATCAAGAGGAAAACCACTTTTTTGAATAAGTTTTGAAATTGCTATGTTTAAAATCTTTCCTTCCGCAAGCTCCCAAGATTTTTGCCCGGCGTACTTATCCTCAATTACCATGTCAAAGAAAATTCCAAGCGGACCTTCCCCTTCCTTTTTACCAACAATGGTAAAACAGTCTGAGATTATAGGGCAGCTTTCAAACTTGAAAGTAGATTTTCCAACCTTTTTCAATCTGCCAAAGCCCCCTTTGCTGGCTTTTTAGTTCAGCCTTGAGGCCAATTAAATCTTTGGAAAAATTTTGACAAAATAGCACACAAAACCAATCAGTATTGAGGTGGATATTCTACAGACCAAAACAGGTTCTGCAATCAAGAACATCTTGCTGCCAACTCCAAACACAAATCCTTCCTTTTTGTACTCAACAGCAGGTGAAACAATTGAGTTTGAAAAACCGGTGATTGGAACAATGCTGCCAGCCCCTGCAAACCTGCCTATTTTGTCATACACGCCAATTCCTGTCAAAAACGCGCCAAGGAAAATCATTGTGATGGATGTAAGTGTCTGTGCCTCATCTTTTGGAAAGTACATTGAATATAGGTTTAAAAAGGCTTGACCAATATCACAAATAATTCCACCGACAACAAAGGCAAATATGCAGTTTTTGAGAAGGTTTGTCCTTGGCTCATGGGCTTTTACCATATCTTGATACTCTTTTGCCTTCTTTTCTTTAAGGTTCACCTCTATAGATTCCTCCTTAAAAAATGGGTTTCAAAAAGATATTATTTTAAGTTTTTTTGAGATTTATGCACATACAAATGAGATTTGCAGTCATCTGAGCGACATTTGATAGCAAATCTCACTCAGAATAACCAAACAAATATTCGTATAATTTTTGAAAGTGCCACAGCTACCCGATAAAATAGAAGCTGTAGAAAGGAGGTGAGGCGAAGATGGCAGCAAATCCACTTACAGGAAATCTTTTGATTAAACTTCAAAATGGGACAACTTCAACTGGCAAAATCAAAGTCAAAACACTCTCTTATGACATCCGACCAGATGCGCAGGATTTGGATGTTTATCAGGTTGCTCAAGCTATAGCAAGCCTTCAGACAAAGCCACTTTACACAGTCGTCAGACAGAACAACTTTGAGCTTGTGTACTGATACACTTGAGGTCTTGAGGCTTTAATGCCTCAAAAAGTCTTTTAGCAAGAAAGGAGGTGAGAAGCAGTGCTCACTTTGGTTTTGACATTCAGGCTTCAAAATGGCAAGACATTCAGGCTTTCAATTCCAGACCCCAAAAGCAATTTGACAGCACAAGAAGTTGAAAATGTAATGAATTTGATAATCCAGAAGAACATTTTTTCAGTGTCTGCACCAATTGTTGAGAAGGTTTCAGCAAGAATTATAGACAGAAATGTAAATCAGCTCATTGGCTAAAAATTAATGGGGCTGTCTTCTTAAAAGCTAAACAGAAGGCAGCCCCGATATGTCTTATATAAAAGTACATATGATTCAAATTAACAGGAGGTGATAGCAGTGCAGGAGATTATAACAAACATTGCTAACATAGGTTTTCCGATTGTACTTTGCGTATATCTTCTTACAAGATTTGAAAGCAAAATTGACAAGCTTTCTGACACCATAGACAAGCTCTCAGAAAAAATAATACAGATTAAAAGCAATTGACTTGCAAACAATTGTTCGTTATAATAAATATAAAAGTTGTAAAATCTGGTGAAGTATCAGAAGGATGGTGGTTTTAAATGGATAAGATTCCAAGAGACATTATATACTTTGTGCCACAGTATCTTGACAGCGGCGATGGAGTTATGCTTCTTCTTTTAAACGGTGAAAAGAAGGTTTGCCCTATGTCAATCAGAAGCTTTACAAAAAAGCTCTATTCTATGTATGCAATTGATCCTTTGACTATAAAAAAGCTCATCTCAAAAAAGATAGGGCAGAAGAACCTTCTTCCAATTGTTCTTCCAGATGCTACATTTATTCCTGTCAAGACCAGAAAGGCAAAAGTAGCAACAGACCCTATTTTTGGCTATGTGAACTTGTCTCAGGTTTTTAAAATAGATGAAAAGGAAGAAGGTTTTGAGATTTTATTCAAGTGCGGAGCAGTTTTGCAGTGTTTTGGCTCTGCAAAGTATTTTAAAAGAAGGATAACAGCTGCAAGCATAATCAGCGACTATTTCTCTTCAATGTGGGCAAAAGGAGTGTGCACAATAAAAGAAGAGTGTGAGCTTGAAAATGTCTTTAGTTTAGAGTAGGGCAAATAATTCATTTTGCATGTGGCATCAGGGCTGCAACATCCTTTTGCAGCTTTGGTGACCACGTTTTTTATTTTACTTTCATCAAAAGCCCAATCTTGCCACTGTTAACAATTACATATCCTATCTTTGGATAATTGGCTATATATTTGTACAAAGAGTTAATAGTTGTGTCCATCCTGTAAACATAGTTTATGTTATCCCAGATAATATCTGCATTCTTTTTAAACCTTGGCGATAAGATGTACTGACCATCTGTAGAGACAAACCCAATCTTTCCGCCGACTTCTACTTTTCCTATTCCGGCAAAAAAGTCATCTGCGCTGTTAAAAGAGGTTTTGAAAGGTGTTCCATTTTTATTTATATACGTCCAATATTTGCCCATTTTAACAGCGGCAAACCCTTCTGAAAAGTTTTTTACCTCATCAAACTGTGGTTTTATTTTAAGTTTTGAAGTAGTGTCAACAAAACCCCATTTTCCTTTTAATTTGACTGCAGCAAGTCCTTCTTTAAAATCAAATACACTGTCAAATTGAGGTTTGATAACTTCTTTAAAGTTTTTGTCAATAAAACCCCATTTGCCAGAAAGCTTTACCGCAGCAAATCCTTCAGAAAAGTCACGGATGTCTTCATATTTGGGATTTACTACCCATTTTCCGTTTGTATCAATTACACCCCATTTGCCATTCTTTTTGACAGCGGCAAACTTGCCTCTTAAAAGGATTTTTGCACCATCATATGTGTTGCTTCCGTCAATGCTTCGACCATCTTTCTTGTGAAAAACAAGTTTGTATTTTTCAGCAACCACTTTTCCGTCTTTGAATTCTTGTGAAGAGAATATGTCAATATACTCTTCAAGAGCAGGTTGGGTTAGCTTTCTTGCACTGCCTTTTGAAAGTTTTTCAAGTATTATCTTTTTAAAAATGCCATCGGCAAATACATCTTCAAACTTGTCATACTTTGCTTCAATTACCTCATTTCCGTCAAAGTCTAAAAGTCCCCATTTGCCTTTCTTTTCAAACAGCAAATATTCAATTGGCGTAATATGCCAAAAATCTTGCACCTTAAGAGTATTGATGCTTTTCATGATGAGATTGTACATTTCTTGGCTGGCGATAGTTAAGAGCTTGTCAAACTGGGGTAAAGTAAGCTTATTTTTTGCAAGGTTTAGAAATCCAATCTTTCCGTCGCTTTTTACAGTTAAGATGTCAAGGTATGGATATACTTTTTCAATAGAATCAAGAGATGGCTTGACTAAAAAATTGCAGTTTCCATCGACAAATCCTATTTTGCCGTCTTTTTTAACAACAAATATGTTGTTATATATTTTGTCAACTTCCCCCATAATATTCCTACCATCATAGACCACAACGTCAATATCATCAAACTGAGCATTTAAAAGCACCTTGCCAGTTGAGTCCATAAAGCCCCATTTTTTCTGATAGCAAAAAGCAATTAAACCATTTGAAAAAAAGTGGATATTCTCATAAGTAGGGAAAATGTAAATGTATTTGTTTTTAAGCAAGCTCTGAGCACTAACTTGTGAGAAAAGCAAAATCAAGCTTAAAAATACACTCACGAAGGCTATAAAACGTTTTTTAAACATAAAAAAATCACCTCAGAAGAAGTAATTGGGAATGGTAGTTATTTTAAGCATAATATATTTTTTGTTACATGTCAAGATAAGATTGTTGGTTCACAGGCTTACTAAGAGCTCTAATATTTTTAAGTCATATTGCGCCTTACTGTTGATTGGTTCTCAATCAGGGTGTAAAATACACTTTTGTGTCTTTTAGTTTTATTTTAGCTAAAATATCAGCGCTGGCTGTGATAGGTGCTGAGCTTAGAGATCTTAATAATTCCCTTTGCAAGTTTTAAAAGAGTTTTTACCCTTCTGTCAGCTTTGTAAAGAAGCTCAAGGTATCCTATAGATATTACAGATATTATGTAATTTGAACTTTCCCATTTTGGACAAGTAGCATCTGTTGCAACAAGATTGATTTCTCTTTTTTGTAAAGAATCTTCTATCTTTTGAGAAAGTTGAAGTCTAAAGGTTAGATTTAAAAGAGATCATTTTGCTCGATGACGGACGCTCCGTGGAAGGTAGCCTAAAAAGAGCTGCCAAGAATTCCATACTCTTCAGGGGATTGGAGGTGTCAAAAAGTAAGCACGATGTTTTGATAAAAGCCAGAAAGAGCTTGAAATATCCCATTTATGTTACTGTTTAACCTTTCCATAGACTGGGTAATTGAGTTTTTCCAAAAGAAATACATTTGAGATAGCTTGGACATAAAAAGGTTCTCCAACGTTTTTTATCTAAGGTTATTATAACCGTTTTGTTAAAAATATACAGGGAAAATATAAACTGACAAAAAGGCACTTCCATAAAGAGAAGCATTTTCAAAAGGCACACCAAACAGAACATTTGGTTTGAAATGTTATTGTAAAACAAAAGAAAAGTTTCAATCCCCAAAGGGCAGGCTACAAACTACTAAAAATACAAAATCGTTAAGGAGGGAATAATTAGTTTCAATCCCCAAAGGGCAGGCTACAAACTGTAGGACAGCCAATTCCGACAACTGTTTACAATGGTTTCAATCCCCAAAGAACAGGCTACAAACGCTTTTTGAAGGCAAAAATTGGGTGTTAGAGGTGTGTTTCAATCCCCAAAGGGCAGGCTACAAACTCACCTAGAAAACTTGTGGTAGAAGTATATGGTCGGTTTCAATCCCCAAAGGGCAGGCTACAAACCTATCAGGTTTTTGATGCAAAACTTTAAGCTTTCAGAGTTTCAATCCCCAAAGGGCAGGCTACAAACGGATTTGCAGATGTGCGGAAATACTGTCTATTTTTGTTTCAATCCCCAAAGGGCAGGCTACAAACCACAACAAAAAACAAAAGTATTTAGAGTAAGTAACAGTTTCAATCCCCAAAGGGCAGGCTACAAACCTTGCCCACAAACACAGTAGACCCAGACCAGGTCTGTTTCAATCCCCAAAGGGCAGGCTACAAACAAAGGCTCAAAAATAAATGAAGGAGGTTGATAAAAAGTTTCAATCCCCAAAGGGCAGGCTACAAACGTAGTGGAAAAATTAGGAGAAGAATTCACATATGCAGGGTTTCAATCCCCAAAGGGCAGGCTACAAACTGATGAGGGATGCTTGTGATTCCAGTTTTTAAAGTTGTGTTTCAATCCCCAAAGGGCAGGCTACAAACTTATTGTGGAACTGGTTTATATTGCTCATCCATTTAGGTTTCAATCCCCAAAGGGCAGGCTACAAACCTGGGTATGAGATGTTCAATAGCTAATCAAAGGAAAGCGTTTCAATCCCCAAAGGGCAGGCTACAAACACCCACATGTGCCCTACCCCACCGGGGTTGGTTGTGTTTCAATCCCCAAAGGGCAGGCTACAAACGCAACAAAAAGGAAGACCTACGGAGTGGTTTTACGTTTCAATCCCCAAAGGGCAGGCTACAAACGCAACAAAAAGGAAGACCTACGGAGTGGTTTTACGTTTCAATCCCCAAAGGGCAGGCTACAAACGCAACAAAAAGGAAGACCTACGGAGTGGTTTTACGTTTCAATCCCCAAAGGGCAGGCTACAAACGCACGTGTTTCGATGGTGTTATGTGTATTGTCTTCTTTGGTTTCAATCCCCAAAGGGCAGGCTACAAACAAAGGCTGGCATGTACATTGTCATGTTTTAATTGTTACGTTTCAATCCCCAAAGGGCAGGCTACAAACACAGAGATGCTTATTACAACAAAGAAGCAAATGAAAGGTTTCAATCCCCAAAGGGCAGGCTACAAACCAGTTGTTATGAAAGGTAGCAAAAACTATGATGACGAGTTTCAATCCCCAAAGGGCAGGCTACAAACTTGAGGTTTTTCAAGGGTTAGAAGGTAATCATAGTGGTTTCAATCCCCAAAGGGCAGGCTACAAACGCGTTGCAAAAGTGTGACGCAAATCGTGAAATCTTAGTTTCAATCCCCAAAGGGCAGGCTACAAACACGTCAAATAGCTTGATTTTATTATATCAAGATTATGCACCCCTGTCAATGTTTTTATATCAAAACATCTGTGGAAAACTTAAATCAAGCCAGAAAAATCAAGCTATATAGCCACCTCAAAACCTTCCGTCTATCCAGCTGCTGCCAGAAACTTTGCAAAAACCATGTCAAATCTTCTTGAAACCGCATACAAATCAAACCTTAAAATTTTACTACCTGAGGTCGACAGATGTGACTTTTGGTCAAAATGAAATAATATAAATTGTCTTTTGAATAATAACTCAAAAAGTGAAATCTCTATTCTACTGCTGCTTGCTAAAACAATAAAAGCCACAAGCAGCACCAAAAACGCTTGTGGCAAAAGGATATTTTTCAAAATTTCAATCAATTTCTATGCTTTGCACGAAGCTCTTTTATTCTCTCAAGCGAAAGTCCTGTAATCTCTGCTATCTCCTCATCTTTGTAACCTTTTAAAATCATCCTCTCAGCTGTCTCTATTCTGCTCTGCTCAAAACCTTGCTGAAGTCCTTGCTGAAGTCCTTGCTGAAGCCCTTGCTGCAGTCCTTGCTGAAGTCCTTCAAAAATTAACTCTTCTCTTATCTTTCTCAAATTCTGAAATAGTGGCATAGCTTTTTCACCCCCTCTTACACTCTCATCAATCGCTCTTTTGGCAGCCTCAACTTCTATCTCATCAAGCTCTCTCAAAGCAGCTGGCAAACATACCTTCAATACCTCTATCTCCTTCTCCTCTGCACCCAGTAAATATTCTCCAAGCTCTAAAATTAGTCTTTCTAACTCATCATACCTTTTTATCCTGTTGAGCTTCAATATTAAGCTCAGTATGTCTTTTACTTGCAAAATGCTTTCTGCTTGGTTTAAGTCAATCAATATATACTCAAAATCAATTACGCAATTTCCAAACTCCTCAAATCCTAAAATCTTTTCCTTAAGTCTTCTTGCGGCTGTCCACCTGTCTTCCCCGTCGTAAAATACTATCGGCACAACTGCCGGCAATGTAAATCCCTTTTTCTTTATTTCCACTCTGTCAAAATCCTTGATATAGTCTCTGTATATATCTGTGATGTAGAACAAAAGCCTCAAGGGCATTGAATGGTCAACTGAAGACTGGTGTTCAAACAAAATGTAAAAGATAATTTCTTTTTCTTTTAGGCTTACTTTGTAAAGCAAATCACTTTCTTCTTGAGAAAAATCAGGTAGTACATAGCTTTTGTCAATTCTTTCAAGCTGGTCTTCTGTGAGGTTTTTGAATATTCCAATCTCATCAAGCCTTTTCAGAAGCCTGAGGAAAATGCTTTTGTTAGAGAATATGTATTTGTACTCAAGGTCGTTTATGTTATGAGGGAGCTGGTTATTATTCATTGTTTTCACCTGAGAAGGTATTCTGAAAACATTATAGCAGATGGGAAGAGAAATATCAAACATATTTTCTTATCCTCTTCTTCCGCATCAATCCCCAAAGGGCAGGCTACAAACGCAGACAGTGGAAGAAATAAACACATACTTAAATTTGTTTCAATCCCCAAAGGGCAGGCTACAAACTGCTTTCCTTGAACGCTTCATTGTCAGCACGTATAAGTTTCAATCCCCAAAGGGCAGGCTACAAACACAGCAAAGCTCTTTTCGTGTCTAAGTGCAAAATCGGTTTCAATCCCCAAAGGGCAGGCTACAAACAGATGTCTTTATACTTCATGAATCTGCAGAAGAAGCGTTTCAATCCCCAAAGGGCAGGCTACAAACTGATAAAGGTTTTATATCTCATGATTGGAGTTTAAAGTTTCAATCCCCAAAGGGCAGGCTACAAACAATACAATAGGCCTCATGTATGAGAAGCAACGAAAAATGTTTCAATCCCCAAAGGGCAGGCTACAAACTTAGTTGAGGTGAATAATGTATGATTTATCTCTACAGTGTTTCAATCCCCAAAGGGCAGGCTACAAACAAACTAAGCTTTATCTCAAACCTTGTTACAGGTTCAGTTTCAATCCCCAAAGGGCAGGCTACAAACTTAGCTGGGCCTATCTCACCGTCGCTGTCTACCATAGTTTCAATCCCCAAAGGGCAGGCTACAAACGTATGATGAGCTTTTGAAGATAGCGGTTGATTTGGAGTTTCAATCCCCAAAGGGCAGGCTACAAACAATACTAAAATTGAAGGATAGAGTATGGGAATGTCCGTTTCAATCCCCAAAGGGCAGGCTACAAACGTGTTGAGGACACAGGCAGTACAAGGGGTTAAGCAGTGTTTCAATCCCCAAAGGGCAGGCTACAAACAATTTTTTGAGACCTCATAAACATTTACAGATTGAGTTTCAATCCCCAAAGGGCAGGCTACAAACGAAAAGTTACATGGGAAAAAGCTTTCAGAATTACCTGAGTTTCAATCCCCAAAGGGCAGGCTACAAACGAAAAGTTACATGGGAAAAAGCTTTCAGAATTACCTGAGTTTCAATCCCCAAAGGGCAGGCTACAAACAGTTCAGGAATTCAAACAATGAATCTTATACCAAAATCATTTCAATCCCCAAAGGGCAGGCTACAAACACCAAGCGTTGAAATTATTGATATTGAGACTTTCAATTTCAATCCCCAAAGGGCAGGCTACAAACGCTTATTGTTATGAAGTTTGAAGATTTTCTTGATTTATTTCAATCCCCAAAGGGCAGGCTACAAACCAGGCAACGTTGGCACGACACCCATATCATAATCTATTTCAATCCCCAAAGGGCAGGCTACAAACTAACAGGGATAATAAACAAGCTTTTGGGATATTTGAAATTTCAATCCCCAAAGGGCAGGCTACAAACACGTCAAATAGCTTGATTTTATTATATCAAGATTATGCACCTCTGTCAATGTTTTTATATCAAAACATCTGTGGAAAACTCACATCAAGCCAGAAAAATCAAGCTATATAGCCACCTCAAAGCCTTCCGTCTATCCAGCTGCTGCCAACAATCCAAACAAAACCTTACTCTACATTAATGAAACCGAATACAATTTAGCTCTCAAAAAATTGCCACTGGAAGTCGACAGAAACGACTTTTAGTCAAGATGGATATATATACAAAGAAATGGCCTTCTAAATGTATAATTATAGTTTGTTCTGGACAGTACTAAAAATACCCGAAGAAGGATGGACATTTGGTGATGGTACAGATCTTTCTTTGTACTTTCAGCTTCTGTTTTCTCAGCTGAACGAAGTGGCAGAAGAAATAGTAGATGATTATGATTGCGAAATTGCAATTTTGTACTTTGGGCATGAGTGGTATAATTAAATTAAATCAATTGTAGGCATTAAAAGTCAAGTTTCATGATAAAATTAAGATTTCATCATCTTTTATGCTTTCTTGGCTTTAGAGGGCTTGGGTATAACAAGGAGTTTGTGGAAAATTTTAAAAAGGTGTATGAGAAAGTTTTTACTGAAAATCAAAAAGTTGTACTTGCTACATACCCAGATGTGATATGCCAAAGATGTCCAAGACTTGTGGATGGTAGTTGCACAGCAGAAGAGAAGGTAAAAAACTTCGATATAAAGCTTATGGAATTTCTTTGCAAAAACGGCATTAGCAATTTTGACAATGTTTTGCCAAGTGAGATTTATAAAGTAATAAAAAAGCTTTCAATCCAAGAATTTGAAAGCATCTGCAGAAGCTGTGAGTGGTTTAAGTTTGGGTATTGCAAAGAGGGGTTGTTGAAGTTAAAATGTGAACAAAATTTATAAATTTAAGAAGCCTTTAAAACAAAGAAATCTGATTTATTAAAAAGGAAGGGATTTTTAAAAAGCCATGGATGAAAAGTCAATATACATATTAAAAAAGCTTTATGAAGAGGACTTTGTCTCAGGCGAAAGTCTTGCAAAAGAACTGAATGTCAGCCGCATGGCAGTGAACAAAAGAATCAAGAGCCTACAAGAGATGGGCTTTGCTATAGCATCTTATAAGAAAAAAGGCTATCAGCTTGTTGACAAAGACATAATAAGAGTTTGGGAGATAGAAGATTTCATCTCAAGATCTGAATTGTTCAAGGATTTTTTATATTTTTCGCAAATAAACTCAACAAACAACTATGTAAAAGAAAACCAAGAAAAATTGGAATCAGCAACGGTTGTATATGCAGAAAGACAAAATGCCGGCAGGGGACGGTTTGGAAGAAGCTGGATTGACTTAGAAAAAGGAGTTAAGATGTCTATTTTTCTGAGGCTTGAGGTCATTGACATAGAAAAGGTGGTTCCCCTTACACTTTTTACGGGGCTTATTGTCAACAGGGTTTTGAGAAAATATAAAGTTCAAAGTTTTATCAAGTGGTCAAATGATATTCTTTTGAATGGCAAAAAGGTTTGTGGGATTTTGACAGAGCTTTCAGGTGAGCTCGAAGGTGCTGGGAATGTCATCATCGGAATAGGTCTTAATGTAAATGCAGCCAGCCTTCCTGATGAACTTCTGGAGATTGCAACCACATTAAGGAAAGAGATGGGCATGGACTTTGATAGGACAAGAATAATTATTGAAATCTTGGAAGAGTTTGAAAACGAGCTTGAGAATTTCAAAAATTATGGTTTTTCACGCTTTAGAGATGAGTATAAAAGCTACTGTATAAACCTTGGCAAGGAGATTGTCATAAACGGTGTGCAGAGGGCATTTTGCAAAGACATAGGGCAAAATGGCGAGCTTATCTGTGTGCAGGATGGGAAAGAGGTAAAAATACAAAGCGGTGAGGTTACAATAAGGTGGTGAAGATGATTTGAGACTTATTTCAAAAGATGCAAATTTAAAGAAGATTATGTATCAAAAAGGGTTTGATGAAAGAGAGATTTTGGACTTTGTAAAAAGGTCAGAGAGTATAATCTTGAGGTTTGACAATATCCAAGATGTGCCAAAGTTTGTAGCTCTTCTTTCGGACCTTGGTTTTTTTGTTGTTGTAAAAGACAATATCGCTTTTGCTACAACTTCAAAAGCCAATTTTGAGAGGACAAAATGCTATCTTTCTGAAGAAGGGTTTGAGTGCAGTTTTGATGCAGATTTTACCATTTCACAAAGAACTCTTTGTGCAAATGGAAAGCAAATAAACCTTCTTAAGACAAATGTGATGGGAATTATAAATGTCACGCCAGATTCTTTTTACGAAGGCTCAAGGGTAGATAGTACTGCAGTTTCTCAAAAAGCCCTTGAGATGATTGAAGAGGGAGCAGACTTGATTGACGTTGGGGGTGAGTCTACAAGACCTTTTTCAGACCCGGTTCCTGAAGATGAGGAGCTGAAAAGAGTTATTCCAGCAATTAGAGCAATAAGAGATGTCTCAAAAGATATACCTATTTCAATTGACACATACAAAGCTTCTGTTGCCAAAAAGGCTATAGAAGCAGGGGCTGATATAATAAACGATATAAGCGGCGGCACATTTGACAAAGAGATGTTCAAGGTTGCTGCAGACTACAATGTTCCTATTATAATCATGCACATAAAAGGCACGCCCAAAAATATGCAGCAAAACCCATATTATGAAGATGTAATAGAAGAGATTTTACAGTATTTTGAAAGAAGGATAGATGAAGCACTAAAGGCAGGTGTAGATTTAGAGAACATCATCTTAGACCCCGGCATTGGTTTTGGCAAAAGACCAGAGGACAATTTGGAGATAATAAGGCGATGTGAAGAGTTCAAGGTCCTTGGAAGACCAATTTTAATTGGCGCATCCCGAAAGTCAACCATAGGGGTTGTTTTGGGTGGTGTTGGACCTGAAGATAGGCTTGAGGGGACAATTGCAATTTCGACCATTTGTGCTCTCAAGAAAATTGAGTTTGTAAGAGTGCATGATGTAAAAGAAAACAAAAGGGCAATCTTGATGGCAGAGGCTATTATGAACGCTTAAGAAAGGGAGGGGGAATTTCAAATGAAAGCTGTGATTGACAGGTTTGAAGGGGATTTTGCTGTCCTTGAGCTTGAAAATGGGAAGATTGTAAATGTGCCAGCTGATATAGTTCCACAAGGTGCAAAAGAAGGAGATGTTCTTTTGATTGAGATTGACAAAAAAGAAACAGAAGAGAGACAAAAGAGAATAAAGGACCTTTTTGAAAGGCTAAAGGAGTAGCAAAATTTACATTCATAGAAAGGAAAGAGCTGCTAAAGATGCAAAAGATGGAAGTTATCTTGGCACTGGGAAGCAATCTTGGTGACAGACAGAGGAATATAGAGACTGCAATAGAATATCTAAAAGAAAAGGTGGATATCAAAAAGGTTTCAACAATCATTGAGACAGAGCCTTATGGGTATACACAGCAGCCAAAGTTTTTAAACTGCTGCTTGATGGGCAAAACCTGCCTTTCGCCTTTTGAGCTTTTAGAATTTGTGCTCAGCATAGAAAAGAAGATGGGAAGAGAGAGGCTTTTTAAATGGGGGCCAAGGAATATAGACATAGACATTTTGTTTTACAACTCTTTGGTGATAGATGAAGAAAATCTGAAGATTCCGCATCCTGAGATACAAAAGCGCGAGTTTGTACTACTTCCTTTGAGTGAGATAGCACCCGATTTTGTCCATCCTGTATTGAAAAAGACAGTTGTTCAGCTCTACACAGATCTTATGAATTCTAAATGAAAGGTGTGAAAGTGCTTCATGGAATTTTTAACTATGCCAGAGTTCAAAGACAAAGTGGTTGTGGTTACAGGTGCTGCACAGGGGATTGGGCTTGTGACAGCTCTTTCTTTTTTGAATAATGGTGCTTATGTTGCAGCGGTTGATGTTGACAGAGAAGCAATTGAGGATGCGATGCAAGACTTTTTCAAAGGGTATGAAGACAAAATTGAATTTTTTGAATGCGATTTGCAGGATGCATCTCAGATTGAAAGAGTTTGCCGGAAAATTGGTGAAAAGTATAAAAGTATAGATGTTCTTGTCAACAACGCGGGCGTTGGGTCGACAAAATGGATTTTAGATAGGACTGTTGAAGAGTGGGATTATGTTATAAATGTAAATCTTAGAGCACCATATCTTATGGTAAAGTATCTTTTGCCTTTCATGAAAGAAGGAAGCTGTATTGTGAACATTGCCTCAACAAGGGCTTTGATGTCTGAGCCAAACACAGAGCCTTATTCTGCATCAAAAGGCGGAATTTTGGCGCTGACTCATTCTTTGGCTGTATCACTATCACATCTTAAAATCAGGGTAAATGCAATAAGTCCGGGCTGGATAGAGGTATCTGAGTACAAGAAAAGAAAATACAGAAAGCTGCCTGATTTGCGCGAAATAGACCACCTTCAGCACCCTGCAGGAAGGGGTGGAAAACCTGAGGATGTTGCAAATGCGGTGCTATTTTTAGCATCCGAAAAAAGCGGGTTTATTACTGGCACAAACCTTGTTGTGGATGGTGGAATGACAATAAAGATGATATATGAAGAGTAAATTGAGGGTGATATGAACCACATTTCCCCTTTTGATATTGTATTTGAAGACGAAGAAGAAAATGAAAAACATGTGGTCCAGCCTGATATTGTAATAATTTGCGACAAGGGCAAGATTACTGATGAAGGATACAAGGGTTATTCCTAAACTCATTGTTGAAGTGCTTATGCCTACAACAGCTTCAGTAGATTATGTAAAAAAGATGCAGCTTTAAAGTAGGTTTGGAGTTTTAGAGTACTGGATTGCAAATCCGCGTAACAAATCGCTCCAGATATTCGTTTTAAAAGATAGGGTATACGCTTGAACACATGGCACTTTCTCAGACTGGCATTGCAAAGACAAAGACTTTTGATGGGTTAGAAGTTGATATAGAAAAAAATTTTCAAGTTTTGATGCTTTTTAAAAGAGAGGATTTTGAAGATGTGGGGAGGATTTTTTGAATTTGAGACACCAGATAGCCAGCTAAGAAGGATAATTCTTATTAATACAATTGTAAATGGGATTTTGTTTTTTGCCATTGCAGTTGGTGTGGTAATAGTTATAGCGTTGTTAGTAAATCTAATTAGACGAAAAGGAAAGTCAAAAACACAGAGGCTTAAAAATTTTCAGCTTATAGAAGAGTATTTTCAAAGTATATCAAATAGGATTTTGCAGGCAGAAGAAAAGCTACCATACCTGAAGTTAACAAGCAATTACAAAGAGGTTGAAGAGAGGTTTAACAATGTCACTTTGAACTTTTCGCACCTGCGTGAGTATTATGAAGGAATTAAAAAGAGCTATTCAGAGAGCGAAGTAAACACATTTATGAACATATACAACATATTAAAAAGTGATTTGGACTTTATAGAAAAGGTTTTAAAAGACTCAGAAGAGATATTAAAAAGTGAGATTGAAAGGAAAGAGAAAATTGACAAAATAGTTGAAACTCTCAAAAACAAAGAAGAACTAAAAAGCAAAATAGAGCAGCTTTACGAAAGTGTCTGTTCAGAAAATGTTTTAAATGAAAAATTTGAGGGTATAAAAAGACTTGATGAGAAGATAGAATATTACAAAAGTTTGACAGATGAGAAAAAAGAAGAGTATCTCTCAAGCTTGATTAATATTATAAATAGAGAATTTGAAGAAAAGTATCCTCTTGTTTTGTCAAAATCACCGCTCAGAGCAGAAAATCTAAAAAGAGAATATGATGATCTTTTGGCAAGGCTTAAAGTTTCAGAACCTGTTGAAAAGTTAATTTTAATTGAGGAATTTTTAGATAAACTGTCAAAAATTAGTATTAACCTTTATAGGGAGAAAACCTATGGAAAAACTTACAATCAAGCTATTCTTGACACGTTTACACAGCTTAAGACACAATATGACAATATAGGCATGAAATTTTACAAGATTGATTTAAAGATTAGCGAGATAGAAGAACTTCTTCAAAAAGGGGAGTCACCGGCTGTAGTTGAAAAAGAACTTGAGATTTTGGAAATGCTTATATTGAGCTTTGAAAAAGATGTTACGGAATGCAGAAAACTGCTTGAAAGTTTTTCGAAGTTTTTACAAAGAGTAAAGCTTTTAGACAGGGCAGACTTTACTGTTTTGGAAGGCTACAAAGAGAGGCTCAGAAATCTTTTGTATGAGTGTGACTTTGACAGCTTCAAAAAACTATACCTTGAGGCAGAAAGTCTTGCAAGAAATATCATTTTAAGAAGGTTTCCAAACAAAAAAGAAGAGTTTTTAAAAAGGACGTTTAAAAACTTTTTCGATGACCTTTTTGACATTTTCTAAATGCTTGTTACAAACTTTTATTAAAAGTAAAAATAATTATTTTTAACAGGAGGTAATATAGGATGGGCGTTTTTCAAAAGATTGCTCAGCTTCTCAAAGCAAATATCAATGACCTGATTGAAAAAGCTGCCGACCCTGAAAAGATGCTCAATCAGCTCATTGAGGACATGGAAGAACAGCTGCAGAGGGCAAGGGTTGAGGTTGCAAACGCCTTGGCGGATGAAAAGCTTTTAGAAAAGAAAGTAGAAGAGAACAAGAGGCTTGCTGAAGAGTGGCAGAAAAAAGCTGAGCTTGCAGTGTCAAAAGGCGAGGATGAGCTTGCCGTTGAAGCTCTCAGAAGGAAAAGAGAACATGAAAGGCTGGCGCAAGAGTACCAAAAGCAGTATGAGGCTCAGCATGAAGCAGTTGAAAAGCTCAAAAGCGGTCTTAAGATGCTTGAGGACAAGATTGAAGAGGCAAAGAGAAGACGAGATTTGCTTATTGCTAAATCCAAAAGAGCTGATGCTCAGATTACAATTACACAGACAATGAGCAAATTGACAGATACATCTGCGTTTGAGTCGTTTGAAAAATACGCTCAGAAGATTGAACAGAAAGAAGCAAGGGCCCAGGCGCAAGAGGAGCTTTTGAATTCTACAAAGACATTAGAAGATAAGTTCAAAGAGCTTGAAAATAGCGACTCTGACATCTTAGATGAACTTCAAAAATTAAAAGAAAAGATGGGCAAATAAATTGCAAGGCTTTATAACAACTGAAAAAATTTTTCAGGAGAAAAATAAAAGGTGCGGGAAAAATAAACTCCCGTGCCTTTTTCTTGACTTTGTCAGTTTGAAGCTCAAAAAGCTTGGGAGGACTGGGATTGACAAAATATGGACCTCAATTTTGTCACTACATCATTTGCTAATACCAATAAATTCTAAGCCTTCCTCATATGTCATGAAGTTTTTTGGACCCTTTATCTTCATTACATTCAGTATATCTCCAGCTCCTCCCTCAATTTTTTGCTTTATCAAATATTTCTTCCCTTTTATCTCTATTTCAAAAAAGTTCATTGAATATATTGCTTCCATTATCCTTTCACTACTTATTCCTTTACCTTTTCTCCTCAAAATATATTCCAATGTCCTTTGCAGTAAAAATGCCAAAAAACATATCACAAAATGTCCTTTTATTCTGCTTTCTGTAAAGTGATATATCGGTCGCACTTCTAAACAGCTTTTCATTACTCTGAATGACTGTTCTATCTTCCATAAATCGTGATATGCTCCTAAAACCTCTTCTACATCCATATCCTTTTTGCTCGTTTGAATTGCATAATAACCGTCAAATTTCTCATCTCGTTTTATCGCTTCCTCATCCAATACATATTCTTCTGATTTTGATTTCTTCTTCAAATATTTCCTTGCACCTTTCTTTTCTAAGGCTGTTATGCTTCCTTTGTTCTCTAAAAGCTCTTTGGCTTTTCTTACCAATCTCTCTCTGTCTTCTTTGTCTTTCTTGGCTCTCTTGCTTGAATACGTTATTATCAAATTCTCTTCTATTTTGAACTCTTTACCCTCTTCATCCTTGACAATATTTGTTCTTTCCAATACCTTATATTTGAATTCATCACCATAAATTTCTTCAGCATTCAAACATCTTTTGCCATCAAGTCTTTTATATCCTTCTTCATTAAAAACTTCATCTAAAATTTCTTTACTTGCATTCTTTAATCTGCTTGCTACTATATAGTCGTACCCAGCTTCTTTTATCATCTTTAAATTTATTCTGCTGTTAAGCCCTTTGTCTGCTACTATTATTATCTTATCTATACTAAATTTTTCCTTCAGCTTCCTCAGTATCTTTACCATCGTCTTGCTATCTATCGTATTACCAGGAAAAAGTTCATACCCTATCGGTCTGCCTTCTTTGTCCACCAAAAGCCCTAATACAACTTGCACTTCATTTACCTTGTTGTCTTTGCTAAACCCAAAATTTTTAAGTTCATCCGCTCTACAACTCTCAAAGTATATTGTCGTCACATCATAAAACACTACATCAACTACCATCTTAAATAAGTCTTTATTTCTCTGATACAGGTATGTCTCTAAATCTTCTTTTACACTGTCAAGAAAATCTAAACACCTGTACAATTGATTCAAATCTATATCCTCTTCAAATCCAAAATATTTGCTTCTCTGATGATAACTTCTTAGTTTGCTCATTGGCTCTATCAATCTCTGTATGGTCATTAAAAAACTTACTTTGTCTACATCAAATTTTATCTTTCTCTCTTTTGCTGCTTTCCCTTTTAAAAACTTATCAATTTCAAGCTCCTGCCATAACTTTCTGTATACAATGTATCCCCAGTTTTTTACAACTGCATCCGAAATATCTTCTTCAGATTCAATAGTAACAGCTTTTGCATTCTCAGTAGTTGTTTCAGCGACAATATCAGATAGTTTTTTTACAATGTTTTTAAAAGCGGGGTCATCTTTGAGAATATCAAGTCTACCAAAGTTAAATAGTACTCTTTGCTTTACTTTACCATTTTCACGGTAATTTTCGACTAACCTAACATACTGATAACCGCCAGCATTAGTAATTTTGACAAACATATGGCAACTCCTTGAAGATAGTTTGTTATATTGTACCACAAAATATTTAAAAAGTCAAGCAAATTCAGTATATATTAAGCTAAAATTTGTCCCTACATTTTTTAAAATTTTTTATTTTTCTCTTCTTGAAACCCGCATAAATTAAGACTTTGTTATTTTTTGTTAGCTCAAAAACACCTCTTAACTGACAAAGTCAAGAGGAGAAAAATAAAAGGTGCGGGAAAAATAAACTCCCGTGCCTTTTTTATTTTCTTGGGGCATATTTTCAAATTTTGTCGTAAAAAATTTTTAGTAAACCTTGCTATTGCAACACAAACTGCCACAAGCTGTAGTGTAAATTTTATGTTGCACAAAAGTTAAATAAAAAAAGAGAGGAGATGATTTGGTTTGGAGAAACTTGAAGTTTTGTAGTTTAAAAGACAAAGTTACAAAAAGGCAGATGAAAAAGCTTCAAAAGGGCTTTATTTGTTCGGGCTTGAAGAGTACCTTATTTTAATTTTGGCTTTTTTGCTTGGAAGGTGCGAACTTTTTTCAACAAGCTTTTTTTCAAGCTCTTATGTATCAAGCTTTAAGAAGAAGGACTACATGTACTATTTAGCAGTAATATTTTCCATCTTTAGGATAGTCTCAAGTTTGAACAAGCCCTTGATATTAAAGTATGTTATTTCACTTTTGATAATTACTGCTATCAATCATTTTTTTTGAATTCAATATCTACATAAAAGCTTTGGTGGCATCATTGGGTGTGTTTGTAGGCGGAATACTTTCAATTGCCGTTTTCAAATGGGTTCCAATAGAAATTTTGTACCTTCTTTTAGAATCACTTTTTTGTTACAGTTTTGTTCTTCTTTTTGAGAGATTTTTTGCAGCTTTGGAGTCAAAGAAGCAGATTTCAAACGACCAGATAGCAATATCGGTTGTGGTTTTTGCTCTGAGTTTTCTTGGGCTTAGCAACACATTTGATACCATTTTGGATATAAAAAGGATACTGTTTTTAATTCTACTTTTTACAATCTCTTTTGCTCATGGAATGATAATGTCAACTGCAATGGGATATGTAGTAGGTCTTCTTGACAGCATAAAAAATACATGTGGGCTTGAAATGGCATGTATCTTCGCGTTTGCAGCGCTTGTTGCTGGGGTTATGAAAGGATTTGGGAAGATAGGGGTTGTTTTGGGCGGTTTTTGTGGATATGTAATTTCAATGTTTTACATATCCTCAAATCCAGGCTTTAAGCTAGGAGAGATTTTGATTGCCTCAATTTTATTTTGTATATTTCCGCTTGAAAAAGTTGTAAAAAATTCACAAACTGATAAAGAGGAGGTTCAAAAGATGATTAAAGAAAAATCTTTGACATTGCTTCAGTACTTGAAAACCTTGGGCAAAGCACTTCACAAAAAGTAGTACCTATAATGAGCAAAGATGAAGCAAAAAGTGTTATTGAACAGACCTGCAACAAAGTTTGTAGTGGCTGCAGCAATATTCAAGCATGTTGGCAGTACTACTATTCACAGACTAATCATATGCTAAATGAGGTTAAAAATATAATATTGAAGAAGGGAAAAATTGTTGAAAGCGAAATTAAAGGTTTCAAATTTACCTGTCTCAAATCGAAGGAGTTCATAACAATTGTAAATGAACTTTTAGAGTCTTTGAAATTTTCAAAACTTGTCAAAAGCGAAAACAGTTTTAAAGAAGAAGCATTTAAGAACCAGATAGAGCTTTTAAAAGACATTGTAGTTGATGCTGCAAAGATGGTCGAAAAGAACTTTAAACAAGATAGAGGCACTGCGAGAGAAATAGAGCTTGAGCTTTACAGGTTTGGGTACGATGTTGAAAATGTTGAGTTCATAGAAGCTGAAAACTATTTTCAGGTGAAGATTGACCTAAAAGATGGCTTTAAATCCCCACGGAAAAAAGAGATAGAAGAGATTGTCAAAAGTGTTGTGGGGTGTGAGGTTGAAGTTGTCTCAGAGGTCCCAAAACATGCAGGTGGGTACCAGATTTGTCTTTTGAAAAAACCAAATATAAAGGTGGACTATGCAATATTTTCAAAAAGCAAGGAGAATGTAAACGGTGATAGAGTGTGCTTTTTGCAGCTCAAAGACGGCAAGTTTTTAGCTTGCATCTCAGATGGTATGGGAACTGGCAGGATTGCTTCAGAAAACAGTTTTATTGTAATAGATGCGCTAAAGAAATTCACCAATTTAGGATTTGACAGGAAAGTTGCTATAAAGTTTATTAATTCACTTCTTGCAATGAAAAACCTTGAAGGGTTTGCATCGGTCGATATTGTTTGTATAGACAGGTTCAAGCTCACATGTGAATTTTTAAAAGCAGGTGCAATTTGAAATCTTTTCAAATTCGCTCCCAGCTGGAGTTGAAACAACATCACATTTTGATTATATTGAGCAAAAGCTTCAAAAGGGTGATATGATATTCATGTGTTAAGACGGACTTTTGGATCTTTTGGGTGAAGATGGGTAAAGAGCTTTGTATGAATATCTTTGCTCAAATGAATTTTTGTCAACCCAAAGTGCAGGCAGGCAAATCTTTGAATGGGCACTGTCAAACTCTTATGTAATCAAAGACGATGTGACCATAATTGTTCTAAAAGTTGGGGGTGCAAGTGAAAAGAGGAGTGATGAAAAGGCAGTTTAAAAAGGCTTTTTTAGATGAGGCGGTTTTTATGGCAACTGCAGTATTGCTATTGTTTTTAGCAAATGTAATTTTTTGCTTGGTAAACGTCAAAAACCAAAGCCAAGACGGCAATGCTTCTTCTTGTGTTGCCTTATCTCAATCTTCTGAGCTTAAGAAAATTGAAAGCAAAAAACCAGAGATTTATGTAAACGTGCTGAGAAAAAATACAAAAAGGGTTGAAAGATGCCTTTAGAACAATATATATTGGGAGCTTTGGCGGCAGAGATGCCAGCAGAGTTTCCCATTGAGGCGCTAAAAGCCCAAACTGTTGCCTGCAGAACCTATGCTATGCGTAAGGTTGTAAAAAAATTTGATCATCCGGGATATGAAAAACAGAAGGTTTATCTCTGTGATGATTTTACACACTGCCAGGCATATATTGATAAAAGTCAGATGAAAAGGAAATGGGGGAAAACTTTACAAAATACTACCAGAAACTTTACTTTGTTGTGAAGGCAACAAAAGGTGAGGTTTTGGTATACAACGGGGAGATCATAGACAGTCTTTTTCACGCAGCCTCAGTCGGCAGAACAGAAGATGCCAAAGAAGTGTTTGGACAGAGCATTCCCTACCTGAAAAGCGTTGTTAGCCGCGGTGAAGAGATGTGCCCAAAGTACACAGGAGAGTTTTATTTTTCCTATGAGGAGTTTGTAAAAAGACTCAAAAACTACTATCCAAACTTAAAGTTACACACAAGAGAGGTTTCCTCAAACATTAAAATTCTGCAAAGAACAAATACGCAAAGGGTAAAGACAATAAAGGTAGGGGATATCACTATAAGTGGTGAAAAATTTAGGCAAATTTTTGGGCTTTATTCAACAGAGTTTTGGATATACCCGCGGCAAAGGGGTATTGAATAAAAACAAAAGGATAAGATCATGGTTTGGGTATGAGCCAGTGGGGTGTAAATACCTTGCAAGGAAGGGAAAAATTATAAAGAAATTCTCTTTTATTACTATAAAAATGTGAAGATTTGTAGGGTAAAATTAAAAGTATAAAATTTTTGAAAAAAGGAGCAAAGGAAAAATTGAGATGTTATTTAATTGGCAATGATGTCAAAACACTAAAAGAGTATATTGAAAAGATAGGTCCAGACAAGTACGCAAAAGAATACCTTCTTAAAAAGATGCTATATCTTCACATCTACATAGAAGACCTCACACCAACACAGGCAAATATTATCAAGCAAACAATGCTCTCTATTGGCTCAGATGCTGTTGTAAACAAGGGGTGTATTGACCACTCAACAGATAAGTCCGACTGCCTTGTGTTTGGGAGCCTTTTACAACTTGAAAGGCTTTGTGAAAAGCTAAAAAAACAGCCATTTAAACTAAAAGAGTTATCAGAACAGATACAAAAGATTGTGGAGGGGTTTAAAAATGATTGCCTTTATTCCGATAGATCCAAAAAAGAAAAAGATGATAGCTGAAAATGGTCTTAACATAGAGAATGACTACAACAAGAAAATTGGGCTTTGGGGGATTAATGTAAAGTGTATTTCAGGTTTTTTAAGCCCTGAGGCAATTTCAACAGATTTTGTTGCGGCTCGGGTGAATACAGAAAATTCATATATAGCAAACTATGACCTTTGGACAGCGTTTGAGGCAACTCAGAATGGTGAACTTAACAGGATGTATGTAAATTCTATTGTGAATTTGAAGAGGTATAGGTTTGGAGAGTACAGAATACCAGAGATTTTGATTTTCTCTTCTATAAACAAAGAAGATATTGTAGATGTTTCAAAAATAAAGGATTTGAGCAATAGCCTTTTGTCCAAAAACGACCAAGTTTATATTAACTGTTTGGTTGAAAGAATTACTCAAAATCCAAATATAGCCAAAAATATTGTTTTGGATTATTTTTCTAGACTGGGTGGCGACAGCCGAATAACAAAAAAAGTGATTGGAAAGGGTGATAAAAAACTTTATATATTCATCCAAGAGAACAAATATACGTGGACTGTTGAGATTTGACAACAAAACCCCTTGAGGATTTGGAGAGGTCTAACAAAATTGTACTATGGGTAGTATACATTTTGGATTATTTATTATACAATTTTTATATAAACCCTATACCTTTTGTTTCCTTTCGCAAACTCAAGGGGGACTTTTTATGAATCTGAGAATTTTCTTTGTCTTTGTCTTTGTCTTGATTTTGTCTCTTCTGAGTGGCTGCAAGCATGAGGAGTCTGCTGTCAAGGAATATTCAAAAGAAGGAAGGTGGGAGATTTTAAATTTCAAGGACAAGGCATTCATGCTTGACAGTGACAACGCAAACATTATTATAAGAGGAAAAAAAGGTACAGAGCATGCCACAATTAGATACATCAAAAGGATAATATGGAATATTGATGACAAAATCACTTCAGCAAAAGCATTCTCGAAATCAGAGATTGAAAAGACCTTTGATGACATGCAAATAAAGATTGAGCGTACTGTTGATAGACTCTATATTAAAGCAAGAGCTTACAGTGGAGAGGCCATTTTAGCAAATACACTTTCAAATCCTAAAAAAGAGTTCAAATTTGAGATTTTTCTTCCTGAAAATAGCAAAGTGTTTGTCCAAAATAGCAATGGCAATATTAGCATCTCTAATATTCAAGGCGGTTCAATATACATAGTAAACGGCAAGGGAAATGTTACAGTGACAGATGCAAAGGCTTCAATAGAAATAAAAAACGGGGAAGGAGATATAAGGCTTGACTATATAAATGGAGATTTTTCTATAAACAACGGAAATGGAAATATCAATCTCAAGGTTAAAAAGGCAGGCGTATTTAAGGTTATAGGTACAAAGGGGAACATAACTGCTAAAGTGGATGCACTCTTAGGGTTTGGACTTTCGTCACTTGTCAATTTGGGCGAGGGAGATATTTCCTTCTTTGTTGGCAAAGATGTGAAAGCGCGTATAAAAGTCAATGCAAAGGGCAGAGTCAAATCAGATTTTAGCATGATTAAAACCACGAGTGGCCATTATATAGACCTTGACTCTGGCAAAAATTCAATTGAGATTATAAATTCCAAAGGCACGGTCAGAATTATAAAGGATTACTAAAAAGAATTGTATAGAAACACAAAAACTAAAAAAGACCCCAACTCTTTGATAAATTAACCATGAGATGGGGTCTTTTTTATTTTTGGATTCACACCCACCTCTGGGCAATTGGCATACGCCGACCTGTACCAAATGCTTTTGATGTTACTTTCAAGCCCGGTGCTGCCTGTTTTCGCTTATACTCTGCTCTTTCTACCATCTTGATAATCTTTAAAACAAGATCTTTAGGATAGCCCATCTGGACTATCTCATCCACGCTCTTTAATTCCTCAATATATGCAACCAAGATAGGGTCTAAGATTTCATAAAGTGGTAGAGTGTCTGTGTCTTTCTGGTTTGGACGAAGCTCTGCAGATGGCGGTTTTACTAAAACGTTGTGTGGTATTATTTCTCTTTCCCTATTTATATACCTTGCAAGCTCATACACAAGCATCTTAGGAAGATCTGAGATTACGGCTAAACCCCCTGCCATATCGCCATACAGTGTGCAGTACCCCACTGCAAGCTCAGACTTATTACCTGTTGTCAGAACAAGCCTGTTTTCCCTGTTTGATATAAACATGAGAATATTTCCACGAATTCGCGCTTGTATATTTTCTTCTGCAAGGTCTTGCAAGGGCGTTTCACTGCCATTGAACATCCTCAAGTATGCTTTAAAGACGTCTTCAATTGGGTATATTCTAAACTCAATTCCAAGATTCTCTGCAAGCTTCATTGCATCTTTTATACTGTGCTCTGAAGAATATCGCGATGGCATAGAAACGCCTAAGACATTTTCTTTTCCCAATGCCTCAACAGCCAAGCAGCACACAACTGATGAGTCAATTCCACCAGAAAGACCCACTACTGCTTTTTTGGCTGCTCCTGTCTTTTCAAAGTAATCTCTTATACCAAGCACAAGCGCCTTTTTTATCCATGAAATGTCTTCTTCAATATCAACTTGGGAAAGTTTTTCAATGTCCTCAAGTTCAAACTCTATTACATCCTCTTCGAATTCCTTTGCCTTTATTACAACATCGCCTTTTGAATTTAAAACCACGCTATTTCCATCAAAGATCAAATCGTCATTGCCACCAACCTGATTGACATAGACTATTGGGAGCTTGTATTTTCTTGCTGCTTCTTTTAAAACTTGCAATCGCTGAGACTTAAATTTTTTATAGTGGTAAGGAGATGCTGAGAGGTTTATAAACACCTTTGCGCCTTTTTCATATAACTCCTCCAGCACGTTTATATCGTACATTGCATTTTCGTCATTGTTGATATTCCAGATGTCCTCACAAATGGTTATACCAAACGCAACCTTGTTTATTTCAACAACTTCTCTGCAGCTTGATGGTATAAAATACCTGTTTTCATCAAATACATCGTATGAAGGCAAAAGTGTTTTGTGAATGGCTTTTTCAATTTTCCCATTGTGAAGAATTACTGCACTGTTGTGAAGTTTTTGTGGATGGTTGCTTTTTGTCGGTGCACCAATTATTACATAACTTTTTTCTACCACATTTGCAATCTCTAAAAGGGCTTTTTCTATAGCTTGCCGAAAATCTTTTTGAAACAAAAGGTCTTTTGGCGGATATCCGCACAAACACAGCTCCGAAAATACAATCAAATCTGCATCCTTGTGAGAATTTATTATATCAATAATTTTTTTCTTATTGCCATTTATATCTCCAACAATAGAATTTATCTGGCTCATTACCACTTTCATTTTTTTGCCACCTTTCAGTTAAATGTATTCCATAATCTTGTCAACAAATTCTTGATATTCTCTTAAATTACTTATTTTTGAAAGTACTAAATCTCTCTTTACCACACAAATTACCTTTGGTTATAGATATTAGAATAATAGCTAAAATCAAGATATTCTCTCAGTACTTTGACTTCAAATTCAACTCTATTTTCAGAATCTTTCAAGATTATACCTTGGCTTATAATCTGATATTGCATAAGAAGGCTTACATTTTGTAAATTCACAATATCGACATTTATGTAAAAAATATACTTGGCTTTGTCAATGAGCTTTCCTCTCAAAAAAGCTTCTTGAAGGCTATTTAACTCTTCTTCAAACATCACAGCTATGTCAACATCACCATATTATTAAAACTACCAGTTGCAAAAGAACTGAAAAGGTATGTAATACTTACTGTGTATTCTTTGTCTATCTCTTCAATAAAGTTTTTGGCAAGGTCTATAATTTACTCTCTGTCCATTTATTTACATTCCTCATCGGTTTTATGCTTTTCTTAAAATTATATCACAAAACACAGCTTTGTTTGTTTTTCTTTTTAAAATTATGAGATAAAGAGTTAAAATACAGTCATATAAAGTAAATGTGCAAAGTATTATAATATAATCTGAACAAAACATATTGCTAAAAAAGAAAAACAGGGGGGGTTACATTGAGAGTAAGTCTTGATGGAAAATGGAAATTTAGAGAAGTAGGCAGCCTTGAATACTTGGATGGCACAGTTCCAGGGTGTGTTCAACTTGATTTAATCAACCTTGACAAGCTTCCAGACCCATTTTATGGAGTAAATGAAGTTTTGTTTTACTCTCTTGAAGAAAAGGACTTTGAGTATGTAAAAGAGTTTTATGTTGAAAATCTTGACTGGCAGGTCAAAAAGCTTGTGTTTGAAGGGATTGATACGGTCGCTGATGTTTATTTGAACCACTTTTACTTGGGCAGGACAAATAACATGTTTTTGAAATATGAATTTGATGTGTCAACTGCCTTGAGAGAGGGAAAGAACATTTTAAAAGTAATTCTTTACTCTCCAATCAAAGAAGCAGAAAGACTCAAAAAAATTTACCAATCAAAGTACGACTATCCCCACAGAAGCTGGATAAGAAAAGCTCAATATTCATATGGCTGGGACTGGGGTCCAAGGATTCTTCAGATTGGCATCTTCGGGAGTGTGTATTTGGAACTGAACAACGGCCTTGAGATAACAGATGAGTTTATCAAAACAGAACACTTATCAGAAGATTTAGCAGTGGTCAAAGTTTTTGCAAAGATAAATTCATTTGAAAAGCCAAGAAGTGTTGAAATAGAGATTTCAGATAGCGAATATGTTAAAAAAGTTATACCAGATGTCTACAAGTCAAAAGAAGGGTATTTTATTGAAGAGAGGATTGAAATAGAAAATCCAAAACTGTGGTTTCCAAATGGCTATGGAGAGCCGCATTTATATACTTTTAAAATTGTTGTAAAAACCTCAAA
Organism: Caldicellulosiruptor naganoensis; assembly: GCF_026914285.1. Classification (NCBI taxonomy): domain Bacteria; kingdom Bacillati; phylum Bacillota; order Caldicellulosiruptorales; family Caldicellulosiruptoraceae; genus Caldicellulosiruptor; species Caldicellulosiruptor naganoensis. The sequence goes on from NZ_CP113864.1 coordinate 72,950, forward strand.
CGAAGAAGCAACAAAAATGGTCACAACAGGCCTCAGGACTGTTAGGATTATAAAAGAAAAAGATGAATATGGCGAAAGCTTCATCTTTGAAATAAACGGTCAAAAGATTTTTGCAAAAGGGGCAAACTGGATACCTGCTGATTCCATCCTGCCAAGGCTGAAAGAAGATGACTACAAAGCTTTAATCAAAATGGCAAAAGATGCGAACATGAACATGCTCAGGGTCTGGGGCGGCGGTATTTATGAGCATGACTGGTTTTATAGCGAGTGTGACAAAAACGGTATAATGGTATGGCAGGATTTTATGTTTGCATGCGCAATCTACCCTGATGAGTTTGACTTTTTTGTGGAGAATTTCAAAAAAGAAGCTGAGTACCAGATAAAACGACTGAGAAACCATCCGTGCATAGTGCTTTGGTGTGGTAATAACGAAAACAACTTGGGATTTAGAGACTGGTGGCACATTGGCGACCCAGAATTTTTGGGAAATAGAATTTACAAGAAGGTTTTGCCACAGATTCTATCAGAGCTTGACCCAACAAGACCGTACCACATCTCAAGCCCGTATGGTGGGGAGCATCCAAATAGCAGCACTGCCGGCGACAAGCACACATGGGATATCTGGGCTGGCTGGAAAGACTATATTTACTACAAGCACGACAATGCAAGGTTTGTGAGTGAGTTTGGTTTTCAGGCAGCAGCACACCTTGATACAATGAAAAAGTACATTCCTCTTAAAGACCAGACAATCTTCTCAAAAACTTTGAGAATGCACGAAAAGCAGGAAGAAGGTTTGGAAAGGCTTATAAGGTATATGGCGGGCTCAATTGGTCTTCCAAAAGATTTTGATTCTTTTGTTTACCTTTCACAGTTTGTTCAAAAAGAGGCTATTAAAGCCGCTGTTGAACATTATCGTAAAAACAAATTTAGAACTGCCGGTGCTATTTACTGGCAGCTAAACGATTGCTGGCCTGTTATATCATGGTCATCAATTGATTATTTGAAAAGAAGAAAGGCGCTTTACTATGAGTCAAAAAGGTTATTTGCAAAGTTTTTGCCAGTTGTTGAGTATGAGGATGGGAAGCTAAAGGTATATGTTATTAGTGATGAGCTTGTGGCCAAACAGGGTCAGCTCAATATCACAATCTGGAACTTTGACGGGCAGAAGTTATACGAGAAAAACATTACTCTGGAAATTCCTGAAAATGGTGTGGTTGAGGCATTTTCTGAAAAAGTAAAAAACTTGAATATTTTAAAGGGTGAGTGGTTATATATACCCAAACATGTTGAAACAGCTGTAATTGGGGATAAGATAGACAGAGGACTTTTGGAAAGCATAGTTTTTGTGAGCCTTTTTGTCGATAGAGTGGAGTACGAAAACTACTTTGTATTTGAAAAGCCAGTAAACCTTGAGCTAAAACCCTGCCAGTTTGAGTACAGAATAGAAGATGACTATATTATAATAAAACCTAAGACTCCTGCAATCTGCCTTATAGTTGAAGCTGATAAGGATATTCAAGACAATTTCATCTTTGCAAGGCCTGCAAGAGAGTACAAAATTCGCTTAAACGGTGCTCAGGTGAGCAGGGTTTGTGATTTGGTTGAGATGCTGATAAGGTAAACTAAATTACATCTAAAATAGAATACTCATATAACCCTCTCTGGCATGTGACAGGTTTTAAAGCTTGCGTGAAGAGAATAATTCAATGCCGGAGGGGGGTTTTTGTTTTTAGAGCAAAAAGGCAAAAATAAAATTAGTAAAATTGCTGAATGCACAACAAGTCAGATATTTGATATAATATGGTTACTGCAAATGTTTGCGCAACAATTTGTATATGGAAAAGAGGGATCATATGAGAAAGCCGCACGTAGTAGAAGCTATAATTGGGAATACAAAGGTTTTGGGGCAGCTTGATTCAAATGGCATATTGCAAAGGTTTTATTGGCCTGCAGTAGATTATTATCAGCAGCTAAAACTCTTTTTGGCAGCTGTTTTTTTGGATGGGCTTGTATTTTTCGAAGATGAAAATTTCAAGATAAAAAGTGGATTTGTGGATGACTTTGCGTACTTTTTTGAATATAAAATTGCAGACAAGACAATTTTTCAGCTTGACTTTGTTGACTTTGAAACAGACAGCTTGGTTCGTTTATGGGAAACGGCTTTTGAAGACTTCTATGTCTTTTTAGAACCCATGATAAATTCTTCAAGCCTTTTTAATGCTGCAAAGGCTGATAAAGAAAATGAAATAATCTATGCATATTTTAAAGGGAGATATATAGGTCTTGCTTTTGAGAATAAGATAAAAAGCTTTACAGTTAAAAACGGAATTGATGATGCAAAGGATAATCAGCTGGAAGGCTGGAATGAAGCTACAAATCCACAGATTGCAGTAAAACTTGAAAATACAGGAAAGGTTGTATGTTTTCTTGCTTTTGGAAACTCAAAAGATGAAGTCTATCATAAGCTCTCTTATTTAAAGCAAAAGGGGTATGACGATATTTACAGTCAAAACAAAGCCTTTTGGGAAAAGAAATTCTCAAAAGTAAAGATCATTTGTACAGAAGATCCCAAAAACATAGAGCTTCAAAAAAGAAGTGCCTATGTATTTTATACTCTGCAAAATTCCAAAACAGGTGGAATTTTAGCAGCATCTGAGGTTGACGAGAAGTTTTTCCACTGTGGCGGTTATGGTTTTGTCTGGGGTAGAGACGCTGCGTTTATAACAGCAGCAATGGATGAGCTCGGGATGTCAAGTGAGGTTGAAAAATTTTTTGACTTTAAATTTTCTTGTCAGGAGAAGGAAGGATTCTGGGACCAGAGATATTATACGGATGGCAGTTTGGCACCAAGCTGGGGAATTCAGATTGATGAGACTGCTTCGGTTGTATGGGGCTTTTTAGAACATTGCGAGAAGAAAAATTCTCTTCATTTGATTGATTTGTATAAAGATAAGCTCAAAAAAGCACTGCTGTTCTTGCTACGTAGAGTAGATGAACAAAAAGGAGTTGTGTGCAGAAGCTTTGACCTGTGGGAAGAAAGAGAAGGAATTCATCTTTACTCAAATGCAAGCATATATGCTGCGCTAAAGAAAGCCAAAAAATATTTTCCTGAGCTTGAAAATGAAATTGAAAAGAAGCTAAAGGCAATAAAAAATCAGATGGCAACAAGATTTTACAGTCCTAAACTTTCCCGGTATGTAAGGTCAACAGATGTTAAAATTTCACATGAGGAATTTTTAAAGCTTCCTGAAGAGAACAGGTACATGCAAAAAGATGAGAGATATGAGATAACCTATTATTTCAAGAAGCAAGATGAAGTTGTTGACATTTCAATGTTGGGGGTTTACTATCCGTTCGAAATGATAGATGCTGAGGATGAAGCTTTTAAAGCTACTGTTTTGGCTATCGAAAGGGAATGCCAAAACAAGATTGTGGGTGGCTACAAAAGATATTCCGATGATAAATACATTGGTGGAAATCCATGGATACTGACAACACTCTGGCTTGCAATTTACTACAAAAAAACAGGGCAGATTGACAGGGCAGAAAAACTTTTTGAGTGGGCAAAAGCGCACAGTTTGCCAAACGGACTTTTCCCAGAGCAGGTTGACAAGCTCACTGGCAAGCCTGCCTGGGTTGTCCCTTTGGCATGGTCTCATGCAATGTATGTGCTGTATCTTTATGAATAAATTAATGATAAAAATAAAGACCAGCTTGTTTGCTCTTAAACACAGCTGGTCTTTTAGTTTTATTATTACACAGGATTATAAGGTAAATATTTCTCCAATCTCTTTTTTAAAAGTTGATATTTAAAGGTTGTTTTCCCAATTGTTTCATCATCAATAGATTTTATTTCACCGTCATATGTTGCTTCTTCAAATTAAGAAAAATCAAGAATGATATGTACTGTATATCTTTTATGATTTCTAAATCCCTTGAGTCTCATATTCTCAAGATTATATTCACCTTTTTTGTGCTTTAATATTCTTACTCATCTTTATCTTTTTGTGTTTTGTTATTTAACACACATTTGATATTGACATATTATTCCATAGTACTATAAAACATTTAAAAACAATATCTTTTTTTGGAAGGGTTATGATGAAAAAAGAATTCAAAAACTAATTGCATTCATTATTTTGTGTATTTTTACAGCAAATATTTTTGTACCTTATTTTGCAAGGGCTGAAATTTTGCTTGCAAATAGTACGACTCAGGCAGGAGCATCAGTTCAAGATACATCTTTGATTCAAAGTCCACGGCAGATTTTGTTTGTTCAGATTGAGAAGTTGTCTAACTTACCAGAACCTTTTTATGACCTGAAACCATCATACGACGAAAAATTGAAACAGGTAAAGATTACACTGATAAAAGCTATGAATTATTTTGACAGTGACACCACTATTGTTGACCAGAACTTTTTTGACTATATTGAAAAAGCAGTTAGAAAGCTCGAACATTATCTAAACCATGAAAACATCAAAGAAGATGTAGTTCCTGCAATAGAAGAGATAAGGACAAGCTGCATTCAGACAGCAAGGTTGGTTGTAGAAAATCTAAAGAAGTTATGTGAAGAAAATGAGAGTATTTTTACTCAAAAACAGAAAAAAGAGTTTTTAAAAGCAATTGAGGAGTATAACAAGGGGTATGAGTTTGAAAGTAAAAGGAATAGTGAACAAGCTATACATTTTTACAGAAAGTCATGGGAAGGTTTAAACGAACTGAAAAAGGCACTTGCGCAGCTGCAGGATAAAGACAGTGACACCTGTCCGGACTTTTTAGAGGAAAAATTTGGACTTAAGACAAACAAAAAGGATACAGACGGGGATAATCTTTCAGATTTTTTTGAGGTTTTAAAACTTTTCAATTTAACTGATGGTAACCTTGTTGACACAGACAAAGACAGCATACCGGACAGTAAGGAAGACCCGGACGAAGATAGACTAACAAATATTGATGAGCAGGAATTTGGTACAGACCCTCTTTTGCCTGACACAGACAGTGATGAGTTAGATGATTACTTTGAAATATTCACATTCAAAAGTTCACCGATAAAATGTGATACTGATGAAGATGGTCTATTTGACAAGAGCGAGTATTTACTTGGCACGGACCCTAATAACCCTGATACAGACCAGGATGGTATTTTGGACGGACTTGAAGAATATAGGCAGGTATTTACAGAAGAACAAACAGGTGCAAAGGTTGAAATCACTGCAGAGGGAGATATTTCGAAATTTGTTGAGACAAGAAGTTTCAAGGATGAAGAGATATTCCAGAAGGTGTATGGTTTAGTTTCTACACCTGTTGACATTGATGTATATGCAACTTTTAAGGAAGCCAAGGTATACATTCCAATTGAAACGACAAAAGTTCCAAACGGAGATATTCAGAATGTGAAAATGTTCTACTTTGATGAAGAGTTAAAGACATTTGTTCCACTTGACGAACAAGGTGTAGACGTCGAAAACAAAATAGTATGGGCTAAAACAGATCATTTCACAACTTTTGTGCTCTTCTATATACCAACATGGAAAGCAGTTTGGGAAGTTCCAGTAAACAAAGGCGAAAGAGAAGTGAGTCAGCAGACAAAGTATATAGACATAGTGTTTGTGCTTGATTCATCCGGGAGCATGAGTTGGAATGACCCGAACAATTACAGAAAAACAGCAGCAAAATCGTTTGTAGATGCACTTATACAGGAAACAGAGCAGCTGTTATAGATTTTGACAGTTATGGATACCTGCTGCAGCCGCTTACACACGATTTTGAAGCGGTAAAAAGCGCAATTGACAGAATTGACAGCTATGGTGGTACAAATATTGCAGCAGGTATAAGACTTGCAAATCAACAGTTAATTTCGTACAGTTCTGACGATAGAATAAAGGTAATAATACTTTTGACAGACGGTGAAGGATATTACGATGGAAACCTTACAGTTCAGGCAAAAGAGAATAATATAACAATTTACACAATTGGTTTGGGTACAAGCGTTGATGAAAATCTTTTGAAAAATATAGCTGCACAAACAGGTGGCATGTATTTTCCGGTATCATCTGCCTCCCAATTGCCTCAAGTATTTAAGAGGATAACCGAGATTGTAACAGAGCCCATTGATACGGATGGTGATGGAATACCGGACAGTGTAGAGGTTAAAGGTGCACGAACAGGTTTTGGCACTATGGTATATTCAGATCCAAATAACCCTGATACAGATGGAGATGGACTATCAGACAAAGATGAGATAGGTGAGCTTGTTTGTGGGCCAAACGGTGAATATTATAAGTCTTGTACAAATCCTGCGAATGGGGACACTGACTACGATGGGCTTTCTGAAAGTGAAGAAGAGGAGTATGGAACAAATCCATGTATAAGTGATACAGACGGTGATGGACTGTCAGATGGTCTTGAAATTAGCATGGGATATTCACCGCTTCACAAAAACTATGATGGTGATTCATATGCAGACAAAGAAGAGGCAGAGAAAGGTCTTGACCCGTACTTGTATGATAAAACATGGTTCGAACATATAAAAGACATTTTAGCAGGGGCAACATGCGGTGATGCAGGTGAGATACTTGTAAGGTATGGTATTTTGGCAGAAAGGACTTTAAAATCTCTTGGGTATTTAATAGGACTCATTGCTTCAGGGTTTATTCCATTTTCTGACATAAGAGATGCTATTGCGAGCCTTGTAAAACTTGATTTTGTAGGAGTTTTTACAAATCTACTGGGGTTTGTACCGGGTATTGGTGATTTTGCCGATGCTGCAAGAGGATTTTTGAAATTTATAGGACTTGGAGAAGAATGCATAAGTATTGCAGCAAGATTTATATTTGAAAAATTTGAAGCATGGAAGAGTATGTTTACATCATCAGTATTTTTACCTATTTTTGCAATGCTTTCAAAAGGGCAAGACAATCTTAAAGCATTAGAAAGTGTTGTAGGAAATAGTGGAGAAGTTCAAAAGTTTACATCTGAGTTTGCACAGCACAATTCCATTGACGAAATTGCTAAGTTCATTAATGAGCAAAATATAAAATTTGATACTTTAAAAATACAAAATATAGAAGGTATAGAGGCAAGAGTAAATGAATATATGATGAAGAATAATCTCACAAGTAAAACAATAAGGGCAGAAAGGTTTGCAGTCGAAGCTGCAGTTGACTATTATACATCACTTGGCTACAAATGCGTATACAAAGCACGGCATGGAGTAAAAGGACCAGATTTGGTTTTTAGGAAAGGAGACGAATATCTAATAGTAGAGGTGAAGGGGGCAATAGAAGACTTTAAAAATCCGATGGTAGGGCATAAAAGACTGTTTAACTATGTGAAAGATGAAAATACTGGGGAGAAGAAGTTACTTGCGCAGCTTTCTTGGGAATGGCTGAGTACAAATCCCGAGAGGTATTTAGGAGTGATGGAAAAAGAGATGGAGCCTGATGAATTTGCGAGATTTAAAGAGTTTTTAAAAAAGAAAGGGCAGTACAGGGCAGCGCTGGTATATGCGTCTAAGAACGAGAGGATAAGATGGGATGGGGGATTTGACGAATATTTAAAAGAGGCTTTTATTGACAATAAGAACATGAAGAACATAGAGATATTAAAGATGATATATTGAAGGAGAGAATGGGTATGAGGGTGGGAGAGGTGGGGAGGAAAATTTTTGAGGACAGAGGAGAGGTGAGAAGGTATGTGGTGGGAGATAAAGCTAAATAGTAAGAAGCTAAGGCAGATAATAGATGAGGAGTTGAGAATGCTAAATGAGGGATATTTATTGCATGATTTGAGAGCAGTGACTCTGGGCAGGGCTTATATGTATTTAGGGGAGTATGAGAAGGGTAAGGAGTATATTTTGAAGTGTATAGAAGAAGAGATAAAGTTTGAAAAAAAGGTAATGGAGGAGTATGGATATGAAAGTGAACAGGTAGCGATGTGTAAGGTGAGGATAGGGAAGCATATGAGGTGGATAGGGGAGATAGAGAAGATGGAAGAGAAGTTTAAGGAAGCGATTGAGATATTCAATAAGGTATATGAGGAGGGGAAAAGGGAAAAGCTGAAATTGGTATTGTATCCATGGGGTAGTTCAGATTTTTATAAATTATGGGCGACAGCCGAGTTTTACTTAGGCAACTATGAGAAGGCAGTGGAGATAGAGAAGCTGATGGAGGGCAGGCATGGTATACTGCCGCGTGGATTTGCGGAGAGCATTCTAAAGAGAGATGTTGAAGGTATAAAGACATTGATAAAGAGGTTGGTGGAGCTTATAAAAGATGAGAAGCGGCCACTGCACAGTAATGTATATAACCATGATCCGTGGCACTGGTATGAGGAGGGCAAGAAGCTAATAGGGTTGCCTAGTATATTTGATGTATATGACAAGAGAGAACCTATGTTTGAATGTAATAGAGAATAGAATGAGGGGGTGTTTTAAAGATGAGTAGTTCTTCTTATGTTATATTAGAATATGAGTTTAAAGTTAACGGCAAAATTCCCTCAGATCTACTTTCAAGTTTTGAGGACAAATTTATAAAGTTTTTTTACTATTTTTGTGATCATATTCTTTTTGATATAAATTTTTATTTTCCCAATAAAGAGATATACAATGCATACTGGCCCAATATACACAGCGAACTGACAGAAATTAAAGAAATTGATAAAAATTTATTCAAAGTTAAACTGTGGTTTGCTTATGATGAGACACTATCAAAAAGAGGGAAAAAGAAGTTAATAGAGCATTGTAAAGAGTTTATAAGAAGGATGAACAAATTTTTTGAGTTGTTTGGATATGACGTTAGATTTGGAGACGAACCCATTAGTGAAGAAGTGTATGATCCGGTTGAAGAATATGGAATAGTTCCTGATTATGAAGATTTGTTCTTGGATGATGAAGACGATGAGGATAGTTAATAAGCATTCAAGAGTGTATAAGAAAGTAAATACTATGGGAAGGGAGATAGAAAATAGCAATTGAATATTATATTAATCATATGTGTCCTGTAAAAGAAAAATATGACATTAGAGAAATTATAAACACAATGAAATTGAAAGAGAGTTTGAGTTTTATAGAGAACTTAAATGAAGAAGCCCACCCGAAGAAGGTCAAATTAGCTAAAGTAGGTCCAGACGGCAGGATTATTGAGGAGGAATATGATGTAGATGATATTACAGAAAAATGGAACCAATTTAATTTGGCAGGAAGACAATGTTATAAATGTGGGATATCAGGTGGAGGGAAATTCAGGTGTTACGGCAAAATTGATTATCCAATCACATATAGGTTTGAACTGTGGCTTAAGAGGATATTCGAAAGAGAATTTCGAAGAAAAGACACCCCACTTAAGATAATAAATAATTTAGTAGATAAAGGTTATATTACAGGAAAGCAATTTATAGAGTTAAAAAGAGACCCTTCATATTTTGAAAATAACAAAACTGTAAGAATACTTACAGGTAGAGAACTACTGTTTAATTCTTATATAACAACTGAACATATTTTGGAATTTTATTTTTGTTCGCATAATTGGGAAATGACATATAAAGATAGGATTGCTTTATATGCAATATTAATTTATCCTTTCATTATGAGGGGAAGTGATGGTAAATTGACAAATATATTAGCTTTTGAAACTAAAGATGAAGAAGGCAGAGATTATTCTATAGAGCAATTTAGATATTTTATTCAAGCTATAGCCAATGCGAAGTTTTACGAATGTGATATTACCGTAGAATTATAATAAATAAAATTTGTATAAGGTATTTTAAAAAAAATAATAGCTTGTTGAATAAAACTGATTAACAGAAAAGACAATAAATAGATATATATAAAAAGCCATCCTCCTTGAGGTAAAATTATAGTAAGAGAAGACTAAAAACTAACTGAGGAGGTTGGCAATGACTAATTTTATTAAAACACAAAAACAAAAATTTTTAAAGATACGTATGACAATCGAGAAAGTAATAAAAGCCTTGGGATTAAGGATAAAAAGTAGCAGGAGAGGAAGACCGAAGAAATTTAAGCTAAGCCGTATAATAGCTTGTTTTGTTTACAAATTCAAAAACAAGATAAACAGCTTCAGGGAATTAGAATACAGGATAAATGAAGATGGAGAATTTAAAAAGGCTATAGGGATAGAAAAGAGCCCCGATCATACATATTTTTCGAAATAGGCAAAAGTAATTGAAGAAGAATTATTTAAAAGAATTTTATTACTTTAAAGAAAATCCTTTAAACAGAATTATTCAATTGTCGATTGTGGTTGGAATAGCAGTCGGAGCAATAATTGATGCTAAATGTACTGGAAATTCTGACAGAATATGCTTAGAATTTTTTTAAATAACTTTCTGTTATTTTTTACTTTCTTTTTTCTACCTCTAAACATTGGTCTTTTTGTTTTAAAAATAATACCAAGCATTAAAGACTTGGTAGTTTTTGTTTTATTTGAAATTGTCTTTACATATTCAGTTTTGCGTTCTAATTATTTATATATTCTCAAATTTAAGAATTACAATAATTATGGGAAAATTGTCATATTATAAGGTATCATATTTGGGCACAGTTAGCATTATCAAGGAAACTGAAGAACACCTAAGGTCACTTGAATTGTTGGATAACAATGAATCTATAGATATGGGGATATTTCTCTCAATGCTGAGAGCATATGATAGAATTGCTTATGCTGATATTGTAAACGACAGAATATTTGCCTATCTTCTTGATGAGACAAACGATGAATATATCATCACTGAAAATGAATGGGAAGAAATCAAAAAAAAGATTGGGGGATTTTGTATAATGACAGACGTACTCGATAAAGCAAGAATTGTTTTATTATATCCCAGAAAAGAATCTAAACGTGAAAAAATTGAATACGAAACAGATGGCAATAAACTCTGCTCAGTGTGCGGCGAAAAAGCTGTCTACAAACTTTCAAAAACACCGGTGTGGATTTGTCCACGGCATTACAACCAACTTTTAAACCGCTCATTGTGGGACTATATTGACAGATACCTTACTGAGAAGGACCCAATCGATACTCTGTGTATTAAGTATAAAGGTAAAGATATCATCCTTGAAACATGGTTTACTGAGAAGTTAATGGAAAACATTCAGTATTACTTTAGAAATGCCGGGTTTAGAAACTTAAGACTTGACAGGGAATTATTCCTGACGGTTGTTAGAAGTTGCGATGGTGTAGTGTATGCCAACTGGATTGAAGACAAACTTGTAACCTTCCGTCTACCACTTCATGACTGCTTAATAACAAAACAGGAGTGGGAAGAGATAAAACAAAGAGTGATTGTAAAGGAGCTCTGAAAAAATCTGTATAATCGACAAAAGCCCTGATTCCAACCCAGAATTTTGTAAACTTCTGTGAACGCAAACTTTATTTTGTCTAACTGCACAGTTTCGAGAGCTTTTGCTTAAATTACGTTGCAAAAACTAAAATTTTGGTGTATAACAAATTTAGAGGGGAAAACTACACTTAAAACCTGTCTACAAAAATGTAAAAATAGAAGTCAAGTCACAGATTTTTTGCGGTTTTTGTCTTTGAAAGGTGTTCAAAGGTAAGTAAAATCAAAAGGAAGTTAGCCACGGCAAAAGTCAGAAAGTAAATTTGTCGTGGCTTTTTGTTTCTTTAGCAGGCAAAATTCTGTGCAGTAAATTTCAAAATCATGGTATAACTATAATGAGAAAAAACTTTAGCAAAAGGAGTTGATATAGCCATGAGAAAGGATATAACTTTTACAATTTAATTACAGCCTCTTCGGAAAAAGTGTACAGTTTTTAAAAAAGTATGGTATAAAAAATAATGTAAAACAATAAGAAATGAGATGAGTATCATGAGGCGTTACATTAAAAAAGTTACAGTTTTTATGCTCATAACGTTGTTATTATTTTTGACAGCGTGCGGTAACGGCGTGAAGACCAGTAAGACGACCAGCAGCAAACCAGAGTCAAAGACTAATACTGAAATGAATACAGTTGCAGTTGCAACACAGACAAAAAGTACACCAAAACCGACTGTTGCATACATCACAACAACTGAAGGGTTTGTCACACAGATTCTGCAAAGGGCAAGGGTTAACCCCGCAACATTCGAGACAGCACTTTCAATGAAATTATTCCGCCAGAAGTAAAAAGGAATTCTGTTTTGACAAGGGCACAGGCTTCGTTCATAATCTGGAACGCAATAAACAAGATCGACCAGCTCAGGGTTAAGAACGTGCCACAGAGTTACAAGGTAGAAGATTTGTGGGAAAGTTACCTGTCAGGCAAGAGCGTAGTGTTGCATACAGGGTACTCGTCACGTGGAGCATATGCGTTGTTCAACCAGTTTGTACGACTCGAAACAAAATATCCTGACGGTTCAATTAAAATCAGATACGTGTACAGTCCGATAGTAGTAGACCCTAAAAAACATCCGCATGGTACAGTCCAGGAAACACGTGCTCTGATTCAAAAGTTCAAAAAGATGTATCCTAACAAAGTTGTAATTGCTATTCCGGAAAGAAACAATATCATATGCGTTAAGAACGAAAAAGTTATTTATACGACACTTGTCCCTGACCCGAAAAATAAGAAGAAGATGATAGAGAAAAAACAAACTGTAACAAGAGATGCGTACTATATACTTTTTTGAGCGCAACAAAAAACCATATAGCTATGTCATTGGGTCAAAACTGTACAACTATTATCCAGCGGTGTTTTATACATCTGATGAAAAACCGGCCAGGTACGCCAAATATATGTCTAAATACAGTCCTCTTGACTTTGTCAGTTAAGAGGTGTTTTTGAGCTAACAAAAAATAACAAAGTCTTAATTTATGCGGGTTTCAAGAAGAGAAAAATAAAAAATTTTAAAAAATGTAGGGACAAATTTTAGCTTAATATATACTGAATTTGCTTGACTTTTTAAATATTTTGTGGTACAATATAACAAACTATCTTCAAGGAGTTGCCATATGTTTGTCAAAATTACTAATGCTGGCGGTTATCAGTATGTTAGGTTAGTCGAAAATTACCGTGAAAATGGTAAAGTAAAGCAAAGAGTACTATTTAACTTTGGTAGACTTGATATTCTCAAAGATGACCCCGCTTTTAAAAACATTGTAAAAAAACTATCTGATATTGTCGCTGAAACAACTACTGAGAATGCAAAAGCTGTTACTATTGAATCTGAAGAAGATATTTCGGATGCAGTTGTAAAAAACTGGGGATACATTGTATACAGAAAGTTATGGCAGGAGCTTGAAATTGATAAGTTTTTAAAAGGGAAAGCAGCAAAAGAGAGAAAGATAAAATTTGATGTAGACAAAGTAAGTTTTTTAATGACCATACAGAGATTGATAGAGCCAATGAGCAAACTAAGAACTTATCATCAGAGAAGCAAATATTTTGGATTTGAAGAGGATATAGATTTGAATCAATTGTACAGGTGTTTAGATTTTCTTGACAGTGTAAAAGAAGATTTAGAGACATACCTGTATCAGAGAAATAAAGACTTATTTAAGATGGTAGTTGATGTAGTGTTTTATGATGTGACGACAATATACTTTGAGAGTTGTAGAGCGGATGAACTTAAAAATTTTGGGTTTAGCAAAGACAACAAGGTAAATGAAGTGCAAGTTGTATTAGGGCTTTTGGTGGACAAAGAAGGCAGACCGATAGGGTATGAACTTTTTCCTGGTAATACGATAGATAGCAAGACGATGGTAAAGATACTGAGGAAGCTGAAGGAAAAATTTAGTATAGATAAGATAATAATAGTAGCAGACAAAGGGCTTAACAGCAGAATAAATTTAAAGATGATAAAAGAAGCTGGGTACGACTATATAGTAGCAAGCAGATTAAAGAATGCAAGTAAAGAAATTTTAGATGAAGTTTTTAATGAAGAAGGATATAAAAGACTTGATGGCAAAAGATGTTTGAATGCTGAAGAAATTTATGGTGATGAATTCAAATATAAGGTATTGGAAAGAACAAATATTGTCAAGGATGAAGAGGGTAAAGAGTTCAAAATAGAAGAGAATTTGATAATAACGTATTCAAGCAAGAGAGCCAAGAAAGACAAAGAAGACAGAGAGAGATTGGTAAGAAAAGCCAAAGAGCTTTTAGAGAACAAAGGAAGCATAACAGCCTTAGAAAAGAAAGGTGCAAGGAAATATTTGAAGAAGAAATCAAAATCAGAAGAATATGTATTGGATGAGGAAGCGATAAAACGAGATGAGAAATTTGACGGTTATTATGCAATTCAAACGAGCAAAAAGGATATGGATGTAGAAGAGGTTTTAGGAGCATATCACGATTTATGGAAGATAGAACAGTCATTCAGAGTAATGAAAAGCTGTTTAGAAGTGCGACCGATATATCACTTTACAGAAAGCAGAATAAAAGGACATTTTGTGATATGTTTTTTGGCATTTTTACTGCAAAGGACATTGGAATATATTTTGAGGAGAAAAGGTAAAGGAATAAGTAGTGAAAGGATAATGGAAGCAATATATTCAATGAACTTTTTTGAAATAGAGATAAAAGGGAAGAAATATTTGATAAAGCAAAAAATTGAGGGAGAAGCTGGAGATATACTGAATGTAATGAAGATAAAGGGTCCAAAAAACTTCATGACATATGAGGAAGGCTTAGAATTTATTGGTATTAGCAAATGATGTAGTGACAAAATTGAGGTCCATATTTTGTCAATCCCAGTCCTCCCAAGCTTTTTGAGCTTCAAACTGACAAAGTCAAGATAATCTGGAACGCAATAAACAAGATCGACCAGCTCAGGGTTAAGAACGTGCCACAGAGTTACAAGGTAGAAGATTTGTGGGAAAGTTACCTGTCAGGCAAGAGCGTAGTGTTGCATACAGGGTACTCGTCACGTGGAGCATATGCGTTGTTCAACCAGTTTGTACGACTCGAAACAAAATATCCTGACGGTTCAATTAAAATCAGATACGTGTACAGTCCGATAGTAGTAGACCCTAAAAAACATCCGCATGGTACAGTCCAGGAAACACGTGCTCTGATTCAAAAGTTCAAAAAGATGTATCCTAACAAAGTTGTAATTGCTATTCCGGAAAGAAACAATATCATATGCGTTAAGAACGAAAAAGTTATTTATACGACACTTGTCCCTGACCCGAAAAATAAGAAGAAGATGATAG
The DNA here is from genome assembly GCF_026914285.1 of Caldicellulosiruptor naganoensis. Taxonomy (NCBI): domain Bacteria; kingdom Bacillati; phylum Bacillota; order Caldicellulosiruptorales; family Caldicellulosiruptoraceae; genus Caldicellulosiruptor; species Caldicellulosiruptor naganoensis. Next base: position 88,121 of record NZ_CP113864.1, read on the forward strand.
AGAAAAAACAAACTGTAACAAGAGATGCGTACTATATACTTTTTTGAGCGCAACAAAAAACCATATAGCTATGTCATTGGGTCAAAACTGTACAACTATTATCCAGCGGTGTTTTATACATCTGATGAAAAACCGGCCAGGTACGCCAAATATATGTCTAAATACAGTCCTTCAAACGATAAGTATGTGATGTTCAAACAGTATCCGATAGATTTCAGGTACAACAAATACATTTATGACTGGCTCAAAAAACTTCCGAGACTTTACACCTGTTACGATTACAAAAGGTTTGAAAAGTACGGGTATATTGAAGATATAAAATCAATACCGCAACTTTACAAGGAACCGGTGCTGAGACTGTTTGACCTTGGCATATACGTTTACGACAAATCACCGATATACTACCAGAAAGTGAGAGCAAAACCCGGTAAAACTCTGACCGAGCAGGAAGCGCAGACGTTAATAGACAGACTGTTTGATGAGAAGAAAAGAGACGTGTTTGACGAGGTGACATACGACTCAGCACTGTACATGACACAAACCGGCGATGTAATCTGTGGACGATCAAACCTTGGAAATATAGACATTTTGATTCAACAGATGGCCCCGTTCAGTGAGACCCAGGTCATTAGCGAACTTGACGCTGTAGTGTTTGAAACACCTGTTGCAACAGTGAGAGTATTGCCTGGCGCTGCAAAAACACTCAAATACCAACTTGAACACAGCGAGAGTTTCAAAATGGGCTACTGGCACAGACTTGCTCTGGTTCCAAGATGGTATATGTGGCAAGAAAAGGACAAGTCACTTTACATGACGTTCTACCCGACGTATGTAATTAAGAAGAAATCAGGAATGCCAATTGTTGGGCGTGATGATTCTTCAGCATGGATATCCCCGACAAGTGTATCAACATTAGCGTTTGGTGAACAGTTACCCGATGCAGTAAAAGGTCTGTGGAAATTAGCAGACTATTTAGATAAGCCCGGTGTCCTGAAAGCAGGAAAACCAGGTGCTCTTGTAAAGTGTCCCGATTTTTACTACTATGAAGAACGAATAAGTGATGGTCAGGATGTGGTTTTAGATTTTGTAAGTGTAATATACTTTGTCCAGCCCGATGTTGAGTATTCGAAATATATTGTTTTCAAACCAGACCCGAAGTATAAATAATGTGTGAGGTGGTGAGGGTAGAATGCGTGGAAGGATATTGTCGCTGGGCACAGCATGTATGGTTGTACTTGCCATGGTGTTAACCGCTGTGCTGTGCCCTTTTCCTTTATCAAAAACACATGCTGAGACTGCAAGTTACAACGACCCGGAAAAAGAAGGTATTCTTGCCGATGAAGGACTTATAAATGCGCTTTCTGATGAAGCTAAAGAAAAGCTTTACAACGATACAAAAGAAGATGGTTACTGGGTAGAAGTAGTGGAATTTAGGGGGAAAAAGCGAGTATACTTTCATATGCCGATAAACGAGGAACTGACCAGGTTGCACAAAGGAATAATAGTGTACATCTGTGGCTTTTTGTTTTTCAGGAGTGCTTTTAGATGCAAAAGAAAACTTCAGGGTTTTGTATTCAAAAAGAATTTCAAACTCTAAAACTGCTCTTGCCAGAAGTTATCCTATTCCTCTTAATGCTTGCAATGCTTGTTATTCGAATCCTTGCCGCTTTGCTATATTGAGTTCTTGTAAAACAGGCAAAAACCTGCTACAATATACTTAAAATATCTACCAGAAGTGTAGTTTATAGGTGTTTATATAGAGTGTCAAATTTTTTAAAAAGCAAAAGAAGGCGAGGTTTTAACACCAACAAATGTTCGTTATTTATAACAAACTCAAGCCAATTCAAACTTTCATAAAACCATGGCAGGTTGCAGGGTAGCTTGGAAGCTCACAGCGGACTCTGGTATGTGGTTCAAAGCAAGAATACAGCTGGGTTTGGAGGAAGTGGACAGGTCCGGGAAGGGCTTTTGAGCTGCTAAAGTAGCAAACAAAAACGATCAAAAGGCTGAAAGAAAGTATTGAAAACGGTTACATAACAGCCTGCCGCAATTTTCCCTGCCACAGCTGTGCACAGCCTGCCCAAAAAGCCTGAACAGGACTCTGCCCGGTTGTCCGGAGCCCTGATAAATCTCTTCCCGGACCATATTGCACAAACTGCAAACACGGTGTATAATAAAAACAGCTGGCAAAACTGCACTTAAAACCTGTCTACAAAAATGTAAAGATAAAAACTGCCACAGCAAAAAGCTGTGGTTTTTGTTTTTGTAGCATAAATACACCGGTTTGTGGTATAATCATCATTAGAGAATCTTATACAGGGGAGTTTTGGTCATGAAGTTAGCAAAAGAAATTTATCGAAAGGTTGTTAACTTAACACCAGAAGAACAAATAAAAGTGTTAGATTTTGTAAAAGAACTTGAAAACAGGAAAATAGATGATGCGGTTGAAAGATTCATAAGAAAACATAAAAATGCTCTGATAGAGCTTGCTAAGAGATGATGAGAACAATTCCATATGAGAAGGTACTGGAGATATACAAAAGGCTTATCAGAGAAAGTGGCGGTGTTTATGGCGTTCGTGATGAAGGACTTCTGAGAGCATCGTTGGAAAGTGCATTCCAGACATTTGATGGGATTGAGCTTTATCCAGCAGTTGTCGATAAAATAGCAGCAGTTTGCTATAACATTATAAAAAACCATCCACTAATTGATGGTAATAAGCGATTGGGTATAACTTTAATGGCGGTTTTGTGTGATATAAATAATATACCATTAGAGTGTTCAGACGAAGAGCTGGTAGAGTTAGGAGTCGCAATTGCCGAAGGAAGATACGATAGAGAACAAATTAAAAATTGGATTCTTGAACATACAAAAAAAGGCGAGGAAAACCACTAAAAAATTATTCAAAACTAAATACAAAGATTGTGTTGCAAAAACTGAAAATTTGGGTGTATAATAAAAACAAGTGGCAAAACCATGCTTAAAATGCGTCTACAAAAATGTAAAAATAAAAACCAAACCGTAGATTTTCTGCGGTTTTTGTTTTTTGAGAGGCGTTCAAAATGCCAGAAAGACCACCAAGGTTTTATATCCAAAAAGAACTTCAAACTCTAAAACTTCTCCTACCAGAAGTTATCCTATTCCTCTTCATGCTTTCAGTGCTTGCAGTTCGAATTCTTGTTGCTTTGTTATATTGAGCTCTTGCAAAACAGGCAAAAACCTGCTACAATATACTTGAAATATTTGCCAGAAGTGTAGCTTATAGATGTTTATATTAAGTGTCAAATTTTTTGTTGTTGCAATTTCAAACTACAGTGGTATAATATATTCAGAACCAATTACCACAAATGTATCTTTTAGGTGTTTATACAGAGTGTCAAATTTTTTAGATGAGTAAAACGAAATGAGTAAACCGAAAGGAAGTTAGCCACGGTACAGGTTTGCAGGGAAAAACCTTGCCGTGGCTTTTTGTTTTTTTTAGCAGACAAAATTTCTGTGCAGTAAATTTCAAAATCATGGTATAACTATAATGAGAAAAAACTTTAGCAAAAGGAGTTGATATAGCCATGAGAAAGGATATAACTTTTACAATTTAATTACAGCCTCTTCGGAAAAAGTGTACAGTTTTTGAAAAAGTATGGTATAAAAAATAATGTAAAACAATAAGAAATGAGATGAGTATCATGAGGTGTTACATTAAAAAAGTTACAGTTTTTATGCTCATAACGTTGTTATTATTTTTGACAGCGTGCGGTAACGGCGTGAAGACCAGTAAGACGACCAGCAGCAAACCAGAGTCAAAGACTAATACTGGAATGAATACAGTTGCAGTTGCAACACAGACAAAAAGTACACCAAAACCGACTGTTGCATACATCACAACAACTGAAGGGTTTGTCACACAGATTCTGCAAAGGGCAAGGGTTAACCCTGCAACATTCGAGACAGCACTTTCAATGAAACTTATTCCGCCAGAAGTAAAAAGGAATTCTGTTTTGACAAGGGCACAGGCTTCGTATATCATATGGAATGCTATGAACAGTATTGATAGGTTTGAACTGTGGCTTAAGAGGATATTCGAAAGAGAATTTCGAAGAAAAGACACCCCACTTAAGATAATAAATAATTTAGTAGATAAAGGTTATATTACAGGAAAGCAATTTATAGAGTTAAAAAGAGACCCTTCATATTTTGAGAATAACAAAACTGTAAGAATACTTACAGGTAGAGAACTACTGTTTAATTCTTATATAACAACTGAACATATTTTGGAATTTTATTTTTGTTCGCATAATTGGGAAATGACATATAAAGATAGGATTGCTTTATATGCAACATTAATTTATCCTTTCATTATGAGGGGAAGTGATGGTAAATTGACAAATATATTAGCTTTTGAAACTAAAGATGAAGAAGGTAGAGATTATTCTATAGAGCAATTTAGATATTTTATTCAAGCTATAGCCAATGCGAAGTTTTACGAATGTGATATTACTGTAGAATTATAATAACTAAAAACAAGATACTATTAAAACAACATATGATCTTTTGGTTTTATTAATATTACACAGGATTAAAAGGTAAATATTTCTCCAATCTCTTTTTTAAAGGTTGATATCTAAAAGTAGTTTTTCCAATTATTTCACCGTCAATAAATTTTATTTCGACATCATATGTTGCTTCTTCCAGTTGAGAAAAGTTGAGAATGATATGTTCTGCATATTTTATTAAGTAATTATTGTTTTTTCTCCCGGTGGAATATTAGCTAAGGAGAAATAACATTTTTCAGAATTCTTTTTTATCTCGATAATTTTTATTTTTTCTATTTTCAATTCTTCTTTTAATCTTTTTGTTTTTTAGTGGTTGTAGAAATAATTATTTGTTCATTACATGCAACAACAAAAGGTTCATTTTCTTTTAAGAAAGTCGAAATATTAATAAAATCACTGTTTCTCTTGCATTCAATGATATTGTTTTCTGTTATGATTTTTATTTCCTGAAATACCTCTAAAGGAAGATAGAGATTCATTAACATTTACCTCGCACTTTATAATTATTTTAAAATATTCTATGTTACTAAATATTTGTCTATCCGATATTAATTTTCATAATTTCTCTATTTAATAACAAGTTTGGTATCTTGAAAAACAATGCCCGCAATACATATTGCAAAATACAAACCAATACATTCCAAAGATAGGATAATAATACCAAAAATATTATTGTCTAAAACATAAAGATGAATAAATTAAATCAAAAAATTATCTAAATTTTAAATTTAATAACTCAAAAAGTATTGTAACAACAACAAAAATTGATAAATATCTATATATACCTTCTACATCAGGAAATGTTATACCTAAAAAAAGTGCCAATAATGAACCAGATAATATAACAGTTATTGGATAGTTTTTATAATTCTTAAATTTGAGAATATATAAGTAATTAGAACGCAAAAAAGAATATGTATAAAAAACTTCGAGAGAAATAAAAGCTCCAAAGTCTTTCATGCTTGGTATTATTTTTAAACCTAAAAGACCGATATTTAGTAGCAGAAAAAAGAAAATAAAAAATAACAAGAAATTCTTTAATAAAATTCGGAGATGTTCTTTGTTAGAATTTTCAACACATTCAGCATCAATTATTGCACTGGCTCCTATTCCGACTACAATTAATAATTGAATAATTCTGCTTAATGGATCTTCTTTAAAGAAAGAAGAATCTCTAAAGTAGTAAACAACAAAAAGAAGTAATATAGAAGTAATACATCCAGCCACAATCCAACTATAATAACTTCTTTTATTTTCCATATTCCCTCCAACCCCTAACAAAACCTTCTCCGAATGACCAAATTATTGACCCCCACCCAACAATTCCAGGTGCTTTAATTATTCCTTTTGCAAAACCACTCACAGCCCCACGCATGCCAGCTTGCCCTATTCCTCGTAAAGTATATCCATTTTTCATTATAGCACTAAATTCTCTGATTTGTTTATAACCCTTAATACCGCCTTTAATGCCATTTTCTAAACCTGAAGCTATTGCTGTTCTTTATATATCGTTTATGACTTCTTTGACACCTTCTTTCACACAGTTTAAAACTCTTCCTCAAAACTCTTTCAATTCCTGTATAGGAGTTTTTCTTACAACATATACCTGCATTCTACATAACCCCTCCTCTAAAGTTGTATTTTAGAAATTAAGCTGATATTTTAAATATACCATAAAAAAAAAAGCAACATCAATAATGTCAAAATTTTGATAAAATATTTATGCAAGTTATATAATTTGCAAAAAGAGTTCTGAGGGAAAGATTTGCAAACTTAAAGTATTATAAATTGGAGAAGATAATATTAGAAAAAGAAATTAAAAATATAGAAAAATTTTTGTTAATACTATACACAAAGTGGTATAAATTATATAAACCCTCTTAAAAAATTGCCAAAAGAAAGGAGATGAATGGTTGCAGATACTGCAGCTTACTTGGGAATATCCACCAAGGATTGTTGGCGGCATCTCAAGGGTTGTAAGAAGCATCTCACAAAGGCTTTCAAAAAAAGATACTGTCTATGTAGTTACATTTTCAGATGATTACGAAAGATTTGAAGATTATGGAAATCTAAAGATTGCAAGAGTTCCTCTCTATCCTCTAAATCCACTTAATTTCATTGACTGGGTTATGCTTATGAACATGGCAATGGCAGAAAAAGCTATAGATTTGGCAAGAAAGTATGGCAAATTTGATATCATTCATACCCATGACTGGCTGACAGCTTTTGCAGCAAGAATGGTAAAACACTCTTTAAGAGTCCCTATGGTTTGCACAATCCACGCAACCGAGCATGGAAGAAATGGTGGTATTCACAATGACCTTCAAAGGTTTATTCACAACGTTGAGTGGTGGCTGACTTTTGAGGGGTGGAAGGTAATTGTCAACTCAAACTATATGAAAAACGAATGTGAGCGGATTTTTAACCTCACACCTGACAAATGCGTTGTCATACCCAATGGAATTGACTTTGAAGAGTTTTCAAATGTTGAGTATGACATCGAATTTAGAAGAAGATTTGCGCTTGACAGTGAAAAAATAATCTTTTTCATCGGAAGGCATGTGTACGAAAAAGGAATTCACGTCCTACTTGACAGCTTTAGGATAGTCCTTGAGAGGTACTACAATGCAAAACTTATAATTGCTGGAAATGGCCCGATGTATGGTGAGCTTTATTCAAGGGCACATGGCATGGGACTTTCACAAAAAGTCTTGTTTACAGGTTTTATTTCTGATGAAGAGCGGAAAAAGCTTTTTAAAGTTGCTGACATTGCAGTTTTTCCAAGTTTGTATGAGCCATTTGGCATTGTTGCGTTAGAAGCAATGGCAGCAGGCTGTGCAACAATTGTTTCTGATGTTGGAGGTTTTGCAGAGATTATAAAGCACGGTGAAAATGGCCTTACCTTTTACTGTGGAAATCCAAATTCACTGGCAGACATGATTTTGCTTCTGCTAAACGACGATAGCTTGCGAAGGAAAATAGCTACAAAAGGCTTTGAAGACGCAAAAGAGATTTTCTCATGGGATAGGATTGTTGAAAGACTAAGAAGTGTATATGCCTCTATAGTTGACCAAAGCAAAAAAATGGAGTGGTTTTGCATGAAGAATATTTAAGATAGTCGGGAATAGTGGGGGAGGTTAAAAGGTTATGAAAGGTATTATAATGGCAGGAGGTGCGGGGACAAGGCTAAGACCTTTGACAGTTTCCTTGCCAAAGCCAATGATTCCCTTTTTTGGGAGACCTGTTATGGAGTATGCTGTAAAGCTTTTAAAGCGCCACGGAATTTATGAAATTGGGACAACCCTTCAGTATCATCCAGATAAAATAATGAATTACTTTGAAGATGGCAGCAAATTTGGCGTAAAGATGCAACATTTTGTTGAGGACAGGCCTCTTGGCACTGCAGGTTCTGTCAAAAATGCAAAGTCGTTTTTAGATGAGACTTTTGTTGTCTTGAGCGGGGATGGGATTACAAATGCTGATTTGTCTGCTGCAATCAAGTTTCACAAGGAAAAAAAGAGCAAGGTCACAATTGTTCTGAAAGAGGTTGAGATACCAATAGAGTATGGTATTGTCTTGACAGATGAAGAGGGGAGAATTCGAAGATTTTTCGAAAAGCCTTCATGGAGTGAGGTTTTCTCAAACCTTGCAAACACAGGGATATACATTATTGAACCTGAGATTTTGGATTATATAGAAGATGGAAAGCCATTTGATTTTAGCAAAGACCTATTTCCAAAACTCTTAAGTGAAAATGTGCCAATGTACGGGTATAAAATGGAAGGGTATTGGTGTGATATTGGTGATATTGGCAGTTATATAAAAGCACATAAGGATATATTTAAACTTGGTGGAATTTTAGACCTTGATTTGGCAAGCTCACGGATTGGAAATAATTGTAATATCTCTGATTCTGTTAAATTTATGGGAAAGGTTTTTGTTGGTTGTGAATGTGAGATTGAAGATGATGTTGAAATAGGTGAATTTACTGTAATTGGTGATGGAGTAAAGATAGAAAAAGGAACCAAATTAGAAAGGGCAATTGTATGGAATGGAAGTTATATTGGCAAAAACTGTGAGTTAAAAGGATGTGTTATATGTAACAAGTCAGTTTTAAAAGACTATGTCAGGGTCAATGAAAAGGCAGTTGTTGGTGAGAAAAATCTTTTAAAAGATTTTGTTGAGGTAAGAGCAGAGGCTAAAATCTGGCCTGAAAAGGTTGTGGAATCAAATACTGTTATAGATGAGAATATATACTGGGGTACTGAAGTGATAAAGAGTGTATTTTGGATTCGAGGTATTACAGGGGATTTCAATTTAGAAATTACACCCCAGTTTGCAATAAAGCTTGGAAATTCTCTTGGTTCTGTGTTTGACAAAAACGCCCGGATACTCATTGGAGATGACTATACAGAAAAGAGCAGTGTTATAAGAAAGGCAATTGAGACAGGATGCCAGATAACAGGTGCAAGACTTTACAGAACAAGAGGAGTTATTCTGCCGATATTTAGATATATTGTTCAGGACTATTATGATGCAGGTGTTTATGTGCGATCACGAGGCAACAGCATAAGAATTGAGATATTTGACCAAAACGGAATAAATATTGACAAGGGCTTAGAAAGAAAGATTGAAAATCTGTTTGTGACGTGTGATTTTAGAACATCATCAACAATTCATTTTGTAAATGAGCTTGTATCATCTCCCTTAGAGATGTACTTTAACAGGATTGAGACAACTTTTGATGTAAACAAGCTCAGGAATAAAAAAATATGCATTGTTTCAGAGGACAAAGAGATAATTTCACTATTTGACAAGATTTGCTCACGCTATCACATAAAAGCTACTTTAATTTCTGGTGGGTCAAAACATTGTGTTGAGAACCTGAAAGGATTGTGTTTGCAAAGCGAGTATGATGCAGGATTTTTGATTGACAGACAAGGCGAGCATTTTATAATGATTATGAGTGATTGTACAGTCTATGGCGAAAAGTTAAAGATGCTCCTTGCATGGCTTGAGATGAAAAAATTCAAAAATGACCACATTATCTTGCCAGAATTTTTCAAGTCGTTTATGAGTGATGTTGAAAAGCTTGTAGATTTTCCAATCAAATTTACTGGGAATGAGATAAGAGAGTATATGAAAGTGGTTCTTGATACCAAGATTAATTATTTCTTCTACTATGATGCGATCTCTTCAATTCTTTTGATTTTAGAATGGCTTCTTGATGTTAAAGAAATGATAGATAGAGTAAAGAAATTAGAGGCAGCAGTGATTTGAATTTGATTTAAAATGAAAGGCAAAGGGAAGTTAGTTTCTTTAAAACCTCCCCTTTGTTTTTTATGAGTGATAATGAGGAGGTACCGAAAATTGAACAAACTTCCAAGATACAAAGGATTCAACCTACTTGGGCTTTTTGTTTCCAATAAGAGCTATGGTTTTTTTGAGGACGATTTTAAGTGGATGTCAGACTGGGGATTCAACTTTGCAAGAATACCTATGAACTACAGGAACTGGTGTGTAGAAGGAAGACCTGAAATCGAAGAGGAAGTTTTGGAGATGATAGACAAAGTAGTTGTCTGGGGTCAAAAGTACGGTATTCATATTTGCTTGAACATTCACGGTGCGCCCGGATATTGTGTAAATGAGAAAACTAAGGAAGGCTACAATCTGTGGAAAGACAAAGAACCTCTTGAACTATTTGTATCATACTGGCAGACATTTGCCAAGAGGTATAAAGGGATATCTTCAAAACATTTGAGTTTTAACCTTATAAATGAACCAAGACAGTATTCAAAAGAGGAGATGACAAAAGAGGATTTTATAAGAGTCATGACGTATACAATTGAAAAGATAAGAGAGATTGATAAAGAGAGGCTTATTATAATTGACGGTGTTGACTATGGCAATGAACCTGTTTTTGAGCTCACAAGTTTAGGTGTGGCACAAGCTTGCAGGGCATACATTCCTTTTGAGCTGACACATTACAAGGCAGGGTGGGTTGAAAGAAGTGACAAATTTTCTGAGCCTTCATGGCCGCTTGTGCGTGACAATGGTGAGGTTATTGACAGGGAATATTTAAGAAGACATTATGAGAAGTGGACAAAACTATTTGATTATGGAGTTGGGGTTATCTGCGGTGAAGGGGGAGCTTATAAGTACACATCTCATGATGTTGTTTTAAGATGGCTATCTGATGTTCTGGAAGTTTTAAAAAAGTTTGGTATTGGCATTGCGCTTTGGAATTTGAGAGGACCATTTGGAATAATTGACTCTGAGAGAAAAGATGTAGAGTATGAAGATTTCTACGGTCACAAGCTTGACAGAAAACTTCTTGAGCTTTTGATGAGATTTTAGCAGAGCCTTGTTTATGAGGCACTTTGTTATAAAAGTCTTGTCCGGTTTTGTGGTATTGCACAATGGTAAGATTGATGAATTGGTAATATAATTGATGATATAACACCTGTTTTGCTCAAATAGAAGAAAGGAACATCTACTTTGGTGAAACGAAAAATATACATAAGATGGGCACTTGTCTTTGTGTGGATGGCTGTGATTTTTTACTTTTCATCCCAAGAAGGAGCTATTTCGCATCAAAAGAGCTTTTCAATTGCACTTTTTATTGAAAGGATAATTGAAGCCTTAGCAGGAAAAGACATTATAACAGCTGCAAACAGAAAAGGTTTTGAGTTTTTAATAAGAAAGATTGCGCATGTTACAGAGTACTTTATCTTATGTATGCTGTTTTATGGAGCTTTTTTTGAGACAAACAAAAGTTCAAAAAAATCTGCCATATTAAGTGCTATTTTTTCGGTCCTTTATGCTATTTCAGACGAGTTTCATCAGATATTTGTCTTTGGCAGAGGTCCAAGCCCTGTTGACGTGGTGATTGACTCAATAGGAATATTTGGGTATTTGGGGATAAGAAGTATGAAAGATAAATTAAATAAAACTGTGAAGATGAATTGTGATGAAAATAAAGGAGAAGGCTTATAAAAAGTTGTTATTTAAAATGCATTACGCCTCTGGTTTGTGGGATATTTCAAATCAGGGGCGATTTTTTTATTACTTTTGGCTGGGTGATAATTTGTATCGAATTTGTTTTTCAAATTGTTGGATATGATTTTAAAAAAACCACATTTCTCATTTTAAACGGTCCTTAAAAATACAACGATATGATTTAAAAAATGTATTGACAATATTGCAGTATTAGTGTATTATTTAATTAACACACTAACACATGGAGGAATTATATTGCTAAAATTTGACCCTAACATTCCAGTGTACTTACAGATAATGGAGTTTTTAAAAAAGAAAATTGCCAGTGGAAATTTGCAGCCGGGAGAAAAACTTTCTTCTGTTCGGGAGATGGCGCAGATGTTTGGTGTAAATCCCAATACAATTCAAAGGGTTCTTCAGGAATTAGAAAGGGAGAATCTTATTTTCACAGAAAGAGGAATTGGAAACTTTGTGACAAAGGATGAGAGAGTAATAGCTAAGATGAGAGAAGAAATGGCTGCAAAAATGATAGAGGATTTTATTAAGTCAATGAATGATATTGGTTTTTCAGATAAAGAAATTATACAGCTTCTTGAAAAAAAGATTAAGAAAGAGAGGTAGAGCTAAAAGTGCTTCTTGAAGTTAAAAACGTAACAAAGTGGTATGGTTCAAGAAAGAAAATAGCTTTGGAAAATGTTAGCTTTTCCCTGGATAAAGGTAAAATTGTGGGACTGATAGGCGAAAATGGAGCAGGAAAAACCACTCTTTTAAAACTCATTGCTGGGTTTGTTCAGCCAAGCACTGGAGAGATTTTAATTGAAGGCAAGAAGGTTGGGCTTTTGACAAGAAGGTTTGTTGCTTTTTTACCTGATACAATTATGTTTGAGAAGTGGATGAGAGTAAGTGATGCCATTGAGTTTTTTAAAGATTTTTATGATGATTTTGACAACTCAAAAGCATTTAAATTGCTGGAGAAGTTAAAAGTTAATCCCAAGGGGAAGATACATCAGTTATCAAGAGGAAATATAGAAAAATTTTCCATTGCAATGCTCTTTTCCAGAGACACAAAACTATATCTTTTAGATGAACCTTTAGCGTATGTTGACCCTGTTTCAAGAGATTTTGTCTTTGAGATGATATTACAAAATATATCAGAAGAAAAAAGCATCATAATTTCAACTAACATCATATCTGAAATTGAACACATATTTGATGAAGTTATATTCTTAAATAATGGAAAAATACTTTATTATGGTTCAACCGAAAGAATAAGAGAAGAAAAGGGGCTTTCAATAAACCAGTTTTTCAAAGAGGTGCTCAAAGATGAAAATATTTAAATTGATAAAATACCAGATGATAGATCAAAAATTTTTTTACATTATATTTTTTATTGTTTTAAACTTAGTTGTATTTTATTTCTATCGGTATGGGGGAAAACTTACTCTAAATAATAATCCAGATGTTGAAAATTTTCTTGCAGGAGTTTCGTTTTCTTACTTGCTTGCAACACTATCATTATTAATACTTCACATAGTTATGTATTATAACCTTTTATCGAAAGGAAAAAAGTATCTAATTTTTGGTTCTCTTTATGCAAGTGCAGCCAATGTCTATTTAGCAAGACTGATTAATTTTGTTTTAGACATAATGCTTACAAAAGCTTATCTATTATTGCTTTTGTTTGCAATGAGTATGGTAGATGAAAAACTTTACGGCAAATATTGGTGGTGGATTTTATTATTTAACAAGATTATGGATTTTAAAACTAATTGTGGAATTGTTCTGGTAGATTTATCACTTGTTCTTATGCTAAGTCTTTGGATGCATATTTGTATGATATTTAAGTGTTGGAATAACAGGCATGGTTATAATGCTGTGGATACTGCTGTGGACATAATTGCGCTTCTTTTGTTTTTGGTACAAGGTTTTGCCGGTGGTGGACCAATTGATATAATTCAAAAGGTTAATCTTTCTACTTTTCTGCTAAATTTTATAGTTATAGCAATTACGCTAATTGCGATTGTTCTTTTTGCTATGACTTCCATTTCACGCATGAAAACCAAAATGGATTTGTAAAAGAAAGGGTGGTAAAAGTGTTTTTGAGATTTCTGAAGTATGAGATTAAAAGAAGAAAGGGGATAACTGCTTACTGGGTGGTTTTAGGCTGTGTTGCCGCACTCTTTGGCGGCGATTATTTTGATAATCAAAAAGATACTATGGAAATAGCTTTATTCCTTTCTTTTTTGACAGCGTTTATCTACACCTTAGTTGAATACTCTTCGGTTTTCAGGTCAGGTCATGGTTATTTGATATTTGGATCTCCAAAGCTTAAAGGAATGCATATAGTTTTTGGAAGAATGCTAATAATTTTACTGGACATCTTATTATATTTGGTGTCATTTACAATTATTGAAGTTTTTTTAAATATAGTTTTTCGTCAAACTTTTCAAAGCTTTTTAATACAAGATACAGTAAACTTATTGTTAAAAGTATTTACTTCCTTTAAAACCTTTCGCGTCTTTTTACTCTTTGCTACTTCATTCTTTTTATCATACTTATTCATTTTCATGATAATAACATTTTCTAATACAATTTTAAAAAGGTTGAATATATGGCTCAGCCGATTAATTACTATCATTATGGTGGCAGTTGCACCAGGGATTTTGATATACTCAATTTCAAATCCTTTTATTGATGCACTGCTTTTTCCTCAGTTAGAAGATTATAAAGCTTTGAATGGTAGTTATTTGTTTTGGGCTGTAAGTAGAATACACATATTGGTAATAGCGGTTATTCTCTTGGTTTGTGCTAAGGTAATTGATAAGAACTTAAATTTATAAAATAAATAAGGGAGTGGAGGTGTATTGAGAAAAATATCAAAAGCAGTTGAGGTCATTTCTGTTTACAAAAGATTTGGAAAAAAAGAAGTGATAAAAGAAGTTTCTTTTGATATTGATGAGGGTGAAACTGTAGGCTTTGTGGGGCCAAATGGAGCTGGCAAGACAACAACAATTAAAATGATGACAGGGCTTATACGACCAACAGATGGCCAAATCAAGATTTTTGGGCATGATGTTGTCAAAAAACCTTTAGATGCCATGAGGCATGTAGGCTGCATTGTTGAAAAACCGGAGGTTTATGAATTTTTAACCGGTTTTGAGAACTTGGCTCAAATTGCACGAATTTATAGAATTGGTAAGGAAAAGATTTATGAGGCAGCTAAATTTGTGGGAATTGATTATGCTTTGAAAGAAAAGGCTAAAAAATATTCACTTGGAATGAAGCAGAGGCTGGCATTGGCAATGGCAATTTTGACAGAACCAAAACTTCTTATCTTAGATGAGCCAACAAACGGTCTTGACCCTTCAGGAATAATTGAGCTAAGGAACCTATTGAGAAGTCTTTCGAAAAACAAGAAGACAACCATTTTTATCTCATCCCACAACCTTAATGAAATAGAAGAAATCTGTGAGAAAGTGATATTTATTAAAGATGGGAAAATTGAAATGGTAAAGAAGTTAACACAGAAAGAAGAAAATGGATGCAAGAGATTTGTTGTTGTTTTGAACCCGGATAATTTAGAAGTTTCACAAATTACCAAGATTATTGAGAAGTTCAATCAAGTAAAAGTGGTGAGCACTGATGGTGACAAAATTGAGGTGGAGCTTCTGAAAGATAAAAAGATGGATTTTCTCAATTTTTTGTTTCAAAATAATGTGCCTGTTCGTGATTTTTATGAAAAGACTGAGAATTTGGAAAGTGTGTATTTAAAAATTTACAGTGGTGAGGTGTTGAGTAATGAAAGATCTTATTAAGAATGAAATTATAAAAATGTTTTACAGAAAAAAATACTAATTGGACTTGCTGTTATTTTAATTTCATCTATTGTAGGTGTATGGGGTACAATTGCAATTATAAAATCAACATCTCCTGAAAATGAGATAAAAATTACACAGCAAAAGATAGCTAATTTAAAAAAAGAGAGAATGAAAACAAAAGACACTATCAAAAGACAAAAGATAGATGAGCAAATATTACAAAGTCAGGCTTATATAGATAATTTAAAAATCTCTATGAAATCAACAGACTGGAGAAAAGATGTTAAAAATCAACTGGCTAAGCTCAAAAAATCAATGAAAGAAGCTACTGATTTGAGTTTGCTGGATTCAAAAGAATACTATAGGGAGCAAATATTAGAGTATGAATACTGTTTAAAGAAAAACATAAAACCTTATACTTTGTGGCAAATCAATAACTGGACAGTTATGACCATATTTTTAGGATTGATAATTTTTCTTCTACCGTTTATAGTTTTTATCTTTGCTTCAGACATTATGTCAAATGAAATATCTCAAAAAACAATAAGTTTATTGGTGGCAAGACCCATAAGCAGATTTAAAATAGCTCTTTCCAAGTTTATTTCTGCAACTATTGTGTGTTCAGCACTTGTAATAATTTCAGAAATTTTGGTGTTTATAATAACAGGATTATTATATGGTTTTATAGATTTAAAATGTCCGATTACTGTTGGCACAAGATACAGAAAACACGGTTTAGAGTTGATACCAATATATGGTAGTACTTATATAGTGCCATTAGGAAAATTCTTGATATATGCTTTGCTTTTACAGCTTTTAATCATAACTGCTTGCTGTGCGCTTAGCTTTTTTATTTCGACAATTAGCAAAAGCAATTCAACTGCAAATACTTTGAGCTTCTTGATGGTATACGGTATATATTTTATAGTCTCTCCTATTTCACAGGCAGTTTCTAAAGTAAATTTTTTAAAAGCAATTTTACTTTACACCTATCTAAACCCATTAGATATTTTAGAAAATAATATTGCAATAAATGTTATGGTATCTATAATGACACCATTTGTAAGCATTTTGATTTTATTTGGATATATTGTTGTATTTTTATTAACTTCGCTAAAAATATTCAACAAAAAAGATTTGCTTGTTTAACAATCTAAAAACTAATTCTAAGATATCTTTCTTTTCCCTCCCTTTTTGACAAAAAGTTTATACTCAAACTCCAAAAGGGAGGGTCTATTTTTATCTTTACCATTTATTTCTAAACACAATCCACATAAGAAAACTTCCGATAAGGAAAATTCCTATCCCCAAAACTGCTCTTGTCTTGTCAACTTTCTCATCCACTTTATATCCTCTTTTTACAATCTCAACCTGTTTAGCATGAATGTCCAAATCACCGCCATGTTCTTTGCAAGCTCTATTGAAAATGCCTTTTACATAAACAATATCTCCTTTTACTCGGTATCTTCCCAAATATTTTATTTTCTTTGCATCTTCATATCTCATAAAAATTCCGATGGCATTTTGACCATCATGAATATTGACCCATGCAAAATCTCCTCTTTTCATTATCTCGCCAATCGCTTCGCCTTGAAACTCAACAACTTTGCCATCATATTTAAAAGCGTTGTTAATGAGAGTGGTGCTGTCAATGGGTTTTGCAGATGCAGTTTCTTGCAGGAGCTTTATCAAAAATCCAATAAGAATTACAACTAACACAATCCAAGATTTTCTCGTCATCTTCTTTTCTATCCTTCCCTTGCTTCTTTAAATAAGAATGCAAAAAGTGCTATTACAGACATAAACTCAAGCCTTCCAACCCACATCATGAAAATATAAATCACTTTTAAACCATCTGGCATGGAAGGTTGGGTAATCCCGCTTGAGAGTCCAACATTGCCCAGCGCTGAGGCTGACTCAAACATTGCCTGTTTTAGAGGGTATCCATAAAAAGTGCCGGCCAAAGTGCCAATAGTAAATGTTACAATGTACAAAAGGACAATGATAGATGCATTTCTCACATGCCTGTCTTGCAAAGCGACCTCTTTTAAATGATGAAATTTCTCAACAACAACAGCAGAATCTGGTCGAATCATTTTTTTGATATCATTCACAAGAGCATTTGCCAATATTGCAATTCTGAGTGCTTTAATACCACCTGCAGTTGAGCACACTGACCCGCCAGCAAGCATTGCTATTACAATGAGTATAATAGCAGCATCTGACCATTCATAGAAAAACTGCTGTGAATAAAGTGTTGCAAAACCTGTGCCTGTGTGAGCAGATACAAAGTGGTAAAACACCTTTCTAAAAGCAATAATTGATGTTGAATAAACTGCCTTGAGGGCAATTATTCCTAAGACGCTTAGGGATGTTATTGTCACAAACAAGCTTTTTATCTCAGCATTTCTGATTCCTTCTTTGTAATTTCCGCTCAGAATAAAATAGTGCAGAGCAAAGTTTATTGTTCCCAAGAGCATTATCATCATACTAATAATTTCGTATGATGTGCTATGAAAATACATTGCATTTTGAGATTGAGGTGCAAACCCGGCCGTGTTCCAGCCGCCCAAAAACATCCAAAGACCCCTGAAAAATGCCATATCCAGTGGCAAGCCAATTAAAACCCCGGTTATTGTAAGTGCCGCTGTGCCCAGGACCAAATACAAAAGGCTTACAAACCAGATTATTCTTGCAGTGTGAATGACATTTGGGAAGATTTGCTCATCTCTTGCCTCGCCCATGTAAACTTTTAAAAGCCCGCGCATACCGGAGGCTAAAAAGCTCAAGGTCATGAGCACCATGCCTTGTCCGCCAATATATGTAATTAAGTGTCGCCACATATTAAGCCCCATTGGTGCATGGTCAAGGTCTTGGATTAAAACAAGGCCGGTTGTTGTATACCCGCTCATCACTTCAAAAAATGCATCTAAATACGAAGCAAAATGACCTGAAAGATAAGGTGGTATGGCTGAAATCAATCCACCAAGTGCCCATGTTAGCCCTACCATGCTCATTCCTGCGCCCCATGAAAACCTCTGGTCTTTTGTGTCTCTTCCGATGAAAATAAAAATGAAACTCAACACAAAAAATAGTCCTGTACCAATCATTAAATTAAAAGCCATATTCCATTCTTTGTATAAAAGAGAGGTAATAACTGCAATTATCTCAACAAGCCCAATTGCACTCAGTGTCTTTCCTGTCATGTAAAGGACATGTCTTAGCTCTATATGGTCGCTTTTGAAAACAAACTTGTCCATCGCTTGTTTATCTCCTCACTTTTTAAGCATCAAGAATATCAAGTAAACTAACAATGAGCCAATGAAACCAACTGCGATAAATCCCAATACAAGGCCAATTTCTGTCAAGACACCTAATGTGACTTTTTTGATATCTCTTTTCTTTTTCAATTCTGCGTCACCTCATTATTTTGAAGAAATAAGCTTTTTAAATTGGCTCCTATCCCTTTCATTGATGATGACCAAAAGAGTATCTCCAGGGAGAATTACACTGTCACCAGAGGGTACAAATGTTTCATTTTCCCTTATTATTGCGCCGATGATGCTCTCTTTTGGGAATGGCACCTCTGCAATCTTTTTGTATGCAGCAGGTGAATTTTTCTGCACAACTGTCTGGAACACTATGATTTCACCATTTTTGAGTGTTGCAAGAACAGATAAAGGCTCTATCTCGACCTCATGCTCTATAATCTTTGCAATGATATCTGTTGATGATATAACATTGTCAACGCCAAGCCGCTTCATTACATTGATATTTTTTGGATTGTTCGCCCTTGCAATTGTTCTTTTGACCTCAAACACTCTTTTTGCAAGCTGACATGCAATTAAGTTGTCTTCATCCTTTCCTGTGACGGCAATAAAAAAGTCACACTTATGAACCTTTGCATCAGAAAGTGTATCCAAAGATGTGCCGTCTCCTTCTATCACGGTTACATTTGAAAACTCTTCAGCAACTTTTCTGCAAAGCTCTGGCTGCTCCTCAATCACAGTGATGTGATACTTTCCTCTTTCTGCCAAGAGCTTTGTCAAAAAATATCCTACCTTTCCACCACCAACAATGACAACTCTCATGCATTCACCTTCTTCTCGGCAATTACCATAATATCATTTTCCTGAAGTTTTATGTTCTTATTTTTAAAGTAAAAATGTTCATTTCGGATTATACCAAAAAGATAACAATTTTCAGGCAAAACTATCTTATCCAAACCTTTTCCAATATCATCTCTTTTTGGTGTGACATATTTGAAAAACACATCATTTTTGCCAAACCTGTGCTTGTGCCGAATCTCACGTGAAAGCAAGATTGATTTAATGTACTCAACAGCCAAAGTTGTTGGACAGATTGTCTCAAGGCCAAGCGAGCGGAAAATATCTTCCCGCAGCGGATCATAAATTCTTGCAATCACTTTTGGAACTTGATAAATCTCTTCTGCTATCTGGGCTGTCATAATGTTTGTACTATCATCAGGTGTTACTGCTGCCAGTGCATCTGCTCTTTCAATCCCTGCCTGTTTTAACACATCCTCGTCAATCACAACACCCTGAATTTTCATGCCATTAAAGTCAGGGCCAAGCCGTTCAAAGTTTTTAGCATCAGAGTCTATGACAACAACATCATGTCCTTCATCAGCAAGCGACTTTGCTAAAGTAGACCCGACTTTCCCGCACCCAACCACTATGATATACAATTTTTTGCCCCTCCACCCAAATTATTAGTCTATAAAATTTATAGATTAAATTATATTCTTTTTACAATAGACTAACAAGAGGGTTTTTGGTACAATAAAATAATAAGTTCAAATTTCAAAATCAGAACTTTAAGGAGAGACTGAAGTTGAAAAAGAAAGCTTGCTGCGGGGTCGCTTTGTTAATTATCTTTGTTCTTCTTTCAGTTAATATATTACCCACATTTTCACAAACTCAAATCCCTGAGTGGATAAGAATAGGAATATACTATGCTGACAAGTATGGCAAATCAAGGCCTGTGATTGAAACAAAAATCTATGCAAAAGGCGGACTTTACATAGGAATTTCTGATGATAAGAACTTTATCACAGTTGCCAATACTCAGAAAGATACTTTAATTGTTTCAAAGGACGTATACAAAAAAGATGGCAAAGAAGGGACAAATATACACGTTGCAATAGGCAGGTATATATCCTATGCTACTGCAAAGAATGCTCTAAAAGACTATTTGGGTGCATATAAAGATGCTTTTGTGGGTTATATAAACAATGGATACTCTGTGCTAATTGGCAATTTTAGCAATCTTCAGGAGGCTAAAAAGCTCCAATCAAAACTTAAAGGGGCAACCCTTTATTCCTCTGAGACAATGGTACTTGTAAAGGATGAAAAGGGAAAAGTTCTTTTTGCTTTTGATGGGCAAAACAGTAAATTTTTAATGCTCATTCCACAACAGGAAAATGGTATAGAGAGGATAAAAGTGGACAGCAGGTGGTATCGAGGAAGGGTTGAGTTTAAGCGCATAAAGGGCAGTGATATGACTGTTATAAACGTTTCAAAATTGGAAGAGTACTTATATGGTGTTATAAGGATGGAGATAGACCCGTTTTGGAACATTGAAGCTGTTAAAGCGTTTGCAGTTATTGCAAGGACATATGCTGTGAGGAACTTGAACAGACATGGCGCTTTGGGCTTTGACCTGTGCCCAACGGACCATTGCCAGGTGTATGGTGGGGCGGTTGATGGCACATACGGTGAAAAGAGGGCGATTTTAGCTGTTGACTCAACAAGAGGTGAGATAATAACATATAAAGGCAAACCAATTGATGCTGTGTACTTTTCATCAACAGGTGGAATTCCAACAGAAGATTCTGAAAATGTGTGGCTGTATCCTGTTGAGTATTTGAGGTCTGTTGATAACTCAAAAGAGGCGAAAAATTCAAAATCATCATGGACATTCCAGTTCACAAAAGATGAGATAAAAAATATGCTGAAGAAGAAAAATATAGATGTAGGGGATATAGTTGATATAAAAGTTTTAGAGTATACAAAGGCTGGAAGGGTATTAAGGCTCAAAATTATTGGAACAGCTGGTGAGTACGAGTGCCAGAAAGAAGCAACAAGGCTTTTGTTTGGACTTTATAGCCAGGCATATACAATTGTAACAGATGCAGATGTCAATGTTGTAGATGAAAATGGCAAAGTAAAGCGAACAAGGATTGGTAACAGTAAGATTCTTGCTGAAAATGGTGAAAGTGTGTTAAATGGAAAAATGACCCTTGGGCAGACTGTTGATAGCAGTATTTATTCTTCTGCAAAGAATGATGTTATTTCAGCTGTATATGATGTTATTTATTCAGGTGATGAAACACGCTTGAGCTCTGGGGCAGGCGGCAGTGTATCAGCAGCTTCTACAGTAAAGGTTGTAAAAGAAGATGGGACAGTAGAAGAGGTACCTGTCATTCCTACAACATACACATTCAACGGCAAAGGCTGGGGACATGGTGTTGGTATGAGCCAGTGGGGCGCAAAAGGCCTTGCTGACAGTGGGTATAACTATAAACAGATTATAAAACACTATTACACAGGGGTTGAGATTGAGAAAAGATGAGAAAGTGGAAACTAAGTGACTTTCACTATGACTTGCCAGAAGAACTAATAGCACAAAAACCAGTTGAGCCGCGCGACTCTTCGAGGCTTATGGTAATTCATCCAGATGGCAGGATAGATCACAGGATTTTTCGCGATATTATAGAGTATTTAAATGAAGGTGACTGCTTGGTTCTTAACAACTCAAAGGTAATTCCAGCACGTTTGATAGGCCAGCGAGAGGACACAGGCAGTTTTATTGAATTTTTGCTTGTAAAAAGACTCAGTATAGATACATGGGAGGTTATGACCCGCCCGGGCAAGAAGGCGCGAAAAGGAAGAAGATTTGTATTTGGAGATGGAAGACTAAAGGCCGAGGTTCTTCATGTAAACCAAGATGAAGGTACACGAATTGTCAGGTTTGAGTATGAAGGTGTATTTGAAGATATTTTAGAAAGCCTGGGCGAGATTCCGCTTCCACCCTATATAAAAGAAAAGCTTGATAATGTAGACAGGTACCAGACAGTTTACAGCAAAGTGCCGGGGTCTGCTGCAGCACCTACTGCAGGGCTTCACTTTACAGAAGAACTTCTGGATAGGATATCAAAGAAAGGTGTTCAGACTCTTTATGTTACACTTCATGTTGGACTTGGCACATTTAAACCTGTAAAGGTTGAGAATATCGAAGAGCACAAGATGCATGAAGAGTACTATGAGATATCTGAAGATGTGGCAGAGAAAATAAATGAGGCAAAAAAACTTGGCAAAAGGGTAATTGCAGTTGGGACAACATCGTGCAGGGTTTTGGAGTCAGCAGCAGTTGAAAAAGGCTTGGTAAAGGCACAAAAAGGATGGACAGATATCTTCATCTACCCGGGCTATGAGTTTAAAATTTTAGATGGGCTTGTTACAAACTTTCATCTTCCAGATACAACCTTGATGATGCTTGTTTGTGCATTTGGCGGGTATGAGAGAATAATGAATGCATACAAAATAGCTGTTGACCAGCGTTATAGATTTTTCAGTTTTGGAGATGCTATGTTGATTTTGAAATAAACTTCGTACTATTGTGAAGCCAGAAGTAATAGTTTTAGTGACAAAATACAACCAGTACAATATTTCCTAATTTACAATTGAGAGATATTTGTATATAATAATTTAAAATTCAGCTCAAGGAGATGTAAAAGGATGGATGAGATAAAACAGATGCTAAGTCTTGTTCTGGAAAGGGTCAATACCATAAATGAAGGCTTAGATGAGGTAAAACAGCGACTTGACAGAGTTGAAGAGCGGCTTGACAGGGTTGAGGAGCGGCTTGACAGAGTAGAGCAGAGGCTTGACAGAGTTGAAGAGCGGCTTGACAGAGTTGAGGAGCGACTTGACAGAGTAGAGCAGAGACTTGACAGAGTAGAGCAGAGACTTGACAGAGTTGAGCAGAGGCTTGAAGCGCTTGAAAAAAGGGTTGATAGTTTAGAGCAAAGGGTCGAAAGTTTAGAACAAAGAATAGGAATTCTTGAGCAACGTGTTGACAAGCTTGAGGTTGAGACAACCAAGAACTCTGTTATGCTTGAAGACCTCAAGAGAAAACTTGAACTTATGGCTGAGATTCAAGAGTCTTACATGCAGCAAAATGCACGAGAGCATGAAGAGCTCAAGAAATACATAGATGACAGAATCTCAATTGTTGAGCTTGCGGTAAGAAGACTTTCTGATGATTTCAGAACTCTAAAAGAAGATGTAAAAGAGCTGAAAGAGAAGAGAGTAAACGTTGAGGTCTTTTATGAAATCCTTGGAAGACACGAGGTTGAGATAAGCAGGCTCAAGAAGGCTCTCCCTAGTGCAAGTTAAAAAGGCTAAAGCACCAGCTCTCGTTGGCAGAAATTGCTTTGATTTTGTTTCAAGCTGCCAATGAGAGCTTTTTTGTTTTGGGTTTCTTTTTGTGGTATAATAAAATAACCTAAAAATTCCTATAAAGGCTGAGACAATTGCCATGACACAATTTACAATACCTCTTCTTGCACAAATGAAACAGTTTAAATATCTCACTGAGCCAAATGCAGAAAGGTACAGGGCTATTTTGAGGTTTTGCTTTTTAAATCACATGCAGTACAAAAACAGGCTGACAAAGGACGAGATATACAGCTTTTTAAAGACTCTTCCAAACTTTTCTGAATATACAGAAGAGATGTGCGAGCAAGACCTCAAAAGCCTTGTTGACTGGGGTAATCTCAAATCTACCCAAGATACCTCTAAAACAGCCACCTTGCAAGAGTTCAAAAACAAAAGGTTTTTGTACGAGCTTACCTCAATTGGACTTAGGATAGAAAGGTTTCTGTTTGAGCTTGAAAATTCACAGGAAACAAAAGCAGAGCTAAACCCAAAACATATAGAAAAGATATATGGGCTCTTGATTAGCATTGATTCGGTCTTAAAAGACCCACAAAAACAGGCAGTTGATTGGTGGGATGAGCTAACAAGCGCATTTGAGGAGATAGAAAAGAGCTATACAGAGTATATTTCTATGCTGACATCCTCTGAATATGAAAGTCTAATGATAAAAGAAAAGTTTTTAGAATATAAATCAAAACTTGTACATTACCTTTACAATTTTCATGACATGTTCCAAGGTTATCTGCCAAGGATAAGAACTCTTTTTTTGAACCTGCCACAGTTCAAGGTGGATGAGCTTTTGATGTACATAATTCAGGCAGAAAAAGAACATCCCAAAAATATATTCAGAGATGGCGGCACAATAGAAGGGTATATCAAAAGCAGATGGCAGAATATAAAAGACTGGTTTGTCAGTCCAAACGGGCAGGCAGAAAGACTTCTTGAGCAGATTCAGCAGATAATTAGAAAGGTTTCAAGTTATGCAGCAAGGCTTTCAGAGTCCTCAACACTTAAAGTAAACAGGACAGAGGAATATAAGCACTTAGCAAGACTGTTTTCAAATCTTGACATATCAGAGTGTCATAAGTTGTCTGCTGTTGTATTTGGTGTGATGTGTCCAAAATATATCACAGGTGACTTTCCAAGAGCCACCGAATCAACAACTATTAGCATTCTTGACCTTCCAAGTTTTAAAGTGCCTTTGAAATCACGAGGAAGATTAATAAGAGAAAAGATCAAAGTGGTCCCTGCAAGCGAGTTTTCTGAAGAAAAGAAGAAAAGGTTTGAAGAGTACAAAAAAAAGATTGAAGAAGAAAATGAGCTTTTGCAAGGCCTCCTTATAGGAAACAAAATAGAGTTTGAAAAGCTTCCCAGGATTACACCAGAGGTAAGAAAAAGGCTTTTTGTGTGGCTGTCGCGAGGGCTTAGCAGCAAAGTGGCAAACACTGACTCTGGCAAAAAGTTTAGAGTCATAAGACCTCAAGATGACAAAAGGTGTATCTTAGAGTGCACTGATGGCAAGATGGACATGCCAGCGTATATCCTTGAGTTTGTTGATGAATAACAAAAACCTTTGCGAAAGAAGGAAAAGCAAAAATATGAGTGATCTTTTGAAGCTTCTTGAGAATTTTTGGATATTGAAAGAAGAGGATAGTGAGACCTTTTACCAGCTTAAAAACCTTGACAAAGAGACAAGAGAGTTTATTGCAAAAAACTTGGGTTTAAAATTTATAACAACCTCAAACATGGTAAAGCTTGAAAAAGTGCCGCTTATGCCCAAAGAGTATATGGGAGTACTTGATTTTGAACAGCCGCGAGACTATGCATTTTTGTGCCTTGTTCTTGCCTTTTTAGAAGATAAAGGGCCAGAAGACCAGTTTTTGCTTTCTAACATCACAGAGTATATCAGGATGAACTTTCCAGATGAAGAGGTTGACTGGACGCTTTACTCAAACAGACGCTCCCTAATCAGAGTGCTTAAGTTTTGTGAAAAGATGAGGATGATAAGAATTGATGATGGGAACCAGGAAGAGTTTGCGGAAAATAGTGAGGCAGAGGTGCTTTACGAGTCGACAGGAATTTCGCGATATTTTATGAGAATATTTCCAAAGAGTATTACTGAGTACAGCAGCTGGCAGGAGATTTTAAATAGTGAATTTGAGTTTACAAACGGAATTTCACAGCCCATATCAGATATCAAAAGGATTAGGGCGTACAGAGGGCTTGTTGTTGATGGCAGTGTTAATTTTGAGAATGAGGATGAGCTTTTGTATATAAAGCGTCAAAAGGTTAACATTACATCAGAGCTTGAAAAACATCTGCCAGAGGCAAGTTTTCATATATTCAAGTCTTTTGCGTTTTTAGCTATTAGCGAGAGTTATAAAAATACCTATCCTGACGATAGCAACCTTTGCGACATTCTTCTTTTGGTGGCAAGCGAGCTTTTATCAAAGATAGAAAAGGGTGAATATAGTCTTCATCCGACAAATGAGACCTTGGAGATTCACGTAACCTCTTTAAGGTCCATTTTAGAAGATGTGCAAAAGCAGTACAAAAACTTTTGGAACAAAGAATGGCGAGAAAAAAGCCTTGAGAAAGTGTTTGAGGAGTTTTTGAAGTTTTTATGTGAACTTGGATTTGCAAAGCTTCAAGAACACGGATTTGTTGTAATCTATCCAATTTATCTGAAAGTAGTTGGCGAGTACCAAGTTTCAGATGAAGCTGAAGAGAGTATTTAAAGAAAGAGCATTTTGAAAAAAGAACAAGATGGAGGTTTTTTGACTCAAGATGAGCAAAGAACACAGGTGGGTGCTATCCCGAGCGGGTGTTTTTAACTACTGGTACTATGATGAGGAATATTTTGACTTTTACGAGGGCAGGATGCTGATTCGCGGCCCAAACGGTTCTGGAAAGTCTGTTACAATGCAGAGTTTTATAACCCTTCTTTTAGACGGCAACTATCATCCATCCAGGCTTGACTCTTTCGGGTCAAATGCAAGAAAGCTTGAGGACTATGTCTTAGGCGAGCAGGATATCTCAGGGAAGAATGAGTCAACAGCATACCTTTTTTTGGAGTTCAAAAAGGAAAACATATTTGTTTCAATAGGTATGGGTATGAGAGCAAAAATAGGCTCAGGTGTTGACTGCTGGTATTTTGTCTTGACAGACAACAGAAGGTTTGGGATTGACATATTCTTCTATGAAAAGATAAACGGACAAAAGATTCCACTCACAAGAAGGAAGTTTGAGAACCTGATTGGCAGTGGCGGCAAGGTCTTCACAAGCAGAAGAGATTATATGCAAGAGGTAAACAAGATCCTGTTTGGATTTGAAAACGTGGAAGACTTTGAGAACTTGATAGATTTAATAATTCGTGTAAGAGCGCCAAAACTTTCAAGGGATATAAAGCCAGACAGGATATGCGGTATTTTGCAAGAGTCGCTTCCTGCGCTGTCAGAAGGTGATCTTCGTAGCCTTTCAGAGTCAATTGAAAACATGGACAAAATCCAGACAGAGCTTAAAAACTTAGAGGCAATCCAATCTTGCCTTGAAAAGATAAAAAGAGCATATGATGAGTACAACAGATTTTTGATGTACCAAAGAATTTCTCAGCTGATAGAATCACATAAAAAACTGACAAAAGCCACAAAAGAATATGAAATGCTCTCAGGTCACGTCCAAAAACTTACAGATATGGAATTAAAGCTGAGAAATAGTCTTGATAGTATTGAAAAAGAAGAACAGGCGCTGAAGTTCAGGCTTGAGAGTATAAAAGAAAGTGATATATTTAAGCTTCAGCAGAGGTATGTTGAGCTAAATGCTGAAATTGAGGATTTAGAAAATCAGAAAACTTTAAAACTTTCAAGTTTAAATGACCACATGCAAAGGCTCTCTCAGGCAGATGCTGACATCAAGCGTACAAAACACCAGCTTTTAAATTCTCAGAATCTGATAAAAGACTATATTGAGCAGAGCAAAAAGCTGCTTGAGAGTTTGAATATGCAAAGGTTTTCGGATGTACTTGATATTTTTGAGAAAGGTGAGCAAAAAAGCTTAGACATTATTAAAAATGAACTGGCCAAATCAATAGCTGAAGTAGAAAAAGCTCTTAAAAACTATGATACGTTGCAAGATGTGCAAAAGGACTTAGATATTCAGCTAAGAAAACTTGACCGTAGCAAAAATGATCTTCAAAAGTACCAAAATGAGTTAAATCTTTTAATTCTTCAACTTGAAGATGCCAAAAATCTTCTAAAAAGCAAGATCAAGAGCTATTTTGACCAAAACCAGGTTTTAAAAGCAGAGTTTGATGATATAACTTTGATGTTTCAGCTGATAAACACAATATCGCAAAAAGGCGAGTATGAAGGTGTAAAGAAGATTTTGAATGATGTGTATAACAGACATTATTTGTCAATCTCAGATAACTTGCGAAAGCTCGAGTTTGAGATGAATCTACTCAAAGAGAGAATTAAAGACAAAAAGAAAAGGATTGAGGAGATTCAAAGCCAAAAAGACGAGTTTATACCATCTTCAGAGAAACAAAAAAAGGTAAGGCAAAGACTTTTAGAAAAAGGTGTACCGTTTGTTCCTTTTTACATGGCAGTTGACTTTAAACCGGGCATAGATGAGAGATTAAAAGCTGTGATTGAGGATGCACTTTTTGAGCTTGGAATTTTAAATGCTCTCATTGTGCCAGAAAAGTACAAAAATGAAATTGATGGACTTTTGGAAGATGAAAAGGAAGTTGTACTTTTTCCAAAGCCAGCATATTTTTCTCACACATTAAATGAGTATCTTGAGGTTGCAAACTTTGAAAACGCAGAAGGTTTGATTAATGAGGTTGCAGCTGTAATTGACAGTATCCATATAAATCCTGTAGATGATGGAATATATGTGTGCGAAGATGGGCGGTTTGGAAATGGCATATTAAAAGGGAAGACAACAACACATGAACAGGCAAGGTATATAGGCATTGAGAATAGACGAAGGTACAAACAAATGCTAATTTTGCAGCTTGAAGAGGAGATTCAAAATCTTACAAAAGAGTTGGAAGAAAAGAAAGCCGAGGCTAATTTTCTAAAATCCCAGCTTGAGGTTTTAGAGCTTGAGAAGAAAAACTTTCCAACATCTGCGGACTTAGACACTGCCTTTGACATGATAGATGGGGTTGAGAAAAATATTTCAAAGCTTCAGATTGAGATTGAAGCTCTTGAAGAGAGAATAAAAGAGCTGACAAATAAGCAAAATCTGCTGAAATATGAAATTTCACTGATTGCAACAAAGCTATCGCTGCCATCTTCAAAAGAAGTTTTTGCAAAGGCAAAACAAGACGCAAATGCGCTGTCGAGCTTACTTTTGCGCCTTGAGACTGAGGCTTTGCACAAGCAGGAAATTGAAAAGACGCACCAGAGTCTAAACAGGTTATATGAGCAGATAAAAGAAAGTGTAGATACTTTAAATGGCGATGTTCACAGGATTTCTGAAAAGTTAGATGTTTTAAAACTTCACAAAGAAGAGATTGAAAAAAGGCTTTCGAGCGAGGATGCTCAAAGACTTTTTGATGAGCAAAAAAGAGCATTTGAGCGGCTTGAGAACATCCCAGCTGAGAGAAAAAGACTTAATGAAGAGCTTTTTGAGGTGACTTCCCAAAAAGCAGCAGCTGAGCAAAAACTTGAATTTTCAAAACAGGAACTCAAGTCAATTGAAAGTGAATACGAATTAGCATCGGCTACACTTAAGATAGAGCTTGGATTTGGTTTTGTTTTCAAAGGGATAGAATTTGAAGATGATCAAAAGCTTTTAGAGTTTGCAAGGTCAAAGGAAAATGAGCTAAAAGAGTATTCTCAGAAGGATTTTTCTTCGATACTTCAGAGGCTTATGTCCATCCATTACACAACACAGATTCAGCTTGCAGAGTTTGGAGCAAACCTTGTTGATTGGAAGGACGACAAGACAACCTACAAAAGGTATTTGTGGACTTGCAGAAAAGAGGGAAGATTTCTTTCACTTTACCAGTTTATAGATGAAATTGCAGCAGAGATTGCTGAGAAAAAGAACTTGATAACAGAGAGCGAAAGAGAGCTTTTTGAAGAGGTTTTGGCAAAGAACATAGGCTTTAAGATTTCAAGAAAAATCATGCTTGCTCAGGACTGGGTTAAGAGGATGAACGAGCTTATGGCAAATTTGTCTACATCAAGTGGTCTTACATTCCGGCTCTCTTGGGAACAGAAAAGACAAGAGACAGAGGATGAGCTTTCTACAGGTGAGCTGGTAAAGCTTTTAAGCAAGGACCCTCTTGCCGCAACAGATGAAGACAGAAACAAGATTGCAATGCATTTTAGGTCGCGCATAGAAAAAGCAAAAAAGCACCAAGAAAACCCTGAAAATTTTGCAACACTCTATGAGATAATCAAAGAGATTCTTGATTACAGGCAGTGGTTTGAGTTCAGGCTCTACTACCAAAAGGTAGGGGAAAGCAGAAAAGAGCTTACAAACAATGCATTTGACAAGTTCTCTGGTGGTGAAAAAGCTCTTTCCATCTATGTCCCACTTTTTGCAGCACTTTGTGCTAAATACCAAAGCGCTGCAAACTTTGCGCCGCGGATAATTGCGCTTGATGAGGCGTTTGCTGGTGTTGATGAGAACAACATTGAAAATATGTTTGATTTGATTGAAAAGCTTGAATTTGACTATATAATGAACTCTCAGGTTTTGTGGGGAGATTACAAAACAGTGCCAGGACTTTGCATATACGAGCTTTTGAGAGAGAACAATCAGCCATCTGTTCTAAAAGTAAAGTATGTCTGGAACGGGTTTAAGAAGGTGTTGGTTGAGGTATGACAAAAAATAAGATTTTCGATGAATGTGTTGAGTACTTTTCGCAACCAGGATTTAAGCGTGCGCTGGAGCTTATTCATAGGAAGTATAGGTCTTTGGGGAGATTTTCTGGCAAGATTATTCTGGAAAATCCGTCCGAAGAGGAAAAAGAGGCTTTGTCACGGTATCTTAGAAGGGTTTTGAGAGGCGAGAAGGTTGTCATTGATGTGAAAGACTTTGCCGTGACAAAGTTTCAGGACACTAAGTTCTCAGGGCTTGATTTTAAAAGCATCTTGTCAGCAGTTTTGAGAAAAGAGGTTATCACCAAAAAAGAAGAAAAGGAGTTAGAAAATGAAAGGGTATCAAACTTTTTCAAAAATTTGTCAGCACATTTTGACAATGATGAAAATGCTGCAGTGGTTTTAAATGTCTTTAAAGAAAATTTCAAATCATTTGAAAGCTTTTACAAAAAGTATTCACAAAAAGAGTTTTTAGAGATAATGAAAAAGGTCATAGAAGCAATTTTAAAAAAACCACAAAGCCCTGAGACTTTGGCTATTTTTGCAACAAGGGTTACAGGCAACCCTCACTTTTTTGACGATGAGCAAGATGCAGGAAAGATATTTTTAAGGCTTTTGAGTATTATAAATGGAAGAGAGTTTCCCCAAAATGCAGAGGAAAAATCAGAACTGCTTTTTGATAACAACATCTTGATTGATGAGCTTTCAAACTGGTGCCTTTTGTATAACATTGGCGGATATAATGAAGAGGGGAAAGAAGATGAGGGGCTCAAGTACTTTAGCAATCAAAAAAAGCCTATTATCTTACCACTTTATACTGTAAAGGATTATAAAGGATTTTTTGCATACTCAAATAAGCTTGTGGTTGTTGAAAACCCCGCTGTATTTTCTGCAATTGTGCAAAGAGTCCCGGCCATTTCTGCTGTGTGCACAAATGGGCACCTGAGGCTCTCAAGCAAGATAATCATTGGAAGCATTGCAAAGACAGATATACCTTTGCTGTACTCAGGCGACTTTGACCCAGAAGGGCTTTTGATTGCAGACAAAGTAATTCAAAACTTTGGTGCAAGGCCACTTTGTATGGATGAAAACCACTATCTTTTGGCATTGTCTGAAAATAAGATAGATGAAAGGCGCTTAGAGATGTTAAAGAATGTAAAAAGTGCTCAACTACAAAGCGTCTGCCAGAAGATGAAGGAGCTTCAGCTTGCTGGGTATCAGGAGAGGATTGTGGATAGGATTGTTGAAGAATTGTAAAATTAATATTTGAACAAACAAAAAAATTCCGCAGATAGTGCTAATTAAAAATGCTATTAAGAGTCTCTGAGGGGCTGGTATGTATTGAACAGCTCCTTTTAATTTCGGTATTTCAATGTGTGGTTAACATTTGAGCTTTACAATGAACTCAGCACCTTCTCCTTTTTTGCTAAACACACTAATTTCACCATTGTGCATTTGTATTATTTCTTTTACTATTGACAAACCAAGTCCGCCTATTCCTTTTTTGGTATTGGTACGGTAAAATCTATTGAAAATGTATGGCAAGTCTGCATCATCAATTCCTTCACCATCATCTTTGATTGATATTTCGATATAATCGTATTTTTTATCAGCTTTTACATAGATGTTTCCTGTGTCCTTTGTATGATGAATTGCGTTTATAATAATATTACTAAAAGCTCTTTTTAAAAGTTTAGCATCGCCTTTTAATCCAATATCATCTTCAAAAACCCAAAACTTTCTATTTCCTTTAATAATGTTTAATTCGGCAACAATTTCACTAAAAAGATTTTTTAAGCTTATAGGTTGAATATTCAACTGAATTGTACCCGATTGCAATTTTGATAATTCAAGAATTTCATTTATAAGATTATTCAAACGCTCAGCTTCTTCCATGATTAAACTGGCATATTCTTTGATTTGGTCTTTTTCTAATATGTCATCATATATTGCTTCAGCATAACTTTTTATGATGCTCAGCGGAGTTCTCAATTCATGAGTTGTATTTGCTATAAAGTCCCTCCTTAGCTTTTCGGTTTTAGAAAGATTTTGAGCCATAAATGTGATAGTTTTTGCAAGCTCACCAATTTCATCTTTGTTTTTAACATCAATTTTAACGTTATAATCTCCCTTTGCTATAGCTTTGGCAGCATCAATGATTTTAAGAATGGGTTTTGTAAATAAACTGCTAAGCGCATATGCACCAATGATTGATGCCAAAAGAGCAGCGATAAAAAGGATAAAGATTTGATTTTTGACATTTCGAACGTCATTTTGAATGTCATGCAAAGGTGTATGAATAAATATTGCCGCTATGATCTTGTTATTGTTAATTATAGGCATTCCTAAGGTAATTAATGTACTTCCTTGAAATGTTTTTTGGTCTGTCCGGTAGATAGTTTTTCCTGATAAAACATCTAAAATTATTTGTCTTTCAATATTCCTTGTTCTTCCAAACATAAACCTGCCATAAGATTCTATGATGTTACCATTTGCATTATAAATTGAGACTCTACCGTTTATAATATTAGCTATATTATTTGCTTCACTTGAATAATCAAAGTTATTTTTAAATTTATAAGAAATGTCTTTTGCATATTGAATCATTCTATTTTTTAGATTAGCTTTAAAACCACTTGTGACAATATTTCCTTGAAGAAAAAAGCTTAAACCTAACATAAACAAAAGCAAAATAGTAGTATAAATCAATAGTTTAAAACTTATCCTTCTCATTTTTTCACCTCAAACTTATATCCATAACCTCTTACTGTTTTAATGTAATCTCTGAGATCTCCGAGCTTCTCTCTGAGGTTTTTAATATGTGTATCCACAGTTCTAAGATCACCATAATATTCATAACCCCATACACTATTTAAAATCTGCTCTCTTGAAAGGGCAATGTTTTGCCTTTCATATAGGTACAATAAAAGTTCATATTCTTTTTGAGTTAGATTCACTCTTTGACCTTTTACATATACCTCTCTTGCTGCTTTGTCGATGAACAAAATGTCATCTGAACTGGGCTTTTTAGTTCTCTTTAAAATTGCCTTTACACGTGCAACAATTTCTTTTGGGCTGACAGGCTTTACAACATAGTCATCAGCACCAAGTTCGAATCCAAATATCTTATCATCATCCTCTCCACGAGCTGTTAGCATTATAACTGGCGTATCGTCCTTTTTCCTTATTTCTCTCAACACACTCCAGCCATCTTTTTGGGGTAACATCACATCTAAGATTACAACAGAGTACATTGAAGGTTGAAATTTTTCGATTGCTTCGTTTCCGTCCGATGCTTCTTCTACTTCAAACCCTTCTTTTTCAAGATATAACTTTATTATTTTTCTGAGCTTTTCTTCATCTTCAATCAGCAGTATCTTCAACCTATAACTCACTCCTTGTGAATTTTAGATGTGAACAACCATAATTCCTTAAATAAATTTTACCAAAGATTTGAGAAAAAATCTTCATTTTCAAAAGACAATTTATTTAAAAAGATTTTCTTCACAAAAACTCCACAATTTCTTCACATCAGTTTCACAAAATACCTTTATATTTAAACTTGCAAAACAAAATTTTAGTTTTTAGGAGGTTGATTCAAATGAAAAGAAGAATAGGTTTTGTGGTAGCGGTGGCTTTATTAGTGCTTGCCCTGAACTTAGCTGCTTTTGCCGCAACAAGTGTTTCAAACACCAATCCAGCATCAGCAACTAATACCACAGTTTTGCACATGGCAAGAGGATATGGTGCTCAGTTTATGGCATCAATTGTAGCAAAGCTGACAGGTCTTACAGTTGATGAGGTTGTATATTTGAGGTCACAAGGTCAGACTTTCTACCAGATAGCTTTGTCAAAAGGTGTGACAGCTGAGAAGTTTAAAAGTGCTGTATATCAGGAAAAAGCTGCTTTAGTTGACCAAAAAGTAAAAGATGGCGTTATTACAAAAGAACAGGCAGATGCAATAAAGGCACAGATGAAAGCACGAATTGACAGCTGCAACGGACAGGGCTACGCAAACAGACCACAAACAGGGTATGGACTATTTGGTGGGAAAAATGTCCAAAAGCAGGGTATTGGACAAGGTAAAGGTATTGGCTACGGCAGAGGTATGAGAGGTTTTGTAAATGGTAATTCTTCAAGTCAATCAAAATAAGTAAGTAGACATTTGGGCTTAGCAGGGTGTTTTTGCTCTGCTAAGCCTATTAATTAAGAAAGGGGAGGAGTTACTTTGAAAAAATCTACAAAAAAAAATGAAATCAATAAATATCTCAGGCTTTTTTCTCAAATATTGTTTTTTACTATTATTCTAATTATTGCAATAATTCACTCTTTAGCTGAAAAAGGAGTGGCAATTAAAATACCTTTTTTCTCTAAAGCATCATTACATAGTTTATGTCCATTTGGTGGTGTGGTCTCAGTATATCAACTTATTACTAAAGGAACTTTTGTTCAAAAAATTCATGAATCGTCATTTGTATTGTTAGCTATTGTAACTGTCTTATCAATTCTTTTTGGATCAATATTTTGTGGCTTTATATGTCCATTTGGTTCAGTGCAAGAATGGATAGGTAAATTAGGTAAGATGATTTTTAAGAAGAGGTTTAATAAATTTATTCCTTCAAAATATGACAGATATTTTAGATATTTTAGATATGTCGTACTTTTATGGGTTGTATATATAACAGCTAAAACAGGCACTTTAGTTTTTGCAAATATTGATCCTTATCATACATTATTTACATTTTGGACTGGTGAAGTGGCTATACAGGCTTTGATTTTCCTCATAGTCATAATTATACTTTCTTTTATTATTGAAAGACCTTTTTGCAAATATTTTTGTCCGCTCGGCGCTTTTATTGGATTGTTTAATCTAATAAGAATTAGGTTGTTGAATAAAAAATATTACCAGCAATGCATAAAACAAACATAAATTATTGATTCCATTCATAAGCGAAAGAAAACTTTTTACCTTCTAACTTTCTAAGAAGTTGCTCAAACAGCTTAGTATCCAATCAATATACCTTTTATAATTTCTAAATCCCTTGAGCCTTACATTCTCAAGATTATTTTCACCTTTTAATTTGCTAAGTAGTCTTTCAATCTTTGTTCTCTGCCTGGATAACTTTTTACCCTCTTCAGTTTCTAAAAATCTTATGTTCTTGCTTTTAAAACTATTGCTAACATTGTTTATATCTTTCATGTTTCTTTTGTTTATCCCGGCAACAAATTTAACTTTAAGCTCATTTGCTATATTAAACTATTCTACTACAATCGTATCCCGCATCTGCTAATACAATCTCACAGCCAAAGAGCCCCATGCCCTATACAAAAGCTCTTCTTGTCGCACGTCTATTAATTTGTCCCTGTTAAAATCCAGAAAAGTGGTATTACTTCTTCTTTACCTGTACACAAAAGATGTAATTTGTATCCCCTATAAAATCCTATTGTAATATGTATACCTATTTTTGCTTCTGAATCATTTTTGGCACTTCTAAGCGGCGTAGAGTCTACTATCACTATACTCATATCAGGTTCTATTTCAGCTATTAATACATCTTTTATATCTTGCATGTATTCTTCTTCTATTTTTCTTGATAACTTTGCAAAATATGAATAGTCCGGACTTTCTTCTATACCTACTACTTGCTTAAACTCTTTGTTTTGATTTATTCGATATTCTAATTCTCTGAAACTCTTTATCCCCTTTTTAACTTTATAAACCAAACAAGCTATTATCTGAAACAGATTAAATTTCCTCGGTCGTCCCCTTCTATTTTGCTTTATCTTCCTCGATAAAACTTCAGTAACCTTTTTATTACAAAAAGCAGCTTTGAAAATTTCTCATTTTGTGATTTAATATTCATGTATATCTTTTCCTCCTTGTGTTTTTTTGTGGTTTTCTCTTAAATTAAAATTATAACACAAGGAGGATTTTTTCTTTTGTTACTATGTTTACTCTATATGGTTATTTCTTTTATTCAACAACCTCAATTATATTTTTTTTAACTAAAACTTTTATAAAAACTATTAAGGACAATAAACTCAAGAGTCATGTTTTATTAAAAATCTTGGATATATTATAATAGCATTTAGTTCTTCTGTTTCAGAATTTACAATTAATGAGAAAAATTCTTCCATATATGATATCTTTCTTATTAACTCATTATCGTTTAAATAAATATATGTATATTTTTCCTCTGGATTAACTGTGACAAAAATGGAACAGTTTTTTAAAAGATAAAACTCTTCAATTTGTTCTTTATATGGAATATTAATTGGTAGTTCGAAGAAGGAAATTTCATTGGTTCCTATGTAATGTTTTATAAAAAAATTTTTAATTGGTAGTAAATAAGTATGGAAAGGACGATATAATAAAAAGTATCTATTCTCTTCTATATATACTGGACGTATTTTTTCTGAGGGAAAAGGTAGGGACCCTATAAAAGCTCTTTTTTTCGTTTCTAGATTGTAAGTAAAGATGTCGGTTCTTTTTGTCAAAAAATTTTCTTTTACATAAGGAATAAATGGAGAATCGATATAAAGAGAATGACTTTTTATACTGTAAAAAAAGCCATAATTAGGTTTTCCATAGTTTAAAAAACTTAATGTTTCAGAATACTCAACTTTATCAATTATATATTTAGATAACGCAGGCATTACACCGCTGATTAAATCTTGAATTAACTCTTCACAAGGAATAATCAATAAGGTTTCAATCTTATTAATTATATCTTCACCTAAATTAAAATAGTATCTTTTTTCATCTGAGCTAATTCTACCAGTTTTAATAAATAGATAATTTCTGTTTTTGAATTTTTTTATTTCTGCGAATGAAATTTCGAAAATAGAGTGGTTATTTGTTATAGATGGATCTAAATAGAATTCAGATTTATTATAAAGATCAACTATCAAAGCAGATTTATCCTTGGAGTTTGTGTCAATATTTATTAGCATTATATACCTCTTATTTAGTGCCAATACGTAAATTTTAAATGGAATAAGAGATTCTTCGTTTTTATTTACTCCAGAAAGTTCTATAATAAAACTGTACATCAACCTTTCTTCTTTTTTTGTTAGGTCAATGCTAAATATTTTTAATTCACCAAATTTAGTGTTAATTAAAGTCATTGTGTAGCCAATAAGAGTAAGTTTTTCCTCATCAAAAAATATTATTTGAAAAATTTTGTTTTTTAATTTGTAGTTAATAATTTGCTCGACTTTGCCATTTTTAAGGGATAAGACTATAATAGATTCAATAATATCTCCAAGTATATCGCTCTTTTCCATAATAAACAATATATTATTACAACTTTGATAAGTAGGATAAACACAAAACTTGTCTTTTTTAGCCGAAGAAAAAGCATAGGTTTCCCATGTAATTTTATAGTAATCCTTTAATACCTCTGATAAATCAAATACAGGAATTTCAGACATGATTTTAATAACTCCCTCCTATGTATTGTATTGTCTTTACGACTAATATTATACACAATTCAAAAGCTATGGTTTCAATATTTCTTACCCTGCTGCATTTCAATATATAACAAACACATCAATTTTGGTTTCATGTTTTCAATTCAAATTTTAAAAAAGTAATTGTCAAAATAGTAAGAAAACAAACTCGTCTTGTTTAAAAGGATTTTTAATTAAGCCATATGCACAATGTAGAAATACTGGATATTTTGTCTGAAATTCATAAACAGGTTTTTAGTTTTTACAGAGTATATTTTTATTCTATAATGTTTTGGATTGTCAAAATCGATAGTTGGTGAAGATGTTATAATGAAGCCGTTTAAAAAATTTTCAAATACTAAAGACAAATGATGGGGAAATAATTTTTCATCATTACTGACATCGATATCTATTACTTGTTTTTCATTTTTCAAAATATGTTCATTAATTATTTTAATTTTTTTCTTAGTAGTTTCTTGTTTTTCAGAACATTGGAACATAAAAAATTTCCTTCTTTGTCCCTGAAAAGTGGATAAACAATTCCATTTACTAGATAGGAATCTTGTTTTGTGAGATTGCGCATATTTATTTTTATAAGTTCTGTTTTATTTTTGTCAAAGTAGTATTTTGCATAAAAATAATATTGACCGTCAATAAAATTATATAGCTCAAATGATGAATTTCTTAATGAGCAATCAACTAAATATGAATCAAAATAAAGTTTTTGTGAAATTATATCTTGTATGAATTTATTTTGAGGATAAAGTATAAAGGTTTCTAAGGCATCAACTATACAATTAATATTATCGCTGTTCCAAAGCACTTCTTTTTCACATGATTGTATTTTTCCGGTTTTAATAAGAATGTAACCGTTGTTATTGTTGTCGTTAAGTGATAAATAATCCATGAATAAAAAGGTATAAAGCAGGTAATCACCACAAGAATTTTTAGGCTCATAAGTATAATATTTCTTATTTACTATATCAATGAGAATAATCTTAAACTCATTTTGATATAGATTTTCAAGAAAAATTATAATGTATTGGTTTTTAACATTTTAATACTTAAATTAACATTTAATAATTGTTCAGAATTATTCAAATTTATAATTGGCACTTCCATTACAGTTTTTTCTATATGTTTATGTAAATTAACCTCACAGACATTTATTTTTAACAAATTGTTTTTAACTATATAACGACATCCATAAAAGGTATAATTTTTATCATCAAAAAACAACATTTGATAATAGCTATTATTGAAAAAATATAACTTGCTTTCAAAGGTTGATAAGTCAAATAAAAATAATCCAACCATTTTGTTTTTTACGCCAAGGTCATTAAAATTTTTAAATATACTTGACTTTGTCAGTTAAGAGGTGTTTTTGAGCTAACAAAAAATAACAAAGTCTTAATTTATGCGGGTTTCAAGAAGAGAAAAATAAAAAATTTTAAAAAATGTAGGGACAAATTTTAGCTTAATATATACTGAATTTGCTTGACTTTTTAAATATTTTGTGGTACAATATAACAAACTATCTTCAAGGAGTTGCCATATGTTTGTCAAAATTACTAATGCTGGCGGTTATCAGTATGTTAGGTTAGTCGAAAATTACCGTGAAAATGGTAAAGTAAAGCAAAGAGTACTATTTAACTTTGGTAGACTTGATATTCTCAAAGATGACCCCGCTTTTAAAAACATTGTAAAAAAACTATCTGATATTGTCGCTGAAACAACTACTGAGAATGCAAAAGCTGTTACTATTGAATCTGAAGAAGATATTTCGGATGCAGTTGTAAAAAACTGGGGATACATTGTATACAGAAAGTTATGGCAGGAGCTTGAAATTGATAAGTTTTTAAAAGGGAAAGCAGCAAAAGAGAGAAAGATAAAATTTGATGTAGACAAAGTAAGTTTTTTAATGACCATACAGAGATTGATAGAGCCAATGAGCAAACTAAGAACTTATCATCAGAGAAGCAAATATTTTGGATTTGAAGAGGATATAGATTTGAATCAATTGTACAGGTGTTTAGATTTTCTTGACAGTGTAAAAGAAGATTTAGAGACATACCTGTATCAGAGAAATAAAGACTTATTTAAGATGGTAGTTGATGTAGTGTTTTATGATGTGACGACAATATACTTTGAGAGTTGTAGAGCGGATGAACTTAAAAATTTTGGGTTTAGCAAAGACAACAAGGTAAATGAAGTGCAAGTTGTATTAGGGCTTTTGGTGGACAAAGAAGGCAGACCGATAGGGTATGAACTTTTTCCTGGTAATACGATAGATAGCAAGACGATGGTAAAGATACTGAGGAAGCTGAAGGAAAAATTTAGTATAGATAAGATAATAATAGTAGCAGACAAAGGGCTTAACAGCAGAATAAATTTAAAGATGATAAAAGAAGCTGGGTACGACTATATAGTAGCAAGCAGATTAAAGAATGCAAGTAAAGAAATTTTAGATGAAGTTTTTAATGAAGAAGGATATAAAAGACTTGATGGCAAAAGATGTTTGAATGCTGAAGAAATTTATGGTGATGAATTCAAATATAAGGTATTGGAAAGAACAAATATTGTCAAGGATGAAGAGGGTAAAGAGTTCAAAATAGAAGAGAATTTGATAATAACGTATTCAAGCAAGAGAGCCAAGAAAGACAAAGAAGACAGAGAGAGATTGGTAAGAAAAGCCAAAGAGCTTTTAGAGAACAAAGGAAGCATAACAGCCTTAGAAAAGAAAGGTGCAAGGAAATATTTGAAGAAGAAATCAAAATCAGAAGAATATGTATTGGATGAGGAAGCGATAAAACGAGATGAGAAATTTGACGGTTATTATGCAATTCAAACGAGCAAAAAGGATATGGATGTAGAAGAGGTTTTAGGAGCATATCACGATTTATGGAAGATAGAACAGTCATTCAGAGTAATGAAAAGCTGTTTAGAAGTGCGACCGATATATCACTTTACAGAAAGCAGAATAAAAGGACATTTTGTGATATGTTTTTTGGCATTTTTACTGCAAAGGACATTGGAATATATTTTGAGGAGAAAAGGTAAAGGAATAAGTAGTGAAAGGATAATGGAAGCAATATATTCAATGAACTTTTTTGAAATAGAGATAAAAGGGAAGAAATATTTGATAAAGCAAAAAATTGAGGGAGAAGCTGGAGATATACTGAATGTAATGAAGATAAAGGGTCCAAAAAACTTCATGACATATGAGGAAGGCTTAGAATTTATTGGTATTAGCAAATGATGTAGTGACAAAATTGAGGTCCATATTTTGTCAATCCCAGTCCTCCCAAGCTTTTTGAGCTTCAAACTGACAAAGTCAAGAAAAATATAACTTGCTTTCAAAGGTTGATAAGTCAAATAAAAATAATCCAACCATTTTGTTTTTTACGCCAAGGTCATTAAAATTTTTAAATATACTTATAAGAAAAATATTTCCAATTTTTTGCGGCGAACTTATAGAAAAATATTATTTCTAACTTTCGCATGGAAATCTAAGGTTTTTAAGAATTCTTTATAATCAGAGCAGATATCATGCATGTATAAAATTTGAAATGACATCAAAATGCCTCCTCTCTCAATATACCTTTGATTTTTTCAAAATATCTCGCGATTTCTTTAAATTTTGCTATCGAAACAAATAATTTTTTCTTGATATTGTTATCATTGCTTTATTCTACCATACACAGCTTGTATTTTCATTAGTTATAAAAGTATACTTAGTTGGCATAACAAATCTGAGATTAAAATTACAATTGCTGTTATTGATTTATTCTTGTATTATCTATTTATAACATAATAAGGATAAATTATAAATGCTTTTATTTCATCTTTGACTGTATTAAAAATAGGCACAAAGCCTTCATAAAATTTTGTGGTGAAATAAGATTCTTTTTCATCTAAAAAGTATACTTTGATTTCTTCTTTTAAAACGTTTTTTGTTGTAATAAAACTTGCAGATGAACAAGAATATAGGTTTTCAAATATTTCATCTTCTTCTATAATAATTTCTACTTTTGTTCTTTGATCATTTTCAAGGTATATTTTTTCAAGAGCTAATTTTTGTAGATTTGAATTTGACAAATCAGAATAGTTTGCTTCTATAAAAAAATATCCTTTATCATCACAATATATAAAAGGTTTTTTACCACCAAAACTTATTAATTTGTATGTGGCTTTATTTTCTAAATCAAATTTGAAAATTTCTATACTGCCTTTGCTAAAATTTTCCTTTGAATATAAAATGAAGGGTAAATTTGTAGCAGTTATGGAAGCCAAAATATTATCAACATTTATAAAAGATTCAAATTCAACAGTTTGGTTTTTACCCGCAGTTGCAATAATATACTTAGAAAAGTCAATTTTTTTCTGGCTTATTGCTTCATCGAGAACATCTTCAACAGGTGCTACAATTAAAGTTTCAATTTTGTCTTTGTAGTGATTAGAATGTGAATTATAAAAATTTCTTTTCTCAAATGAACATATTCGACCAGTTTTTATTAAGATGTATTTCTTGTTCTTGTGCTTTTGAATAACCTTTAAGTCTGCTATTTCAAATATATCATGTTCTTCAAATAGATAAGGATTGATTGGAATTTCTTCTTTGCTTTCTATGTCAATAATTTTTGCAATTTTTGT
Organism: Caldicellulosiruptor naganoensis; assembly: GCF_026914285.1. NCBI lineage: Bacteria > Bacillati > Bacillota > Caldicellulosiruptorales > Caldicellulosiruptoraceae > Caldicellulosiruptor > Caldicellulosiruptor naganoensis. The sequence continues at coordinate 130,894 of NZ_CP113864.1, forward strand.
TGGGTAATGAGGTATATTTGGAGTGATAATTAAAAGATGTCTTTGATTTAAAGCACTGATATACAGAGTTTCTATAGGGTCACTTTCTGGGTTTTTATCAAAATAGCCTATTAAAAAATTGAAAATTATACTTTCTTGGGCACAACAAAGGTCAACTTTAACAATTTTTATTTCTACTAAATTTTTGTTTACCTTCTCCATCGTATACCCGTATAATGTGCAATTTTCATAATCGAATAACAAAATCTGCTTAATGTTATTTAAAAACTTGTAGAAGTTGCAGCTCAAATCTTTTCCTTTGACAAAACAGATACTTTCTACTGCGGCTTTAGGAAGGTATCTTACTATTTCAAACAAAACACCAGCATTTGGAGTAATTGTAGGCTTTAGCAAGAAAACACCATTGAATGATTGTGAAGATGGTGATATTTTAGCACTTTTGTTGGGCTTATATTTTGATATTTCTTTGCATAGGTTATATATGTTAAAAATAGCTACATTTCTCATAAATTACCTCACCTCACTATATTGAAAGCAATTTGCACTAACAAAATTTACATTGTATAGTTAATTTTACATCATCAGTAATTCAAAATTTCAACAGGCTGTTTTTACATCTGTAAACAGCCTGTTGAATTGTTCTGTTATAGTATACAAATGTCAATACGGGAAGAAAATATGAGAAGCTAACTTATAACCATATGCATCTTTTACATGATAATGCGGATAGTAGTTTGCATAATCTTTGTGTCTCTCTGGTCCAATTATAGTTCCTCGTTTACTATATGCAACGTTTAAAGCAAGAGTTTTTGCTTTAGTTTCAGTTCTGCAGAAAACATCTCCTTCGAATAACGAAACTCTATTATAAGCAGTTTCATAATCAATAGCAGGTCCGATATAAACATTATTATTTCTAATTATTGCCATATAATAGTCATAAGTACTATTATTTATCTTTTCTATCACTCTCGAAGCTACTATATAGGTTACTCCGACAATTACAATCGCTTCACCAATGGCTAATAGTACTGTAATTAGAGCCTCTAATAATCCTAACGCAATAGGCAAAGCTATAGCAAACTGTGCCGAGACAGTTTCAGAATCACCAATATTATACTCTTCCTTTGTTTTTTCATCAATCAATTTTGCTTTTAAATTCTCACCATCAAAGTATTCTACTTTTACAGAAAAGTTTCTCTCTTCTGGGATTGATGTGTCTAAACTTTTATCAAACTTTTTATTTTTGATTGGCTTGACTTTTAATTTTATCTCATTTGTATCTTTGTCAAGCGTAGCAATATACTTGTATCCTTCATACTCAGCTTCTGCTGCTTTAATTTTTTTGTCAACATTATAGACCTTTATTTTATCTTTCCAAACATCATATCTTGGCTTTGCAAAGCTGACAGAATTGATAAGAAAATTTGAATCTCACAAGACCAAAGCCAAATATATTATCTTTACCTTTTTCACCGAGGTCTTCAGAAAGTTTTAGGAGTATATTATAGATTTTATCTTTGTTTATGCTGTGCTTAGGTAGCAAGCCCCACTTTTCTGGTTTGCTTAAGATAAGAGCGATAATTGCTGTCAGGTGTGCAGCAGCAACAGAGTTTCCACTTGAGAGTTTGTAGCTATTGTTTGGAGCTGTGGACAAAATATTTTCACCATAAGAGCAAAAATCAATTTTGCCTTGAGAAGAAAACTGCGATATTTGGTTTTTGTAGTTGACAGAAGCAGCAGATATAACCACATTGTATGATGCTGGGAATCGAGGTCATCTGTTAAAGGAATTTCTGGCAGCAGCTATTATGATTATTGCTTTTTTAGTTGCCTCTTGTATTGCTTTGTACAGTATGGGGTTGTTAGTTGTAGGAGAAAAATTCATGTTTACAATGTTGATTTTATTTTTGAACACTAATAAAGAGCTTTGGTAATTGTTCCGACTCTGCCTTTAAGTTTTTTGTTCAAACTAATTCAAATAGGCTTCTGCTTCAGGAGGGAATTGGTACAATTTTTTGTTTGCAATATCAAAGATAAAAGCAAAATGTTTTTCATTTTTATAGAGCGATGCAGGAGTTTAAATTATAGATTCCATAAGAAAAATAGAAAATTTTCTTTACCATTTTGTTTAGAATATCTATTTCTATTATAAAATTTCATAGTTTTTATCATCAGTTACTAAAGCATGTATAAACTTTCTATTCCCATAAATTTCTAAACTTTATCAGTAGGAGTTTTAAAAACATAAAAAGGCAAAAGGTGCTATTTTCTATTATTTTACTACTCGTAGATCAAAAAATTATTGATTTTAGTTATGGGCTCCTTTATAATATTTCTCTTTGTAATAACAGTCAAGTTGTTAGATGAACCCAATATTATATTACTATATTGAGGAAGAAGTTTTAGAGGAGCCGTTTCTAATGTTCGTTCTGATTCAAATAAATAGCCAACAAAATTCATTTTATTCAATTATTCCATCTTCCAGACTTATTGTATTTATTTACGTATGATATAATGATTTGAGGGAGAAGCTAAAAAATTCTCTCTCAGAAATTTAAACGTGGCAAACTTTTATTTATCCTTTTCAAGTTTTGCTTTAAATGAAGAGATTTTAAAAATGATTTCAAAAAAACTTGCTATTATAAGATTAATAAAAATTCATCATTCGCTTTGTTTTTTTCAACAAGTGTAATTGTAAAAGGACTTGAAAGAGGGTATTTTGTGATAAATTCAAAAAAAGCTGAAGAAGACTCTAATGAATATACCTTTATTTTATAATGCTTTGGAATATCTCTATAGTCAAAACGAGGGGAGAAAGTTAAAAAAAGACCATGTTTTAAGATGTACTTGTACATGATATCTGGCATAAATTGCTCTTCTTTACTTAGGAGAATATTTACCCTTTTTGTATTGTTACCATTTAAAAATTCTTTACTTATTCTTAACAGATTTTGTTTATCATTTATTTCTTCAATTGATAAAGAGATAGCCGTTAGAAAACCATTATTATAGTGCATGAATTTATTATCAAGATTGATTGAAGTTTGCATTATCTCTTTGGTATAATTTTTAAGTTCTAATTTTATAAGCTTGGATAAATTAGTTTTTAAAGATTTCTTAATATAGTAGAAGCACAAATCTTTTATCGATTCAATATCGTCCAAATAGCGAAAGGAAAAATTTTCTGAGATACGTTCAACAATATAAGCGTCTAAAAATAATTTTTGATTTTTAACATCTTCAATAAATTTATTCAATGGATAAAATGCAAAAGCCTCCCAAAAGTGTTGAATCATTCTTGAATTTTCTGGTGGCCAATACATTTCCTTTTCCTCAGCGTCAATTTGTCCAAATTTGATAAATATAAAACCGTCATTATTGCTAACAGGAAAATACCTTATATAGGATATAGGAAATGGCTTTTTAGAATCATTATCGTAAATGTAACTATAGAATTTATTTTCAAAAAGGTCTATTACATAAATTTGCCATTCATTATCAGAATTGGGAAGAGAAAACTTTCTGTGTATAATTATTATATAGCGAGAATTTACCATTTTAAAAAAGCGAATGGGAGGCACAATGAAATTACTTATACCTTCCTGTTCTAAGTGATTTTCCCATAGCCTCAATTCAACAATAGGAATTTCAATAATGTCTTTTTCATATGTATTTAGCAAGTTAATACTCCTAACAGTGATTTTAACATAGTCATCTGCAATATTCCAGTAATACCCATATAATAAGTTATTTATTTCATCAAAATAAATAATTTCATCTAACTCTTTTTTAAACAGGTAGGTTTTAAGTTGAAGATTTGAGATATCAATAAAACATATTCCAATAGATTTATATGTGCTTTGCTTTAATACACTTCTTAATAAGAAATTTTTGCACTCTATTGGTAAACTACCCAATTGATTATTTTTTAAAACATTATGCATTTCGGATGATAAATCTTGGATATAAACAACATCAATGTTCATTATTTTTATCCTCCTAAATAAAAGTATTTGACTGCTTTGTTAAAAGACAAGAAGTAGCTTTGAAAAGTTTGTTTAGCTACCTCTTTGTAATTTTTGTATTACAAAATTTTACTAAACCATAACCAAAGATATTGTCTTTTCTTTCTTTTCCTATGTCTTTAGATAATTTCAAAAGCACTTTATAAATTTCATTAGCTATCAAGAATAAATCAGTAAAAATATATCAGTGTTTCCATTTGATTATAAGGATTATCTAAAACAATGTCTTTATATAGCATGTGAACTTGATCTTGAGAACCACTAAACTGTTTATTAGAGAAACTATAAGACTTGTAAGTTAAATAAAGATGGTCGGGATTTTGCAATGTATCTTCTTCATTAAAATGCATTTTACATGTAATTATGTAATCTTTTTCAAAATTTAATTTAATGATATTTTCATTTTCTTTAAATTCAAAATAAAAGTCCCTCTCAATTATCCTTTTTCCAAAAAACAAAATAGTAACTCTATAACAATACGAATTTATTTTACTGGCTTTCACAATGTAAAATAAATATATTTTTTTTGGAATTTTTTTGCTGTCTAAAATATGTTCTTTTACGAACATCAAATCACTTAAAATTCTCTAATTAAGGCTGCAGATGATTTCTTTTCTCTCTACACCGTTGTCAGAAACTTTGACTCTTATTAATTCTGACTTGTTATGAGCTATAGAAGTCTTTATATAGAAAAATTCATCATTTTCAAACCATCTGCAACAATTTGGAACAACAACATTGAAATCCATCTCTTCAAAACAATATCTTTTAAAATCAACATTACGAATAGAAATGTCTTCAAGAAATTTGCTAAGAGGATAGATTATCATCTTTTGGTTAACACGGAAATCAGAAGGATCGAAATTTTCTTTTTTTTCTTGTATTGCCTCAAAGATAATATCAAATTTTTCAGAATCCCCAATTCTACCTGTTTGAAAGAAAATATATTTTCCTCCCAACAAGGTTGTCTGGGGTATTTCAATTTCATTTATAAACTTTTCAGGAACATATAAAAGATTATAAATTTTTTCTGCCACTGCATCAAAGAAAAAATAAGATTTATATTTTTTGCAATTATTCACTATTCCTATTTACCTTCTAAAATTTTAGTTTGACAGAAAAATTTTTTTTGATTTGTTCTAAGTTCAGGTTCAATTTTTCGGCGTTTAGGAAATCTCATTTCATATAAGTTTGTTTCAACATGGTTTAGTACATCTATTTTTGATATAGAAAAACCATAAGAATTTTGGTCTATAGATAAACCATAAACAATCACTTTTGCCTTGTCAATTCCAATAATATCGTCTATGGGGATTTTTAGATTGTATTCAGCTAAAAGGTGGAGGTGTTTATCTGGCTCAAGAGTGTATATTAGCAAATTTGTAATTTTTAGATTAGAAGAATCTTCTTCTTTTGTTGCAATAAATAAAATATCTTCGTGGTACAAAAGTCTCCTCTTAAAAGGCATTTTTAATGGATTTTCAGACAATATGCTTTTTTGTGGAATGAACAAATGGCCTACAAAGGTTACATTACCCACTTATTTACACCTCACATTTAGAAAACTTTATGAAGCAGATGATATTATAGCCTGCCACACATGTGTGACAACATTTTTAGTTAATTCATTTTATTAAGAATCGGGGGTATATTATGACAGAACTAAGTTCTTCTGTTTCGGGATGTACGGTTAATAAAAAAAATTCATCTAAGCATCTTACTTTAACTATTGGTATATCCTCATCAGAAAAGTAAAGATGCATATAATTTTCTACTGGATCTACTGTGACAGCAATAAAAAGGTTTTTTAAAAAATAAAATTCCTCTATTAATTCTTTTGGTGGGATATTGATTGGTAGGTCAAAAGAAGAAATTTCGTTGGTTCCTATATAATGTTTTATAAAATAATTTTGAGCTGGTATTGAATAAGGATAGAAAGAGGAACATAGTAAAAAGTATTTGTTCTCTTCTTTATATAATCGATGTATTTTTTCTAATGGAATAGATAAAGAACCAATATAAGTACGTTTTTTTGTTTCTAAGTCAAAGGAAAATATATCTGTGATGTTTGCCGTAAAGTTTTCTTTTCCATAAAGTATAGATTGGGAATCAATATATTGAAAATTGCTTTTTATACGGTAAAAAAAGCCATAATTGAGTTTTCCATATTCCAAAAAAGCCAACATTTCAGAATACTCGGCTTTATCAATCAAGTATTTAGATAATACAGGTATTATACCTTTGTTTAAATCTTGAATCAGTTCCTCACAAGGGATAACCAATAAAGTATTAATCTTATTAATAATATCTTCTTTACCCAAATTAAAATAATCTCTTTTCTCATCTGGGCAGATTCTGCCAGTGCTAATAAGTAAATAATCTTTATTTTTAAATTTTTTTATTTCTGCGTATGAAATTTCGAAAATAGAGTGCTCATCTATTATATATGGATTAAGATAAAGTTCAGATTTATCATAAAGATCAGCTATCAAGACAGATTTATCTTTGAAATTCATATCAATATTTATTAGCATTATATATCTTTCGTTTAGTGCCAATACATAACTTGCAAATGGGATGAGCAATTCTTCGTCTTTATTTACTCCAGAAAGTTCTACAATAAAACTGTACATTAATGTTTCTACTTTTCTTATTGGATCGATAATAAATATTTTTATCTTGCCAAATTTAGCATTGATTAAAGCCATCGTATAGCCAATTAAAATAAATTTCTCTTCATTAAAAAAAATTATTTGAGAGATTTTGTTTTTTAGTTTATAGTTGATAGTTTGTTCAACTTTGCCATTTTTAAGAGATAAGACTATAATAGATTCGATAATATCTTCAGGTATATCTTTCTTTTTCATAAGAAACAGTATATTATTATCGCTTTGATAAATAGGCTCAAGTCGAAACTGGGGTATTTTTTTTGAAGAAAAAGTATAATCTTCCCATGTAATTTTATAATAACCTTTTAATATTTCTGATAAATCATATACAGGAATTTCAAACATTATTTTAAAAATTCCCTCCTAATTTTCAATTATTTTTGGCAATGAGGGTTGCCAGATAGTCATAAGGAAGTTTAAAAATTTTTGTTTTTATGTTTTAGTAAAAATTAGCCATTGCCATCATCCTTGCAGAGTGTTTTTCTTTTCTGACAACTAATTCTATTTAACAAGCTTGTATATAATATCAATTGCAAGTACAAACCAACTGCCCTTTAGTAAAAATAAAAAAGTGTTTCAGTTTTATCGAAAGGATTTTTAAAAATTAACTCTTTATATAACATGTGAATACCATCTACGAAATAAATGAGTTGTTTGTCAGGGAAACTATAGCATTTATAAGCTAAATGAAGATTGTCGGGATTTGTGTATATATCTTTTTCCTCAAAACACATTTTGCAAGTAATCATATAGTTTTCAAAAATATTTATTTTAATAACATTTTCTTTTTCTTTAAATTCAAAATAATAATCTTTTTTGTCAACGCATTTTCCAATATATAAGATTGAAATTTTAGCACAATATGGACTTATTTTATTGACTATTATAACATAGAATAAATTTTCATCAATTAATTTTCCATAATCTAATATTCTTTCTTTTACAAAAATTGAGTCACTTATAATTCTTTCATTAAGTCTACAGATAATTTCTTTTTTTTCGACACCCTTGTTTGAAACCTTTACTTTTATAAGTTCTGACTTATTTTCTGTCGTAAAAGTTTTTATATAAAAATACTCATCATTTTCAAACCACCGACAGTCGGTTAGGATAACAGCTGAAAAATCAGTTTTTTCAAAACAATATTTTTCAAAACTTAAGTTACAGTTTGAAATATCTTCTAAAAATTTTTCAAAAGGATAGATTATCATAGTTTGTTCAACAGAAAAATCCATATGGTCAAAATTTTTACCTTTCACTTGTATCGCTTCAAAAATAATATCAAATTTTTCTGAATCACCAATTCTGCCAGTTTCAAATAAAATATATTTTCCATGTAGCAGTGTAGTTTTACTCAAATTAATCTTTTTTATAATCTTTTCAGAAATATATGAAAGGTCATAAATTTTTTCTAATAAAATATCAAAGAAAAAAAGAAAAAATTTTGACTTTCTATAATTAATTGACTTTGTTTGTACTTCTAATACAAAAATAGAATATCTATCGTCTAAAATTTTTGTTTGGCAAAAAAATTCACTTTGTCCTGAAAACTTATCAAATTCAACTAATGAGTTATTAAATAATTTTATTTCATACAATTTTTCCTCAATGTGATTTAGTACATCTATCTTTAATATAGCAAGAGTAGATAAACTATAATTTACAGATAATCCATAAACAACTTTCTTTAATCTATCAAATCCAATAATATCGTCTAATGATGTTTTTAAATCATAATCACTTAATAAATAAAGATGTCTATCTTTCTCAAAGGAATATAAAAGCAAGTTTGTTATTTTTGAGTTAGAATTTTTCTCTCTTGTTGCTATAAACAAAGTTTCTTTGTGATATAAGAGCCTTAAGTTGTAACGTTTTTTAAGTGGATTTTCTGATAGTACAATTTGGGGCTCAAACAAGTGTCCCATAAAAGTTATTTTATGCACTTATTGACACCTCACAAAAATAGGTAATATTTAAAACACTTGATACTCAAGATATTTCGTAATATAGAAAAAATTAAATAAGGAGGATATTTTTTATTTCTCCTATGTATATTTTTACTTACATATTTTTACTTACAATGGTTATATCTTTTATTCAACAACTTCTTAACTTTTTTTTAAAAATCGAGGATAAACCATAATCGCATTAAGATCATTTGTTTTAGGGTTTACAACAAATAAGTAATTTTCTCCATAGCCTATTTTTGCAATAAGCATATCATTATTTACTGAATATATAAGATTTTGTCCTGACTCAAAGTTTTTTGTTTCAATAATTGTATCATTGTTAAAAAACTCCACTTCATTTAAAATCTCATTTGATGAAATTGAAATTGGTAATTCAATAAAAGAAAGTTGGTTAGATTCAATATAATGTTTTATAAAGTATTTACTCGGTATTCCTCCAATTGCATGAGGATAAAAAGGAATGTACATAATAAAGTGTTTATCTTTTTCTTTGTATATTGGAGGTATTTTTTCTAACGGGAATGGTAAAGAACCAATATAAGAGCTCTTTTTAGTCTCCAGATTGTATGAAATAATATCAGTTTTTTTAGTTATGAAATTTTCTTTATAGTATATGATTGAATAGGATTTGCTGTTTGCATAATAATATGGATTATAAATACGTGCTTTAATTGGAAAATCTAATGTTTCGCAATACTCAGCTTTATCTACTATGTAATTAGTAAACTTAAATTTTCCATTGACTAAATTCTGAATTAATTCTTCACAGGGTATAATTATAATAGTTTCTATTGAGTTTACAAAATATTGCTTTTTAGAACAGAAAAATACTCTTTTATCAAATGAACATATTTGTCCAGTTTTGATTAATATATTTTTTTTGCCATTAATGCTTACAACGGAGATGTCTAATAATTCATAAATGTAGTGCTCATCTATAATGTAAGGATCGATAAAAATCTGTTGTTTTCCTATGATGTCAAAAACTAAAGCAATTTTATTTTTAAAATGTTCAATATTTGGAGTTATTATCATAATATATCTATTATTTATAGCACATACATGGATGGGTATGTGGTTTATTAAATTTGCATTCTCTTCACAATAATCTAAAGTATATCTGTAAACTATTTTTTCATCATTCTTAATTAAATCAATTTGGAATATTTTCAATTCGACTAAATTTGATGAGATGGCTTTTACTGAATAACCAAGCAAGCTTAATTTTTCTTCATCAAAATAAATTATTTCTGAAATTTCGTTTTTTATGATATGAGTAAAAGTCGCTTTAATATTGTTATTTTCTAATGCCACAATTATAATTGATTGTATATTATAGGTATCATAACAATCGCTAATGGTAAATAACACGTAACTATCACTCTGATAAATGACACTTACATTATTAATGTTTTTTGCTAATAATGAAGAAACGTCAAAATTAGTAGGATTTCCAAAAATATTAAGTAATTCATTTAAATTGTATATCATAATTTTAGACATATTGCTATGCTCACTCCATTCCTTATTTTGTTTTCAACATAAGACATAGGGTTGTTGTAGTTTTAATTACAACAACCCTACTAAGTTATCTTACGGGAAGAAAATATGACATGGTAATTTATATACAAAGCTTGATGTTATATATTTATAAACATGATAATGATAAAAATAAATAGAGCTATAACCATCTTTATCAGGTCCTCTTACAAAACCACCAAAAGGAAATGAATTTGCCACATTTTGTGCAAGTGTATAAGCTAAACTTTTATTTTTGCAAAAGACATCAAGCTCAAAATTATATACTCTTGTAAATGCCGTTGGATAGTCTATTGCTGGACCGATATAAAGAATACCATTTTTTATTGCTGCTTTATAATATTCATATTTGTTATTTTTGACGTTTTCAATTACTTCACTTGCCTCTACGTATTTCTCTCCAAATAATTCAATTACTTTACCAATTAGCAAAAGAGAAGCTATTAAAGCTTCTGCAAGCCCTAAGGCTATTGGGATAGCAATGGCAAACTGTGCCGAGACAGTTTCAGAATCACCAATATTATACTCTTCCTTTGTTTTTTCATCAATCAATTTTGCTTTTAAATTCTCACCATCAAAGTATTCTACTTTTACAGAAAAGTTTTTTCTTCTGGGATTGATGTGTCTAAACTTTTATCAAACTTTTTATTTTTGATTGGCTTGACTTTTAATTTTATCTCATTTGTATCTTTGTCAAGCGTAGCAATATACTTGTATCCTTCATACTCAGCTTCTGCTGCTTTAATTTTTTTGTCAACATTATAGACCTTTATTTTATCTTTCCAAACATCATATCTTGGCTTTGCAAAGCTGACAGAATTGATAAGAAAATTTGAATCTCACAAGACCAAAGCCAAATATATTATCTTTACCTTTTTCACCTAGGTCTTCAGAAAGTTTTAGGAGTAGATTATAGATTTTATCTTTGTTTATGCTGTGCTTAGGTAGCAAGCTCCACTTTTCTGGTTTGCTTAAGATAAGAGCGATAATTGCTGTCAGGTGTGCAGCAGCAACAGAGTTTCCGCTTGAGAGTTTGTAGCTATTGTTTGGAGCTGTGGACAAAATATTTTCGCCATAAGAGCAAAAATCAATTTTGCCTTGAGAAGAAAACTGCGATATTTGGTTTTTGTAGTTGACAGAAGCAACAGATATAACCACATTGTATGATACTGGGAATCCAGGTCATCTGTTTTAAAGGAATTTCTGGCAGCAGCTATTATGATTATTGCTTTTTTAGTTGCCTCTTGTATTGCTTTGTACAGTATGGGGTTGTTAGTTGTAGTAGAAAAATTCATGTTTACAATGTTGATTTTATATTTGAACACTAATCAAGAGCTTTGGTAATTGTTCCGACTTTGCCTTTAAGTTTTTTGTTCAAACTAATTCGAATAGGCTTCTGCTTCAGGAGGGAATTGGTACAATTTTTTGTTTGCAATATCAAAGATAAAAGCAAAATGTTTTTCATTTTTATAGAGCGATGCAGGAGTTTAAATTATAGATTCCATAAGAAAAATAGAGAATTTTCTTTACCATTTTGTTTAGAATATCTATTTCTATTATAAAATTTCATAGTTTTTATCATCAGTTACTAAAGCATGTATAAACTTTCTATTCCCATAAATTTCTAAACTTTATCAGTAGGAGTTTTAAAAACATAAAAAGGCAAAAGGTGCTATTTTCTATTATTTTACTACTCGTAGATCAAAAAATTATTGATTTTAGTTATGGGCTCCTTTATAATATTTCTCTTTGTAATAACAGTCAAGTTGTTAGATGAACCCAATATTATATTTACTATATTATTGAGGAAGAAGTTTTCTTGACTTTGTCAGTTAAGAGGTGTTTTTGAGCTAACAAAAAATAACAAAGTCTTAATTTATGCGGGTTTCAAGAAGAGAAAAATAAAAAATTTTAAAAAATGTAGGGACAAATTTTAGCTTAATATATACTGAATTTGCTTGACTTTTTAAATATTTTGTGGTACAATATAACAAACTATCTTCAAGGAGTTGCCATATGTTTGTCAAAATTACTAATGCTGGCGGTTATCAGTATGTTAGGTTAGTCGAAAATTACCGTGAAAATGGTAAAGTAAAGCAAAGAGTACTATTTAACTTTGGTAGACTTGATATTCTCAAAGATGACCCCGCTTTTAAAAACATTGTAAAAAAACTATCTGATATTGTCGCTGAAACAACTACTGAGAATGCAAAAGCTGTTACTATTGAATCTGAAGAAGATATTTCGGATGCAGTTGTAAAAAACTGGGGATACATTGTATACAGAAAGTTATGGCAGGAGCTTGAAATTGATAAGTTTTTAAAAGGGAAAGCAGCAAAAGAGAGAAAGATAAAATTTGATGTAGACAAAGTAAGTTTTTTAATGACCATACAGAGATTGATAGAGCCAATGAGCAAACTAAGAACTTATCATCAGAGAAGCAAATATTTTGGATTTGAAGAGGATATAGATTTGAATCAATTGTACAGGTGTTTAGATTTTCTTGACAGTGTAAAAGAAGATTTAGAGACATACCTGTATCAGAGAAATAAAGACTTATTTAAGATGGTAGTTGATGTAGTGTTTTATGATGTGACGACAATATACTTTGAGAGTTGTAGAGCGGATGAACTTAAAAATTTTGGGTTTAGCAAAGACAACAAGGTAAATGAAGTGCAAGTTGTATTAGGGCTTTTGGTGGACAAAGAAGGCAGACCGATAGGGTATGAACTTTTTCCTGGTAATACGATAGATAGCAAGACGATGGTAAAGATACTGAGGAAGCTGAAGGAAAAATTTAGTATAGATAAGATAATAATAGTAGCAGACAAAGGGCTTAACAGCAGAATAAATTTAAAGATGATAAAAGAAGCTGGGTACGACTATATAGTAGCAAGCAGATTAAAGAATGCAAGTAAAGAAATTTTAGATGAAGTTTTTAATGAAGAAGGATATAAAAGACTTGATGGCAAAAGATGTTTGAATGCTGAAGAAATTTATGGTGATGAATTCAAATATAAGGTATTGGAAAGAACAAATATTGTCAAGGATGAAGAGGGTAAAGAGTTCAAAATAGAAGAGAATTTGATAATAACGTATTCAAGCAAGAGAGCCAAGAAAGACAAAGAAGACAGAGAGAGATTGGTAAGAAAAGCCAAAGAGCTTTTAGAGAACAAAGGAAGCATAACAGCCTTAGAAAAGAAAGGTGCAAGGAAATATTTGAAGAAGAAATCAAAATCAGAAGAATATGTATTGGATGAGGAAGCGATAAAACGAGATGAGAAATTTGACGGTTATTATGCAATTCAAACGAGCAAAAAGGATATGGATGTAGAAGAGGTTTTAGGAGCATATCACGATTTATGGAAGATAGAACAGTCATTCAGAGTAATGAAAAGCTGTTTAGAAGTGCGACCGATATATCACTTTACAGAAAGCAGAATAAAAGGACATTTTGTGATATGTTTTTTGGCATTTTTACTGCAAAGGACATTGGAATATATTTTGAGGAGAAAAGGTAAAGGAATAAGTAGTGAAAGGATAATGGAAGCAATATATTCAATGAACTTTTTTGAAATAGAGATAAAAGGGAAGAAATATTTGATAAAGCAAAAAATTGAGGGAGAAGCTGGAGATATACTGAATGTAATGAAGATAAAGGGTCCAAAAAACTTCATGACATATGAGGAAGGCTTAGAATTTATTGGTATTAGCAAATGATGTAGTGACAAAATTGAGGTCCATATTTTGTCAATCCCAGTCCTCCCAAGCTTTTTGAGCTTCAAACTGACAAAGTCAAGAAAAATTATTGATTTTAGTTATGGGCTCCTTTATAATATTTCTCTTTGTAATAACAGTCAAGTTGTTAGATGAACCCAATATTATATTTACTATATTATTGAGGAAGAAGTTTTAGAGGAGCCGTTTCTAATGTTCGTTCTGATTCAAATAAATAGCCAACAAAATTCATTTTATTCAATTATTCTATCTTCCAGACTTATTGTATTTATTTACGTATGATATAATGATTTGAGGGAGAAGCTAAAAAATTCTCTCTCAGAAATTTAAACGTGGCAAACTTTTATTTATCCTTTTCAAGTTTTGCTTTAAAAGAAAAGATTTTAAAAATGATTTCAAAAAAACTTGCTATTATAAGATTAATAAAAATTCATCATTCGCTTTGTTTTTTTCAACAAGTGTAATTGTAAAAGGACTTGAAAGAGGGTATTTTGTGATAAATTCAAAAAAAGCTGAAGAAGACTCTAATGAATATACCTTTATTTTATAATGCTTTGGAATATCTCTATAGTCAAAACGAGGGGAGAAAGTTAAAAAAAGACCATGTTTTAAGATGTACTTGTACATGATATCTGGCATAAATTGCTCTTCTTTACTTAGGAGAATATTTACCCTTTTTGTATTGTTACCATTTAAAAATTCTTTACTTATTCTTAACAGATTTTGTTTATCATTTATTTCTTCAATTGATAAAGAGATAGCCGTTAGAAAACCATTATTATAGTGCATGAATTTATTATCAAGATTGATTGAAGTTTGCATTATCTCTTTGGTATAATTTTTAAGTTCTAATTTTATAAGCTTGGATAAATTAGTTTTTAAAGATTTCTTAATATAGTAGAAGCACAAATCTTTTATCGATTCAATATCATCCAAATAGCGAAAGGAAAAATTTTCTGAGATACGTTCAACAATATAAGCGTCTAAAAATAATTTTTGATTTTTAACATCTTCAATAAATTTATTCAATGGATAAAATGCAAAAGCCTCCCAAAAGTGTTGAATCATTCTTGAATTTTCTGGTGGCCAATACATTTCCTTTTCCTCAGCGTCAATTTGTCCAAATTTGATAAATATAAAACCGTCATTATTGCTAACAGGAAAATACCTTATATAGGATATAGGAAATGGCTTTTTAGAATCATTATCGTAAATGTAACTATAGAATTTATTTTCAAAAAGGTCTATTACATAAATTTGCCATTCATTATCAGAATTGGGAAGAGAAAACTTTCTGTGTATAATTATTATATAGCGAGAATTTACCATTTTAAAAAAGCGAATGGGAGGCACAATGAAATTACTTATACCTTCCTGTTCTAAGTGATTTTCCCATAGCCTCAATTCAACAATAGGAATTTCAATAATGTCTTTTTCATATGTATTTAGCAAGTTAATACTCCTAACAGTGATTTTAACATAGTCATCTGCAATATTCCAGTAATACCCATATAATAAGTTATTTATTTCATCAAAATAAATAATTTCATCTAACTCTTTTTTAAACAGGTAGGTTTTAAGTTGAAGATTTGAGATATCAATAAAACATATTCCAATAGATTTATATGTGCTTTGCTTTAATACACTTCTTAATAAGAAATTTTTGCACTCTAATGGTAAACTACCCAATTGATTATCTTTTAAAACATTATGCATTTCAGATGATAAATCTTGAATATAAACAACTTCAATGTTCGTCATTTTTATCCTCCTAAATAAAAGCATTGACTACTTTGTATTTAAAAGACAAGAGGTAGCTTAAAAAGTTTGTTTAGCTACCTCTTAAAAGTAGGATAATTTGAGTTTAATAAGGATAGAATATATGAGGTCGTTTTCTAATCTCATTAAAAAATACGTGAAAGTGAGGAAAATAATTTGGGTCATCTTTATGAGGAGTTTTATGTTCATAATAATATGCTTGTGGAAAACCATGAATAGACGCATAAAAAACTACTTCTTTAGCTAATAATTCTGCAGAATTTCTACTTTTAGCAAAGATATCACCACCGTCTAAGACTACAGCCTTAGCTGTGCTAAAATCAACAGCAGGGCCAACATAAAGTTTTTTGTCGTCAGAGATATAAGCTAAAAAATAGTCGTATGAGCTGTTTCTTATTTTATCAACTTATGTTTCAGCTAAGTAATAAGTTGCTCCACCAACTACAATAATGCCAGCTACACCAAGAATGGCATACAAAAGAGATTCAAGAAGTCCTAATGCCCATGGCAAAGCTATAGCAAACTGTGCCGAGACAGTTTCAGAATCACCAATATTATACTCTTCCTTTGTTTTTTCATCAATCAATTTTGCTTTTAAATTCTCACCATCAAAGTATTCTACTT
Source organism: Caldicellulosiruptor naganoensis (assembly GCF_026914285.1). NCBI lineage: Bacteria > Bacillati > Bacillota > Caldicellulosiruptorales > Caldicellulosiruptoraceae > Caldicellulosiruptor > Caldicellulosiruptor naganoensis. The sequence goes on from NZ_CP113864.1 coordinate 147,238, forward strand.
TTACAGAAAAGTTTTTTCTTCTGGGATTGATGTGTCTAAACTTTTATCAAACTTTTTATTTTTGATTGGCTTGACTTTTAATTTTATCTCATTTGTATCTTTGTCAAGCGTAGCAATATACTTGTATCCTTCATACTCAGCTTCTGCTGCTTTAATTTTTTTGTCAACATTATAGACCTTTATTTTATCTTTCCAAACATCATATCTTGGCTTTGCAAAGCTGACAGAATTGATAAGAAAATTTGAATCTCACAAGACCAAAGCCAAATATATTATCTTTACCTTTTTCACCTAGGTCTTCAGAAAGTTTTAGGAGTAGATTATAGATTTTATCTTTGTTTATGCTGTGCTTAGGTAGCAAGCTCCACTTTTCTGGTTTGCTTAAGATAAGAGCGATAATTGCTGTCAGGTGTGCAGCAGCAACAGAGTTTCCACTTGAGAGTTTGTAGCTATTGTTTGGAGCTGTGGACAAAATATTTTCACCATAAGAGCAAAAATCAATTTTGCCTTGAGAAGAAAACTGCGATATTTGGTTTTTGTAGTTGACAGAAGCAACAGAAATAACCTCATTGTATGATGCAGGAAAGCCTGCTTTTGAACCAAATGAATTTCTTGCCGAGGCAACAATGATTATTCCATGTTTTGTTGCTTTTAAAACAGCTTTTCAGAGTTTTGGATTATCAGATGAGGTGGAAAAACTCATGTTTGCAATGTTAATCTTGTTTTTTATACAAAAATCAAGAGCACGTACAACGAGGTCAACTTTTCCTTCAAGTTTTTTATTTAAGATTTAGGTTGTTGAATAAAAAATATTACCAGCAATGCATAAAACAAACATAAATTATTGATTCCATTCATAAGCGAAAGAAAACTTTTTACCTTCTAACTTTCTAAGAAGTTGCTCAAACAGCTTAGTATCCAATCAATATACCTTTTATAATTTCTAAATCCCTTGAGCCTTACATTCTCAAGATTATATTCACCTTTTAATTTGCTAAGTAGTCTTTCAATCTTTGTTCTCTGCCTGTATAACTTTTTACCCTCTTCAGTTTCTAAAAATCTTATGTTCTTGCTTCTAAAACTATTGCTAACATTGTTTATATCTTTCATGTTTCTTTTGTTTATCCCGGCAACAAATTTAACTTTAAGCTCATTTGCTATATTAAACTATTCTACTACAATCGTATCCCGCATCTGCTAATACAATCTCACAGCCAAAGAGCCCCATGCCCTATACAAAAGCTCTTCTTGTCGCACGTCTATTAATTTGCCTCTGTTAAAATCCAGAAAAGTGGTATTACTTCTTCTTTACCTGTATACAAAAGATGTAATTTGTATCCCCTATAAAATCCTATTGTAATATGTATACCTATTTTTGCTTCTGAATCATTTTTGGGACTTCTCAGCGGCGTAGAGTCTACTATCGCTATACTCATATCAGGTTCTATTTCAGCTATTAATACATCTTTTATATCTTGCATGTATTCTTCTTCTATTTTTCTTGATAACTTTGCAAAATATGAATAGTCCGGACTTTCTTCTATACCTACTACTTGCTTAAACTCTGTGTCTTGATTTATTCGATATTCTAATTCTCTGAAACTCTTTATCCCCTTTTTAACTTTATAAACCAAACAAGCTATTATCTGAAACAGATTAAATTTCCTCGGTCGTCCCCTTCTATTTTGCTTTATCTTCCTCGATAAAACTTCAGTAACCTTTTTATTACAAAAAGCAGCTTTGAAAATTTCTCATTTTGTGATTTAATATTCATGTATATCTTTTCCCCCTTGTGTTTTTTTGTGGTTTTCTCTTAAATTAAAATTATAACACAAGGGGGATTTTTTTCTTTTTTTACTGTGTTTACTCTATATGGTTATTTCTTTTATTCAACAACCCCTGTTTAAAAAATTAATATTTAGACTATCATCTTTGTATAAGAAGTTATCTCCTTTATTTTTTCAGCTTAATTCTATTCTCCATTCTTTACTTTCCTTATATCCTGAATTTAGTTATAGTCTACAAACAAAATTATTACAATATTGTTTTTTGCTACATTTACTCTATGTAGCAATCTTTTTATTTAACAATTGGTGTATTTTTCCTATTTCCAAACTTATCATTTTAAAAACACAAGAAAATTTAAGAAATTTTGAGCTATTTAAAGAAAAGTGTATTCTGAGCTCAAAATTTAGTTGAAAATGGTCTAAAAAAAAAAAAAAAACGGGATTGACAGAGTGAAAATGTATAAGATAAAATTTGCATAGAAATTCCAAGAAGAAATTTACAGAAAAAATAGTCCAAGTACAAAACAGACTAAATAAGATAATAAAGAAGGAAACATATTAAAAATCAAGTGGGATGAAGAGATGAGTAAAAGATACTATTGTGTAAAGCAGCATGATATAACCGATTGTGCAGCAGCGAGCATAGCAACAATTTGCTTGCAATATGGAAAAGAAGTATCGATAGCCAGAATAAGGCAGATAGCAGGGACAGACAGGTTTGGCACCACAGCATATGGAGTTGTAAAAGCGGCAAAAGAGCTTGGATTTGAAGCAAAAGCAGTCAGGGCAGAAGCAAAAGAAGCAATATTTGAGAAGATACCACTTCCGTGTATAGCACATGTACTGATAGATGGCAAGCTATTTCATTATGTAGTAATACATGAAATAAAAAAAGAAAGGATAGTAATAGCAGACCCTGCAAAGGGAATAGTTAAGCTAAAGCCAGAAGAGTTTTTTAAAATATGGACAGGCATTTTGATATTTCTTGTGCCAAATGAGAGGTTCAAGAAAGGTAAGCAAGAGGGAGTTTTGAAGAAGTTTTTTAAACTGCTGGGTTTGCAGAAGAGCTTGATATTGAATATTTTTGCAGTGTCAGTTGTATATACCTTGCTTGGTATAGCGGCAGCATTTTATTACAAGTTTTTGATGGATGATGTAATACCAAATCTTTTGAAGAATACACTTCACGTTATAGCAGCAGGTGCGATACTGATTACAATATTCAAGGTGATATTAGGAGCATTCAGGGTAAGGCTTTTGATACATTTAAGTCAAAGATTAGATATTAAGCTGATGCTGGGGTATTATGAACATGTGATTAAGCTTCCGATGAGTTTTTTTGGTAGCAGGAAGATAGGGGAGATAATTTCGAGGTTTATGGACGCGTCAAAGATAAGGGATGCGGTATCAGGTGCAACGCTGACGCTAATGATAGACAGCATAATGGCAGTGGTAGGCGCAATTATTTTATACCTGCAAAATTCCACGCTGTTTTTTATATCGCTTGTGATGGTTTTGTTATATGCAGCAGTAGTGTTTGGATTTAACAGGGCATTGAGGGAAGCGAACAGGCAGGAGATGGAAGACAATGCAATTTTAACATCGTATTTGGTAGAGTCACTGAATGGGATAGAGGTAGTAAAGGCATTTAATATAGAAGAGGATGTAAATTTTAAGACTGAGAGCAAGTTTGTAAAGCTTTTGAAAGATGTTTTCAAGGTAGCGAATTTAAACAATTTGCAAAGTAATATAAGCAGTGCAATAGCAGCGGTAGGAGTTATAGTGATACTGTGGGTAGGTGCAGACAAGGTAATAAATGGGCAGATGAGCATAGGAGAGTTGTTTACGTTCAATGCACTGCTTGCATACTTTGTAGACCCGATAAAAAATCTGATAGGATTGCAGCCGATGTTGCAGACGGCGATAGTTGCAGCCGAAAGGCTTAGTGAGATTTTGGAACTTGAGAGTGAGTTTCAAGGTGATGAAGACAGGAAATTATCACCCAGTTTGAAGGGAGATATAGAGATAGAGGGTTTGAACTTCAGATACGGTACAAGACAGCTTGTGCTGAGGGATATAAATCTTAAGATAAGAAGAGGAGAGAAGATAGCGATAGTAGGTGAGAGTGGTTCAGGTAAGACCACGTTAGCAAAATTGCTTTTAGGATTTTATGATTATGAAAGCGGAGAGATAAGAATAAATGGCTATAACTTAAAGGATATAAACAAGAAGTATTTGAGGGAGAAGATAGCATATATATCTCAAGACATTTTCTTGTTCAGTGGGACGATATTTGAGAATCTGGTGCTTGGAAACAGAAATTTAAAAATGGAAGAAGTAATTGAAGTGAGCAAATTAACAACACTGGACGAGTTTGTAGCAAAACTTCCTTTGAGATACAATACCATGATAGAAGAGAATGGAGCTAATTTGTCAGGCGGGCAGAAACAGCTAATAGCAATAACCAGGGCACTTTTAAAAAATCCTGAGATAATAATAATGGATGAAGCGACCAGTAACCTTGACTCTGTAACCGAGCAGGCGATAGGAAAGGTAATAGAGAAGGTATGTGAGGGGATAACCACTATAATAATAGCGCACAGGCTATCTACGATTTTAAAATGTGACAGGGTTGTGGTAATGCATGAAGGCAGGATAGTAGAGGTAGGGACACATGAAGAACTCATGGCAAAGAAAGGATATTATTATAACCTGTGGAGAGAGCAGCTGATGGGACTTGAGCAAAAAGGACTTTTGGATTCTGTTGGGAGTGCAACATTAAGATGAGAGAGGTAATATATGATTTTGGTGAACTTAGAGAAAGCAAGCTTTTGTATGAATCAGAGATTCCAAGGTATGGACTTTTTATTACATATATTTTGCTTGCCTTAGTGATAGGACTTGTTTTGTGGAGTGTGGTAGGAAAAATTGATATAAATGTGAAGGTTCAAGGGATAATAAGACCCTGGGAAGATGAAGCAAAGGTGATAAGTTATGTTGGAGGGAAGGTAAAAGAGGTTTTTGTAAAAGAAGGTGAATATATAAAGAAAGGTGATATTTTATTTAAGATTGATGATGAGGAATATGTGAAGAAGAGGGATTTTTTGGAACAGCAACTTAGCGAATATGAGAAAAAAGTTAATGATTTAAAAGAATTGAGAAATAGCATAGAAAAAGGAGAAAGCCTCAGGAATAAAAATAATGCATACTATTTGAGGTACTTGAGCTATAGTTATGAGGTAAACAAGCTAAGAAAAGCTGCAGAAGAAGCAAGAGTGCAAAGAGAATACAGTATAATGGAATTTAAAAAGCAGATGGAGAGTTTGGATGAGAAGATTAAAAATATTAATAGATTTGAAAGCACGTTAAAAGAAGTAAAGGAAGTTGTAAGCAAAGGCGAGCAAGTTAAGCTAACGAAATACGACATAGGGTATTTGGAATTTATATTGAGTGAAATAGAGGCTTACAATCAGCAGGTGAAGACAAAATTGGATGGTAGTAATATACAGAAGAAGATTTTAATATCGAAAATAGATTCAAAACTTGATGAGCAGAGAGAGTCAAAAAGTGAGATGATTTTGCAGAAACAGAAAATAGAAGGGCAGCTTGATTTGTTAAACATTTCGGGTGATGATACAAAAGAAGAAATTGAAAAGTATAAGTTTGAAATGCTACAGCAGATTGATAATGAGATTAGTAATTTAAGCAGTGAAATAAAGAATTTAAAAATCAGTTTAGGTGAAACAGAGAAGTTGATAGAAAGCTGTAATATAAGAGCGGAAAAAGATGGATATGTAGAATACAGTGCAAATCTTCTCAATGGAGCGGTGATAAATAGCGGAGCTGAGATTGGCAGAATAGTTGGCAGTGGGTCAAGAGGATTTAGGGTTATTGGATACATACCAAACACAAAAAGCAGTGGCATAGAAAGAGGGCAAAGAGCAAAGGTAAAGATAGCAGGAGCAGATGTGTTGAAAGTATTGGAAGGGAAGGTTGTAAGGGTATCGCAGGATATAAAGGCAATAGGCCAGAGTGGGCAAGGGTTTTATGAGGTTGAGGTAGAAGTAAAGAAAGTTCCAAAAGGTATTAATTTGAGGGCAGGGCAGGCATGTGAGATGAGCATAGTGGCTAGGCAGGAGCGGTTGATTGAATGGGTATTAAAGAAGTTGGGATTGAGGTTTTAAGGTGAGGCAACAACCCTTTCATCAGCCGGCTGTGAGGGTTGGGATATAGCTAAAATAAAAAATCATATTAAGCATTCGTAAAATATATAAAGGAAGGAGGAGAAATATGGTAACTGTAATGCCAATGAATGAATTTATAAAATTGACAGAAGAGGACTTGATGATGATTGATGGTGGAGTATCTGGATGGGGAATTGCTTGTGGTGTTTTTACAATTGTAGCTGGTGCTTGTGCTGTTGTAGGTGGTGTTGCTGCTATGTTTGCCCCCGAGCCAGTTGCAACAAAAGTTGTAGGCTATTCAGCAATTGTTGGAGGAATTGCAACAATTGGTGCAGGTATTACAGGAATTATGTGGGCTTTAGAATAAAGAAGCTTAGTTTAGTATTGAGTATTTGTTTGCAAATAATATGCAAATATTCAACTTGCACTTTTTGTGATATCAATTTATGGGCTTTTTGACACAAAGATGCTTTTTTAATAGTTTTTATAATGTTTTTATTTTTACTAATAAATTTAGCACTTTGTATTTTGTACTTTAGGCAAAGCGAAAGGAATGATTATAAATATGAAAAGGAAAATAGGTAAGTTAATAATAGTGATAAGTGGTTTTGTTATTTCGATCTGTGGTTTACTAAATCTTATGATACTGGCAAATCCCACAAAAAAAGTTTTATTTATTATAGGTCCCCTCTTGATAATATGTGGAATGATTGCAATAAAATTTGGATTTAATTTACTAAAAGGTAATAAGAATAGTTAATTTTATTTAATGAAAATATAGAAAATATATACGTTGAATTTTTTAGTCAGAAAATGGAAAGTTATTGAGACACTTGATTGAATGGATATTAGAGAAATTGGGATTGAGATTATAAGGATAGGCAACAACCTCTTTTGCGGCCGCAGGAGGTTGGGGTAGATAAAAAACAAAAAGAAAGGGGGAATCAAAAATGGTAAATGAAAGTATTATTAAAAATGGATATTTTGTTGAACTTCAAAATAGTGAAATGGAAATTGTAAATGGTGGCTGGATTAACACATTTATAAATGTTGCGAAATGGACTTTTAAAGTTATTGAGTATCTTGGCATAGTAGATGCATTACGAGAGTTTGGAAGAGGTTTTATTGATGGTTGGAATGAAGCAACACGCAGATGAGTAATTTTTTAATTATTCAAACTAAAAGAAGGGGGTGAATTTTGTGTATAAATTTATACAACTTGATGAAAGTGAAGCTTTAATAATAAATGGTGGAGAAACTCTTTTTTATGACATTGGTAAAGCTCTAGGATATGGATTGGGTAAATTATGGAATTTCATTAGTAATCTCCCGTCATATTTTATTCAAAATCCACCTGTTGGTGGTCCGCCAAATATCTATAGTCGCTATATATACTTTATTTAGATTAACAAGTATCAAGGAGCGACACCTTTCCGCAGAAGACGGAAAGGTGTCGTGGTTATTTAAAATTTTACATTTTAAGAATGGAGGATATTAATGGAATACAACAAAAGCAGAGTTATAGAAGGTAAAAGCATTTTAAAATATATAGGTATTTTTTTATTCTCTAATATAATATTACCAGGCATATTTTTTGCAATTATCTTTGGCAATGATATTCCATATATAGCTGTAATAGGTAGTATATGGAGCACTACTTTATTTTTTATAGTATTTTGCAAAAGGGAGATAGAGACTTTATTTAATAATTCTATTTCAAAAATCAAAAGCAAACTGAATACTAAAAAGATATTATTTATTCTAATATTTGGTTTTTTGATAAATGTTATATTAAGTATTTTTGGAAGCATAATGATGTCTCAAGAAATTTCTGGCAAAAATAAAGTTTCTAATGATTTAATAAACGACATAGCTATGTATATGAAGGGCAACAATTATTTTACAAATGCAATAATGATGTTAGCAATAGTAATATCTCTTGGAATATTAGGGCCTATTATTGAAGAGGTTGTTTTTAGAGGACTTATTCTTCAAGCGCTGATGAATAAAATGAACATTGTAATGGCTATATTAATTGAGTCATTACTGTTTAGTATATTTCATTCGAATTTATTTCAAGTTATTATTACGTTTATGTTTGGAATACTATTATCAATTGTTTGTATTCGTTTTGAGTCGATAATTGCTTCTATTATTTTACATATAGGTTTTAATATGTCTTTTTTACTTAAAATATTATGTACAATTATTTTAAGTAAAATCTAAAATATTTGAACTACAATGCATGGCTTTTTTTAGTTCTAAAGACTATTACTCCAAAATTGTAATAGTAATGTATTTTCAATTATTTTTACACATTCATGTTGACAATTTTATAGTTTCTTGATGATAGCAAACTAAATCAAACAAAATTTTTTGATATGGTAAATGAGAAAAAGTACATCAATAGTATGTAGCTATACAGTAGGCAAGTATGTGTGAAGGGTATAACAGAGAAAATTAATTATTATAGTAAAATAAATTTTTACAAACATACGAATGCTGGATTGTAAATGTTTTAAAGAGTCTGATAATGCTTATCTTAAGAATTTTTGCAAAAGGCTATAACTGCAATATAGCCGTTTGCAAAATGAATAGATGTACAAACCATAAAATAGGAATACAGGAATAAAAGTCAAGAGGCTGCATAGGTAAATTGTGCTATTTACACACAATAACAACATTATCAGCAACGTATGCAACTATAAATGTATTACCAAATAATTCAAAAGCCAAAAAAGGCAAAATTATATCAAACCCTTTAAAAAGGGTTTTTAGTGTGGGCAATTTGTAAAGGATTAAAAATGCATTTTTTAGAGTTAAGAGAAATCTTAGGCAATAAGTTTTTTAAGTTTTTGAAGTTTTTTGTAAGAGATATTTTGGTGATGTTTTAGTATGGCATAAGAGAGAATAAAGAGTAAAAGCATACAAATAGCAGAGAGTAAGAAGTCAGAAAAAAGTGAAATATGGTCATATGAGAAAATGGTATCATGACCGAGAAAAGACTTTAGATTAAAAATAGTTTGCTCGATAGTAACTCTGGATTTGTAAAGTTGATAAAACTGGTCAGAATTTCTATCGATACCTGGATAATACCGCAGGTTGGCATCCGGGTATGTATAGAACATCCTACCTGACTTAGAAGTAGTACAAGGATGTGGGCAAGTGCAAAAGCGTTTATTGTCTTTAATCTGAGAGCAAGGGCAGCGCCATTTAATTCTTGGGGAGCGATTTTTACCATTACAAAGACCTTCGTAGATAAAAGGTTTATTTAGTTTATTACAGAAGGGTATACCGTTTTGTGAGATAGTGATGTTAGGGTCAGAGGTAGGAGTATATGAGGTTTGGTTAGAATTTCTGGGGTTAATAGGGATTATGACTTTAGAGAAATTGAAATCTTTGATGAGAGAAGAATAGACCATGTAAGAGTCAAGAGCACTGTCGGCGATAAAGGTTGAAAACTGATTGGATTGGAAATTGTGGTTTAGGTTAATCAAAGCGGGAATAAGAGCTTTTGAATCAGAGATAGCTTTAGAAAAAGCAGGGTCTTGAGGGTCATCAGAAGAAGGACAGAAGGCAGGAGTGATTACAAGAGGTAAACCAAATCCATTAGTGATGATAGCGAATTTGTATCCATAGCAGAAATGACCATTAGCGAACATACGAGTGATATAAGGTGAAGCAGAAGCAGATTTGGGGAGGTTTGAGTATGTGAGATAATACACAGCAGAGGAAGTAAGGTTAGGGTTTTGAGATTTAGTTTTTCTGAGCATAGATTGGATGAACTTAGGGTTATTTTCTTTGAGCATAGGAACTAAGGCGGTTGTGTCGAATATGATGCAAGAAGCAAGATCAGGGTTTATTTCAAGTGCAATATTTTGAGCATATTTTGCGAGGTTATAAAAGACGTTTTCGATTTCGGAGCAAAAGATTTTTCTAAATCTTGAGAATGTAGAGATAGAGGGTATAGTATCGAAGTTGCAGAAAGATTTAAGCTGGTAAGAGTTGAGCAAGACAGCACGGAGTTGAGTTAAGGTAGAGAATTTGAAGATTTTTTGGATGAAGAAAGCACATAACATAGATTGCAAAGAGAAGCATCTATGTTTACCGAAGTATTTATAGTAGGCTTTAAAGAAGGATTGAGGGATGAAGCTTTTGATATTGATGTATTTGTTGAAGAAGCCAAGAAGGTTATGAGGGTTATTGAGAGCGAGGTTTTTAACGTCCTCATAAAGTTCTAAAAAAGAGAGTTGTTTATTATGATTTTTAAACATTTTATCCTCCTCTTCATAGAAAATATGTTTTATACAGTTATATTTTACACTATCTATGAGGAGGAAGGAATACCTTTTTGAAGATTGTATAAAGCTTGATAATGCTCATTTTGAGCGTTTCTGCAAAAGGCTAAAAAGGCTATAACTGCAATAGCAAAGGAGGTAGCACAATTGTTATTGTATGCTGAAATCCAAAAAATTCTCAAAAGCAAAAAATTTTTTATTGCCTTAATAATCACAATTGGTTTCAATCTTTTTTATTGCTGGTTTGTGTATAATTATGAGAACAAAAGTGTTGAATCTACAAAACAATATATTGCAGATACAGAAAGACAGATAAAGGAATTGCAGCAGAAATTAAAAAAAGAAAAAGACGACATGAAGAAAAGATTATATCAGGAACAAATTAATGAATTGAATAGAATTGTTCAAAAGGAAAAATTAAAAATGCAATATGCTTCTAATCCTAAGAAGGAAATAGAAGAAAGAGCCCGATATTACAAGATGAGGTATGAAATTTCTCAGAAAGCTGGTGACTATAAAGAGCTTGAAATTAATAAGGTAAATTATCAGATTTTAAATGAAAATATAAAGAGGAAAAAATATTATAGTGTTGGTGGACAATTTGATGGATGGACTTATTTACTTAGTCAATCGTACGGAATAGCATTTTTTATAATTATTGTTTTAGCTTTGCTTATTGGAAGTGGTATAGTTTCAGATGAATATAAGGAAGGGACAGCGAAGATTTTAAAAACTATGCCTGTGAAAAGAAGTAATATTATTTTAAGCAAATTTATTGCAACTGTTTTGACTGTGTCCGCATTGGTCATTGGTATACAAATTGTATTTTTCATAGTTTTAAATCTTATAACAGATTCTTTTAAATACTATGATGTATATTGTAATTGGATTTCGAGATACAAGGTGATAGGTTTTAAAGTGTATCCTGTTTTAGATAACGTGAAGTTATTAACTTTACTTGAAAGCAGCATATTACAGTTTATGACAGAAATAGTAATTATTTTAGCTATATCTGGAATTATTGTATTTTTCTCTTCTATATTTGAAAACGGAGTATTTACGAGTATTAGTTTTATTGCAATAATAGTAATTATAAGTATACTTCGTCAAAAGATGCTTATGATAAAAACACCAGTATTGAAGCTATTGTCATTGATATTTCCTTGGGAACTATCTGTTGTATACACGAATTATTTGCCAAATGAGTTGGATTGGATTTATGCTTCAACCTATGTTGTTATAGGGTTGAATTTACTGCTAACAATTATCTTTGTATTGGGTTCTATAGAAATATTTAAACATAAAGAAAAAGTATAATATAGTGTAAAAATAAAATTTGGTAATATCTAAAGGAGGCATAAAAAATTGGCTGAAAATGGATTAGAAAAAGTGATAAAAGTAAACGATGTGAACAAAAGAATAGGGAACTCTCAAATTCTAAAAGAAATAAACTTTTCAATAGAAAAAGGAGAGATTGTTGGTCTTGTAGGACCAAATGGTGCTGGCAAAAGCACATTAATGAAAATACTGGCAGGTTTATGGTTACCAAAACCAAAAGGGAAATGTTATATTTTGGGATGTGATGTAACTAAGGAACAAGAAAGAATAGAGGTTTTAAGAAGAGCGTCATTTTTTATCGAAACACCAGCACTGTATCTTAAACTTAGTGGTTATGATAATATAGAATTGTATGCTAAACTAAAATATGGGAGTGCCTTTAACGTTAAAGATGAGGTTAATAGGTTAGCACCATTTTTTGAATTAGAAAATAAGATATTAAAAAGAAAGGCAAAAACATATTCATTGGGAACAAAGCAAAAGGTTAGTTTACTTCAAATGTTTATTGGCAACCCTGAGGTGTTGATATTGGATGAACCTTTTAATGGATTGGATCCAACCACCACAATTAAAGTTAAAGAACTCTTAAAAACACGATGGAGAGAAAATAACATAACCGTTTTAATCTCATCACATATATTAAGTGATATAGAGGAGTTATGTTCAAGAATTATTTTTATCAAAAATGGTTCAATAATATTAGACAAAAATAAAGAAGAATTGTTAAAAAGAAATACAGTAGTGATTTTTCATTTTACTGAAAAGGAGCATGTTGATATAGCGTGCAGGTTAATAAAAGAAAAATTACCATATATAACTGTAGAAACTCAGTTTAATAACTCTATAAAAGTTCATAATCTAAATTCTCATTATGATGTTTTAGATATATTACAGAATGAGGGTATAAAAGTTCGAGACATAGAAGAACAAAAAATGAGTTTAGTAGATTTTTACAAACAACTTTATTTACAATAATCAAGAACTTTTTAAATTAAAAGATATACCTATTAGAGATAAAAATAGTTACAGAAGAAATAGGAGTTACTCTATAGTTTGCTAAGATTAGCGAACAATTACAAGGAAGTATAACAAAATATATTTTAAAATAGAGATTGTTGAATAAAAGAAATAACCATATAGAGTAAACATAGAAAAAAAAGAAAAAATCCCCCTTGTGTTATAATTTTAATTTAAGAGAAAAACACAAAAAAACACAAGGGGGAAAAGATATACATGAATATTAAATCACAAAATGAGAAATTTTCAAAGCTGCTTTTTGTAATAAAAAGGTTACTGAAGTTTTATCGAGGAAGATAAAGCAAAATAGAAGGGGACGACCGAGGAAATTTAATCTGTTTCAGATAATAGCTTGTTTGGTTTATAAAGTTAAAAAGGGGATAAAGAGTTTCAGAGAATTAGAATATCGAATAAATCAAAACAAAGAGTTTAAGCAAGTAGTAGGTATAGAAGAAAGTCCGGACTATTCATATTTTGCAAAGTTATCAAGAAAAATAGAAGAAGAATACATGCAAGATATAAAAGATGTATTAATAGCTGAAATAGAACCTGATATGAGTATAGTGATAGTAGACTCTACGCCGCTTAGAAGTGCCAAAAATGATTCAGAAGCAAAAATAGGTATACATATTACAATAGGATTTTACAGGGGATACAAATTACATTTTTTGTGTACAGGTAAAGAAGAAGTAATACCACTTTTCTGGATTTTACAGAGGCAAATGAATAGACGTGCGACAAGAAGAGCTTTTGTATAGGGCATGGGGCTCTTTGGCTGTGAGATTGTATTAGCAGATGCGGGATACGATTGTAGTAGAATAGTTTAATATAGCAAATGAGCTTAAAGTTAAATTTGTTGCCGGGATAAACAAAAGAAACATGAAAGATATAAACAATGTTAGCAATAGTTTTAAAAGCAAGAACATAAGATTTTTAGAAACTGAAGAGGGTAAAAAGTTATACAGGCAGAGAACAAAGATTGAAAGACTACTTAGCAAATTAAAAGGTGAATATAATCTTGAGAATGTAAGGCTCAAGGGATTTAGAAATTATAAAAGGTATATTGATTGGATACTAACCTGTTTGAGCAACTTCTTAGAAAGTTAGAAGGTAAAAAGTTTTCTTTCGCTTATGAATGGAATCAATAATTTATGTTTGTTTTATGCATTGCTGGTAATATTTTTTATTCAACAACCTAATTATATAAAACATAAAAATATTTAAACACCCTTGATTTTATCAGACCATATAATTTTATGTATCTGAAGCTGCACTCTTGTATCAAAAAGCTTGTTTTCAATAAGAAATTTTACAATTTCAGCGGGTTTTATCATTCCAAAGACAGGACTGAAAAAGATATTGCACCTTGGCTTGAAGGTCTTTATTATTCTTTCCGCACTTTTTAAATCTTCGAATGTGCCAACAACAAACTTGAGCACATCTTTTTTGCCAAGAAAGTTGATATTGTCAACAATCATCCTGTCTTCCATACCGCTTGATGGGCACTTGTAATCCATGGTGATAATAACATCTCGTGGCAGATTTTTTATGCTGACAGAACCGTTTGTTTCGACGTTGACCTCAAATCCTTCTCTTATTAATCTGTCTATTAATAAGTAAATATAAGGTTGTATAAGAGGCTCTCCACCAGTGAGCGTAACTCTTTTAATTTCTGTTGAAGCAATAAAGTTCATGAGATTATCAACATCAATTTCTTCATATTCTGGATTTTCATTTGCGTACTTTGTATCACACCAAGAACAACTGAGATTACATCCTGCAAACCGCACAAACACGGCAGGATATCCACTTCTTATGCCTTCTCCTTCGATACTTACAAATTTTTCCACTACATTAAATTTGATAGTATTTTCGTTCTTAATGGTTTGAGCCGACAATGATACCATCACCCTTTTTGAAATCTTCTTTAATTTTAACATATTGACAACTTTCTATTCAAAGAGTAAAATTTAATTCGTATCAAAAATATTTATATTCGAAATATTCGATACGAAATAATTTATTACATGGTGGTGCAAATGGAATTAAGAGAAAAGAAAATAAGGCTTTTAAGGTTACTAAAAGAAGTGTCAGTCAAAATAAAAGAGGCGCTAAAGTATAGAAGGGATGAATTTGAAATACCTGCACCTCATTGGATGATAATGGCGATGCTTGATGAAAACGGAAAAATGAAGGTGGGTGATTTGAGCAAAAAGATTGGTCTTTCAAACAGCACAGTGTCAGGAATATTAGATAAGTTGGAAGAACAGGGGTTTATTGAAAGAATTAGAAGTAATGAAGACAGGAGAGTTGTTTGGGTGCAAACAACTCAAAAGTTCAAAGAATGTCTCTACGAGCACTTCAAAGAGGCAGAAAAGCAGTTTGAAAATTTACTTAGCAAAGCAACAGAGGATGAGATAGACAAAGTGCTTGAAGGTTTTGAAACACTCAAAAGAATCTTGGAAAGATAAAAACTCAAAATATAATAGCAAAAGGGTGATTGTAAATTGAAGAAGGTTTTGAAATATCTAAAACCTTACACGCTACTTGTTTTAGCAGCAATTTTGTTTGTATTCATTCAAGCCATGAGTGAGCTCACGCTGCCAGATTATATGTCAAAAATAGTAAATGTGGGGATACAGCAAAGCGGTATCGAAAATGCAGTACCTGAGGCTATAAGAAGTTCTACCATGGAAAAGGTGCTTTTGTTTGTCCCGCAAAATAAAAAAGATGATATTTTGAGCATGTATAAGCGTGTGACAAAAAATTCTGTTGATTACAGTAAGTATCTCAAAAAATATCCTATTTTATCAAGGGAAGATGTCTATGTATTAAAGACAAAAGAAAAGGACAAGATTGATAAGGTAAATGTTGATTTAGGCAAGGCGATTTTGGCTGCTTTTGGCATTGAAAAGATGATGTCAAGTGCAAAAGGCAAAAGTTTTAACTTTAATGGCAGGCAAATACCAGCCGGAGTAGACCTTTTTGCTATCTTAAAACAGCTTCCACAGCAGCAGGTTATGCAGATTCAGCAGGAAATCAACAAAAAGTTTGCATCGCTTGGCGACAGCATGATAGTTCAGGCAGCAGCTTCTGCAATAAAAGATGAGTATAAAAAGATTGGAATAGACATAGGCAAAATACAGACTTCATATATCATCAAGATGGGTCTTTTGATGCTTCTTTTGACATTGATTTCAGCAATCTCAACCGTTTTAGTTGCTATCTTTGCTGCAAAATCTGCAGCAGGCGTTGCAAGGGATATGAGAAAAGATGTGTTTTCTACGGTTGAGAGCTTTTCGATTGAGGAATTTGACAAGTTTTCAACAGCATCGCTCATCACAAGAACAACAAACGATATCATGCAGATTCAGATGCTTCTTGTGATTTCAATCAGAATGATATTCTTTGCACCTGTAATGGGAATTGGAGGTGTGTTCAAAGCACTTTCAAAGAGCCATTCAATGTCGTGGATCATTGCGCTTGCTGTGATTGTACTTCTGGGGCTTATCATGATTTTGTATGCCATTGCAATGCCAAAGTTTATGATTATGCAAAAGCTGATAGATAAGCTAAACCTTGTGGCAAGAGAAAATCTGTCTGGTATCATGGTTGTTCGTGCATTCAACGCACAGAAGTTTGAAGAAGAGAGGTTTGACGAGGCAAACAAAGATCTTACAAAAGTAGGTCTTTTTGTTAACAGGGCAATGGCAGTGCTTTTCCCGTCCATGATGTTTATCATGAACGGTGTGACGCTTTTGATTGTATGGGTAGGATCTCACTATATTCAAAATTCGAGCATGCAGGTTGGTGACATGCTTGCGTTCATGCAGTATTCTATCCAGATAATCTTTGCGTTCTTGATGCTTTCCATGCTATTTATATTAGTACCAAGAGCAGCTGTATCAGCAAGACGTGTTGAAGAAGTGCTGTCAACACAGCCTTCAATTAAAAATCCTGCAAAGCCTGAAGAGTTCAAAGAGGACTTGAAAGGAATGGTAGAGTTCAAAAACGTGTCGTTTAAATACCCTGGTGCAGAAGAATATGTTTTACAGAACATAAACTTCAAGATCCTGCCTGGTCAGACAGTTGGAATTATTGGAAGGACAGGAAGTGGGAAGAGCACTCTTGTAAACCTTATCATGAGGTTTTATGATGCAACAGAAGGGCAGGTTTTGGTAAACGGCGTTGATGTTAAAAAGGTAAGGCTGGAAGATTTAAGATCAAAGATAGGGTATGTTCCGCAAAAAAGCTGGCTTTTCAGCGGCACAATCAGGTCAAACCTCAAGATTGGCAACGACTTTGCAACAGATGAGGATTTAAGGCAGGCTGCTGAGATTGCACAGGCACTTGAATTTATAGAGGAAAAGCCACAAAAGTTTGATACTGAGATTGCACAAGGTTGAAGCAACGTCTCAGGTGGGCAAAAACAAAGACTTTCGATTGCAAGAGCGCTTGTCAAAAATCCTGATATTTATATATTTGACGAGAGCTTTTCGGCTCTTGACTTTAGAACTGAGCTGAAACTCAGGAGAGCTTTGAAAGAAAAGCTAAAAGACAAAACTGTAATAATAGTGTCTCAAAGAATTGCAACCTTGCTTCACGCAGACCAGATAATAGTGCTCGAAGATGGCAAAGTTGTCGGTATTGGAAAGCATGAGGAGCTTCTAAAAAGCTGTGAAACATACAGAGAATTAGCACTTTCGCAGCTTCCAGAGGAGGCAGTTTCATGACTGAAAGACAGGACAGACCCTCACAGATGCATCTAAGAAGGCCAAGAAGACATGGTCCGGGACCTATGGGACCTGGGTTTGTGGGTGAAAAGCCCAAGGATTTTAAAACTGCTATGAAAAAGCTCATAAGGTATTTATCTGCTTACAAGGTTTCACTTGTTGCAGTGATGGTTCTTGCAATGCTATCTGCTGCATTTTCAATTGCAGGACCTAAAATACTTAGCAAAGCAATAACAAAGATATTCGAAGGCATCATGAACAGAATAACAGGCACAGGAAATGGCATTGATTTTGAGTATGTTGGTAAAATCGTTTTAATTTTGCTGGGGCTGTATATTGTAAGTGCTCTTTTTGGCTACATTCAGGGCTGGATAATGTCAGGCATTTCGATGAAGCTAACATACAGACTCAGAAAAGAGATCTCTCAAAAGATTAACAGGCTTCCTTTGAAGTACTTTGAAGGCACAAACCAGGGTGAGATACTGTCAAGAATCACAAACGATGTTGACACACTCACACAGACATTAAATCAGAGCCTCACACAGATAATAACCTCAACAACGATGGTTATCGGCGCGCTGATAATGATGCTCAGCATAAATGTCTTGATGACAGTTGTTGCACTGCTTATAATCCCTTTTTCTTTTTCAGTTGTTGCGCTCATAATTGGGAAGTCACAAAAGTTTTTCATGCAACAGCAGGAATATTTAGGGCATGTGAATGGTCATGTTGAAGAGGTTTACGGTGGACACGTTGTTATCAAGGCTTTCAATGCTGAGAAAAAGAGCATAGAAAAGTTCAATAGCCTCAATGACAAGTTATATGATGCTGCATGGAAATCACAGTTTTTGACAGGCGTCATGATGCCGCTTATGAACATCATAGGTAATCTTGGGTATGTTGTTGTGACAGTACTTGGTAGTTACCTTACAATAAAAGGAGCAATTGAGGTTGGCGACATTCAGGCGTTTGCCCAGTATATAAGGTCGTTCACACAGCCCATTGCCCAAATCGCCAACATCTCAAACATCCTGCAGCAAACAGCTGCTTGTAGCGAAAGGGTGTTTGAGTTTCTGGAACAAGAGGAAGAAGTTCCAGATACACCAAATCCGGAGATTAAGCTTGACAGAATAAAAGGAGATGTAGAGTTTAGAAACGTCAGGTTTGGTTACAGACCAGACAAGGTTGTTATAAACAACTTTTCAGCAAGAATCAAAGCTGGGCAGAAGATTGCAATTGTTGGTCCGACAGGTGCAGGAAAGACCACAATTGTAAAGCTTTTGATGAGGTTTTACGATGTTAATGATGGAAGCATCTTGACAGATGGTCATGACATAAGGGAATTTAGGCGCGAAGATTTGAGGTCGTTTTTTGGCATGGTGCTTCAGGACACATGGCTGTACAATGGCACAATCAAAGACAACATCCGTTATGGCAAGCCAGATGCAACAGATGAAGAAGTAATAAGAGCTGCAAAGCTTGCACATGCAGACCATTTTATAAGAACATTGCCACAGGGTTATGATACAGTGCTAAATGAAGAAACAACAAATATTTCTCAAGGTCAAAAACAGCTTTTGACAATTGCAAGGGCAATCCTCAAAGACCCCAAAATTTTGATACTTGACGAGGCAACAAGCTCTGTTGACACTTTGACAGAGATCCAGATACAAAAGGCAATGGACAATCTCATGAAAGGAAGGACATCGTTTATAATAGCCCACAGGCTTTCGACAATAAGAAACGCAGACCTCATTTTGGTCATGGACCATGGCGACATTGTTGAGCAAGGTACACACAAAGAACTTTTGCAAAAAGGCGGATTTTATGCTCAGCTTTACTACAGCCAGTTCGAAAAGGAAGAAGAGCTTGCAGGATAAAAAGACATTTTACCATATAAGTTGTGGGCCCTGGATGGCTATATTTCCCAGGGTACTTTTGTTTTCTCTTGACTTTGTCAGTTAGGAGGAGTTTTTGAGCTAACAAAAAATAACAAAGTCTTAATTTATGCGGGTTTTGAGAATAGAAAAATAAAAAATTTTAAAAATTGTAGTGACAAATTATAGTCTGAAATGTGCTATAAATACTTGACATTTTGAATATTTTGTGGTACAACTACTCAAAATACCCTTGAGGAGTTACCATATGTTTGTCAAAATAACTAATGCTGGCGGTTACCAGTATGTTAGATTAGTCGAAAACTATCGTGAAAATGCCAAGGAAAAACAAAGAGTGTTATTTAATTTTGGCAGACTTGATCTTTTCAAAAGTGATCCTGCTTTTAAAAACATTGTAAAAAAACTATCCGACATTGTTGAAAAAACAACTACTGGAAATACAAAAGCTGTTACTATTGAATCTGAAAGAGGATGTATCGGATGCAGTTATAAAAAATTGGGGATACATTGTATTCAGAAAGTTATGGGAAGAACTTGAAATAGATAAGTTTTCAAAAGAGAAAGCAACAAAAGGGAGAAAGATAAAATTTGATGTAGACAAAGTAAGTTTTTTAATGACCATACAGAGATTGATAGAACCTATGAGCAAACTAAGAACTTATCATCAGAGAAATAAATATTTTGGATTTGAAGAGGATATAGATTTAAATCAGTTGTACAGGTGTTTAGATTTTCTTGACAGTATAAAAGAGGATTTAGAGACGTATCTGTATCAGAAAAATAGGGATTTATTTAAGATGGTAGTTGATGTAGTTTTTATGACGTGACGACAATATACTTTGAGAGTTGTAGAGCCGATGAACTTAAAAATTTTAGTAGAGACTTGTCAAGAATTTTGTGTTTCCACGTCAATAGCGCATATTGTAGAGCTGTAATATATTGTAACTACATTTTTTAAGAATAGGTATTCTGTTTTTCCACTTGCCCCGACGCAAGTTTTCTCTTTGTAAATATATGTTTATCTTTAAAACTTCTACAGATTGAAAATAACCACCGGAGTTTATTCTTATCTTTTCAATCATACTGTTAACACTTTCTACTGCATTGGTAGTATAGATATGCTTTCTTAAATCTTCAGGATACTTCATATGTGCAAGATAGAACTCTGCTTTTTTGGAAATACCCTTTATGAATCTGGGGTATTTTGAGAAATATTGATTACAAAGTTCTTTAAACTTTAAAACTGCTTCATCAAAGTAAGAAGAGGAAGTTCTTAATTTATCAAGTTCTTTGTTGAAAACAGAAGCATCATATCAAGTCTATTTTTTTCTAACGTTGCGTTGAAGGTGAACAAAAAAAGCTTTATGGTCGGCAAGGGGATAAGCGAGCCGAGCAGCATCGATTATGCCTGGGAAATTATTGCTTACAACTATTAAGACTTTTTTAAGACCTCTTGTAATTAAGTCGTCAAAGACTCTCATCCAATCGGCTTTGTTTTCTTTGCCGAAGAAAGGACAGAATACCGAAGATATCTTTTTTGCCTTCTAAATCAATACCGAGGACAACATAGCAAGTAGCTTGTTTAACTTTTGAGTTATCTTTAATTTCGCTTTTGAATAACCGTCAATGATAAGAGCAAAAGCACAACCATCGAAGTTCTCTTTGTTTGAAAAGTTGAAGCTCGTTTTTAAGATCGTTTTAGATTTTTTCGATTTCGTCTTCAGAATAAGGCAGATTCATGCTTTTAAGAGTTTGGACAAGAGAACGCTCAAGAGTAACCGTTGACATACTTGTGACATAAGCAGGGAAGTAGTTGAGCTGTCAACCCTTTTGTAGCGAAAAGAAGAGAATAGAAGGTCGAAAGTTCTAAGGGCGTGTACGAGGAACAGAAATTTCAAGACACAAGGCAGGTGTTGCAAGTTTTACTTCAATAGAAGCCATTGCCCTTATCGTTTTTGTTTTTCGCAAGGTAAACAGTTCTTTCTGATAACATAAAGCAATCGAGCAAGTTTTCCAAAAGCTGTTTTAAAGCTGGGCGAGTAGGATCATCACAGGAAGCAATACATATTTAATACTTGCTCGATAGCCATATTTTTAGCGGTTTCAAAAATTTCATTTTTCTCCATAATCGTGAGCCCCCTTTGGTGATTATTTCAACACTAATTATACAGTGGACACAATTTTATTTTAACTCCCTGATATGTTTTTTGGCATTTTTATTACAGAGGACATTGGAATATATTTTGAGGAAAAAAGGTAAAGGAATAAGTAGTGAAGGGAATAATGGAAGCAATAAATTCAAATGAATTTTATTGAAATAGAGATAAAAGGGAAGAAATATTTGATAAAGCAAAGGACAGAAGGAGGAGCTGGAGATATACTGAATGTGATGAAGATAAGGGGGCCAAAAAATTTCATCACATATGAGAAAGGCTTAGAATTTATTGGTATTAGCAAATGATGTAGTGACAAAATTGAGGTCCATATTTTGTTAATCCCAGTCCCCCCAAGCTTTTTGAGTTTCAAACTGACAAAGTCAAGAAATAGTTTATCTTTGAATTCACTCTTTTTAACTAAAAGAAAAAAGGGCTCAAAAAGAGGATATTTTGTACTGAATTCATACGCAAGCTTACCAGTATCAAATGAATATGTCTTTTTACACCTCAATTAATATTTCTATTTTTGACTTTTTGACGTAACAAGTTTGTTTTGCATACATTATTTTTATTATTGTCCCAAACTCTTTTGGCAACTAGAAAATGCCTGTAGTTCAAAAAATATTAATGATTAAAAATTCTATATCAATATGGTACAACCAAAATTTCCTCATTATTCAAAGGATTATTAAAATATAAAATATTTGAACAAGGTTCGGTTTGTAATAGTAATCTTTTATCATAAAGAGAAAAAAACTTAAAAATGGTGTTATTAGATTTCAAATATTCCATTGTTACAAGGTAGCCATCACTTTCACAAATATCTATACATCTTTCTTTTTTGTTAAACTTAAATGTGTTGTAATTCTTAGTAACTATTTTTTCTCCTAAATAGAGAGCTTCTATAATACTTATTTCTTGATTTTCAAGTATTTCTCTTGCAATGTAAAGAACATCTTTTTTATCAATCTTCTTTACTTTAATAATTTTGTAATTAGCATAAATAGAATTTTCTAATATTTTTTCTCTGATTGTACAAATAAGATGTGAAGAATTATTCTTATCAAGAAGATTAATTTTGTAAAATTCAGATTTATTTTCATTAACATATGTTTTAAGATAATAATAGTTATCATTCTCAATGAAATAAAAGGGTAAGACAGCATCGAATTGAGTACAGGTAAAAGTGTATTTTTCGAAGTCTACTGTATCTTTTAAAATATCAACTTTTAATTGTTCAATAGGATATATTATGTGTTTTTGAGAAAAATGATCGGTTGAAACAATATCACTTCTTTCTTTATTATTGACAAGGAGATCATGTTTTTCGGAATTTCCAAGGTTGCTAATTTCGAAAAATAAGTATTTCGAATCAAACAAATGTACTTGGACCACGTCGATATTTTTTATTTTTTTTGATAATCGAGAAGACAATAGATAATATTTTTTTGCTATAATGTCAATAAAAATAAACAATGGGTCAAACCTTTCTAATTGGCCTTTTTTGTCAAGATATGGAAATAATTTTACGAAGATATATCTTTTATCTAATAATTTTGCATGTATTGAATATTTAGTTTTACAAAAAAGCCTGTTATCAAAGTCTTCCAATTCTAAAAGGAGAGGAATGTCTATTATATCCTCTTCTTCTAACTCAGAGTTCAGTTTTTTTATATGGAGTTTGAGACAAGAAGTAAAAGAGCTATGAATTGTAAATATATCTTCGCACATATCATTATATAAAATTTTAACATCATTGGAAACTTTAAAATATTTAGATTTATATTTTTTAGTATCAATATAAAATACTCCCGTCTGATATAATTTAAATGGATGTTTATAAGTCCAACAAAAAATTTTATTATTTTTGTAAAGACAAAAGTTTGAAAATTCTCTAGTATTATAATTTGATAAATATTCTTTTAAACTATCAAATAAGCAAATTTTCTTCAATTGGTTAACCTCCTTATAATATTCAGTATATTGGCATAGAGGCACCTATTTTAAAAAAATAAAATTTTAAGTAGTGCTTAAAATATAAAAATAGGTGCCGCTATTCGGTTGGTTTTAATTAATCTATGGGTGGAATATATGAGCAGAACCAAGTATTTTTATCCACTGATTGCTAATTACCGTATGAAAATGAGGATAATAATTGGGAGATTCTTTGTGAGCTGAATGATATTCTATCATACCATACACACGTGTGGCAGTTAGTGCTAATTTTTCTGCAAGTGCATAATTTTTGCAAAAGACATTGTAATTAAATTTAGCCTTATTATCATCTCTTTCAAAATCAGCTGCTTGAACTCTTTCTTATGCTGTAAAAAAATCTATAGCTCTACCAATATACACGTTTCCATTGTATATATATGCTTCATAATAGTCATAACTGCTGTTTTTAATCTTTTCGATTATATCTGTAACAATTACACATGTTACTCCACCAATTACTATTGCATGTAAGATTGCTAAAAGAGCAGAAATTAATGCCTCACTTAATCCCAATGCAATAGGCAAAGCTATAGCAAACTGTGCCGAGACAGTATCAGAATCACCAATATTATACTCTTCCTTTATTTTTTTATCAATCAATTTTGCTTTTAAATTCTCACCATCAAAGTATTCTACTTTTACAGAAAAGTTTTTTCTTCTGGGATTGATGTGTCTAAACTTTTATCAAACTTTTTATTTTTGATTGGCTTAACTTTTAATTTTATCTCATTTGTATCTTTGTCAAGCGTAGCAATATACTTGTATCCTTCATACTCAGCTTCTGCTGCTTTAATTTTTTTGTCAACATCATAGACCTTTATTTTGTCTTTCCAAACATCATATCTTGGCTTTGCAAAGCTGACAGAATTGATAAGAAAATTTGAATCTCACAAGACCAAAGCCAAATATATTATCTTTACCTTTTTCACCGAGGTCTTCAGAAAGTTTTAGGAGTAGATTATAGATTTTATCTTTGTTTATGCTGTGTTTAGGTGGCAAGCCCCACTTTTCTGGTTTGCTTAAGATAAGAGCGATAATTGCTGTCAGGTGTGCAGCAGCAACAGAGTTTCCGCTTGAGAGTTTGTAGCTATTGTTTGGAGCTGTGGACAAAATATTTTCACCATAAGAGCAAAAATCAATTTTGCCTTGAGAAGAAAACTGCGATATTTGGTTTTTGTAGTTGACAGAAGCAACAGAAATAACCTCATTGTATGATGCAGGAAAGCCTGCTTTTGAACCAAATGAATTTCTTGCCGAGGCAACAATGATTATTCCATGTTTTGTTGCTTTTAAAACAGCTTTTCAGAGTTTTGGATTATCAGATGAGGTGGAAAAACTCATGTTTACAATGTTAATCTTGTTTTTTATACAAAAATCAAGAGCACGTACAACGAGGTCAACTTTTCCTTCAAGTTTTTTATTTAAGATTTTTAAGATGTAGATTTCAGCTTCAGGTGCAATGCCAACAATACCAAAGTTATTATTTTGAGCTGCGATTATACCAGCGATAAAAGTTCCGTGTCCTGTTTCATCCACGGCAGGTTTGTTTGGTTCTATAAAGTTAATAGTTTTGATGATATTTGCACCTTTTAAATCAGGATGATTCAGGTCAATACCAGAATCCAGAATAGCAATTTTTACATTTTTGCCTCTTGTAAGTTTCCATATTTTTGTGATACCAAGTTTTTTGTAGCTCCATGGAATAATTTGCTTTTTAAGGGCTTGTTGAGGGTTTTGGGTAGAAGGATTATTACTCATGTAGAGATTAGCAGCAAGTATTGATGATAATATTGCAAAGATAGCACCTGACAGTAAAAAAAGCTTCTTGTGTTTGTGCAACAAGTTAAAACCTCCTAACAAAATAAATAGGATTAAAGTATTTAAGAGGTGTTAAGCATAATGATAGTTATCAACTCCTTTCAATGGATAAAATAGCTATAAATACTTATATCAAAAAAAACGTAATAGGTAAATTGCATAAATTTTATTTTCTTCATGTAGAGAGTTTAAATAAATGGAATTGTTGAAAAAACTAAGAATAACTTTAGTATAGCTTTTTAACCAAAACTCAAACTGTCTACAATATTTATCATGAGATTGTAAACTAATTTTATTTCAACTTTCTGCAAAAGTCAGATTAAAAATAAATCTAATTTTTCCCATAGTGCAAAGATATTTACTACAGCTAAAAAATGTGCGAAAATAATAGACAGAAATTTAAATAAGATTAAAAGTCTACAGGGGGAGGCCTTCTATTTTGAATACAAAAGAATATTTTAACAGTTTAGCAGATAAATGGGATGTACTTATAAAGCATGATATTGACAAGATAGAGTTTTTATTAGGTCTTCTAAAAATTAAAAAAGGTTCATATATTTTAGATGTGGGTTGTGGTACAGGTGTTTTGACAGAGCATTTGTTAAAAAGGGTTGGAAGTGAAGGTAAAGTTTTTGGTGTGGATTTTTCAGAAAAGATGATAGACATAGCTAAGAGTAAATTTAAGGATTTTCCAAATGTTGAGTTTATAGTTGAAGATGTCAATTTATTGACTTTCAAAAACTATTTTGATTACATAATCTGTTATTCGGTATTTCCACATTTTGAAGATAAGAAAAAGGTTTTAAAACAGCTACATAAAATGCTCAAAAATGGTGGAATTCTTTTAATTGCTCATTCACAGTCAAGAAAGGCTATTAATCAACTTCACAAAAGTTTGCCTGCTCCCGTGAATAATCATTTTCTTCCTAATACTTATTTCATCAAAATGATTGCTAAGAAGTATTTTTTTAATATAAAGACTATTGATAATGGTGAAATTTTTGCGATTGTCTTGAAAAAGAAAAATCTTTAAATTGATGAAAGTGAATCTTTTAACTTGATAAGAAAAACGGCAGTAAATTTTTTATTGATTTTGAGTATTTTACTTCTGATTACCTCTCAAGTAGTTCTTCCAACAATTTTTTTAAAGCTGAACAAGAAAAATCTTGCTAATGACAATGTTGGTCTAATACTTTTTCTATGGCTATATTTTTAACAGTTTCACAGGTATTTTTATCCTTTGAGCCAACCTCCCTTATAACACTATAATATATCAGGTATATGTCATGCACAATTTTATTTTAACCCCTTGCGTTTTTGGGATAATATAGTATTAAAAGCAGCAAATGTTAATACAAAGGAATACAGTGCAAAAGAACATGTGAGCCATCTATTATCAGATAGGATGAGTTCAAACCCAAGAGGATGGAGCAAACAAGGAGCAGAAGTGATGGTAAAGATATTGAGTTTTAAGTATAATGGTGTAAACTTGAAAGAAGCATATTTAAAAGAAATTTGTAGCAATGAAGAGAATGAAGAAAAAATATTAAAAGAAATTGTAAGAAAAAATGTTAAGAAGATAAAGAAACAGATTGAGGAGACGAGGAATAATGTACCAATTTTAGCAAGAGGAAAAGTTGATTTGACGTTTAGAGTACTGAAAGGGCTAAGTACTGGAGATTTCTTAAATGCAGTCGTGTTTTAATAAAAAATTTCCCTACAAACTCTTGACACTATCAAAGAAGAGTGTGAACTTGAGAATGTTTTTGGTTTGGAGTAAGATATAATGTAGCAAAATAAAGAAAAATTCTTGCAGTAAGAGAGGATTTATATAAGATGCTTCAACACATAAAAGGTATGGTAAGCGATATTATATATAGAAACTTAGAAAGCAACTACACAGTGTTTGAGATACTCTGCGATGATGAGGTTTTCACAGCAGTTGGAGTTGTACCAGACATTGTAATTGGTGAAAAGGTAAAGGTGTACGGAGAGTTTTATGTCCACCCGATCTATGGTCAGCAGCTTAAAGTGTCGTACCTTGAAAAGCTTTTGCCAGAGACGAAGGATGAAATTTACCTCTACCTTTCTTCAGGTGTCATCAAAGGCATTGGGCAGAAGACTGCAAAGAGGATTGTTGATACATTTGGCGATGATACAATGAGAATTTTGCAGGAAGAGCCGGAAAAACTTTTATCAATCCGGGGCATGATCCCTGAAAAAGTTGAGAGGATAAAGAATATGTTTTCATTCCAGAAGTTTTTGAAAGACATCATGACAATATTTTCCCAGTATGGACTTTCACAAAACCATGCAATGAAACTTTTTAAATTGTATGGTTTTTCAGCTTTGGGGCTACTTTATGACAACCCCTATTTTTGCTTGATGTATTTCCAGAGCTTGACTTTAAAAAGGTTGACAGGCTTGCATTTGACTTGGGAGTTTCACCTGACGATATGAGAAGGATTTCAGCAAAGATTGTAAATCTTTTAAACATAGGTAGCAACAATGAAGGACATACATGCCTGCCAAAAGAAAAACTTATTTTGCATGTTTCAAAGGCGCTTGAACAAGATACAGAAAAGGTAGAAGAAGCACTTGACAGTCTTGTAAAAGCAAAGAGAGTTGTTATTGATACTATTGACGGCCTTGAGATGGTTTTTTATATGGATTTTTTGAGTGCGAAAGGTATATCGCAGAAAAAATTGTCTCAATGGTGAAAGAATACGATGACATTTTAGACATAGATGAAAGGATTTTTGAGTTTGAAAAGAAAAACAATATAGTTTTTTCTCAGAATCAAAAAAAAGCTATCAAGATGGCCCTAACTCAAGGTGTAAGTCTGATTACAGGAGGGCCCGGTACAGGCAAGACTACGATTATAAAATGTATAATAGAGATATTTGAACAGGAAGGCAAGAAGGTTTTTCTTTGCGCACCAACTGGAAGGGCAGCAAAGAGGATGCAAGCAGCCTGCCAGAAAGAGGCAAAGACTATTCACAGACTTTTGGAAATGACTGTAACAGACTCTCAAGTATTTTTTCAAAAAGGGCCCAATAATCCTTTGAGATGTGATGTCATTATAGTTGATGAGATGAGCATGGTAGACAGCTACATCATGTACTATCTTCTTTCTGCAACAAAAGATACAACAGGACTTGTTTTAGTTGGCGATAAAGACCAGCTTCCTTCTGTTGGTGCAGGAAATATCTTAAAAGACCTGATAAGAAGCGATGTTGTTCCATATGTAAAGCTTACTGAAGTATACAGGCAAAGTGAAGATAGCTTTATAGTTCTAAATGCACACAGGATAAACAATGGAGAGTTTCCGCACCTTCAGAAAAACAGCGATTTTTATTTTATTCAGAAAAATTCTCAGGAGGAAATACTAAAAACAATTGTTGAACTTGTAACAAAAAAGCTACCAAACTACTTATCAGCCGACCCACTGACAGATATTCAAGTTTTATGCCCGTCTAAAAAGGGAATTGTTGGAATGTACAATATAAACAAAGTGCTTCAGCAATATTTAAATCCCAAAGATGGGTCCAAAAAAGAGGTTGTGTACAAAGAGAACACCTTCAGAGTTGGCGACAAGGTTATGCAGATTAAAAACAACTACTCGCTTGAGTTTACAATTATTGAAGGTGAGGAGAAAGGTAAGGTCTCAACAGGGATATTCAACGGCGATATTGGGGTTATTAAGGACATTGACAGGGCAGGCGGTGCAATGGAGATTGTATTTGACGATGACAAGCTTGTATTTTACGACTTTTCGCTCTTGGATGACTTGGAACTTTCTTATGCAATGACAGTTCACAAATCCCAAGGGTCTGAGTTTAGGTGCATTGTAATGCCAGTTGTTGAGACCTACCCGATTTTAATGACAAGAAACCTTCTGTACACAGCAGTTACGCGCGCAAAAGAGCTTGTTGTGCTGGTGGGTAAAAAAAGTGCCTTGGAGTACATGATAGCAAACCAAAAAGAGGCTATGCGATATTCAGCACTTTACGACTTTTTAAAAAGGAAGCTAAAAGATACGCAATTGCAAGCTTTATGATATCAGGTATTACAAATGGTGCAACACCTACCAAAAAAGCCTTTTTTAAAGTAAGATGAGCAGCAGCTGCTAAAAACAAAAATCCCAATGTATAAATTAAGCACAGACCGACAATGAGAGCAAAAGCTGCGTTTATAATATCATTTTTTATTGGCTTTTTTGTATTTATATAGCTTGTTACAAATGCAGCAATTGGAAAAGCTATTAAATACCCACCTGTTGGTCCAACAAACTTAGAGAGCCCACCAGAAAATCCTGCAAAAACAGGGACCCCAACAGCACCTAAAAGGTCATAGACAAGAAGGCTTAAAAAAGCATACTTTGGTGGCAAAATTAAGCTTGCCAAGAAAATTGCAAAAACTTGCATAGTAAACGGCACAGGACCGATTTGGAATAGAGATTTGGCTACATGCAGCAACTACTGCTGCAAAAAGGGCAGAGAGAACGAGCATTTTTGTTGTATATGTGCTCTTTGTATATTTCATATTTTTTGCCCCCTTAAAGTAAACTTTCTATTTAAAAATGGTTTACTAAAAATATAGCAAGGAAGTAGACAATTGTCAAGAAGGATGATGGGTGGTTTTGAAAAATCAAAAGAATTTAAATAAATGAGATGAAAAGAAAAAGATTTCGGTACTGCTTTTTTAAATTAATGTAGGTATTGACAACTTTGTATGGTTGTATTATTATAGATATAAAAAGGCACATTTTTAATTTTCTTTGGTTCCAAACTCTGGTTTTAAAGAAACATAAAAAGTTTAGTAAAAATTTGGAGGGAAATAAATTATGAAAAGACTTTTGTCAGTTATACTTATTATACTTTTAAGCTTGAGTGTTTTGCCTACAGCTGGTGCAAAGAATGAAGTTAGTGTTACTTATGTGATAAAACCGTCGTTTGATTTTGGTGATGTAAGAGATTTTCACGAAGGGTTTGCTGCAGTGGAAAAAGGAGGTAAGTGGGGTTTTGTAGATAAGAGAGGTAAAGTTATTGTGCCTTTTATATATGATGAAGTATGGGATTTTCATGAAGGGCTTGCAAAGGTAAAGAAAGAAAACAAGTGGGGTTTTATAGACAAGACAGGAAAAGTAGTTGTGCCTTTGACATTTGATGATGTATTTAGTTTTTTTGAAGGACTTGCGAGAGTGAAAAAAGGAAACAAGTGGGGGATTATAGACAAGACAGGCAACGAAATTGTTCCTTTGATATATGACGATGTATCGGATTTTTATGAAGGACTTGTAGCAGTAAAAAAAAGTGGTAAGTGTGGAGTTATAGACAAGGCAGGTAAAGAGGTTGTACCTATAGTATATGATGAGATTAGATTTTTTTCAGAAGATCTTTTAGCAGTAAATAAAGGAGGCAAGTGGGGATTTGTAGACAAAACAGGCAAAGTGATTGTACCTATAGTATATGATGAGATAGACTATTTTCTTGAAGGGATTGCAAAGGTAAAGAAAAAAGGTAAGTGGGGATTTATAGACAAAACAGGCAAAGTTGTGGTGCCTATAATATATGACGAGATAGAATATAATTTTCTTGAGGGGATTGCAAAGGTTAAGAAAGGAGGCAAGTGGGGTTTAGTAGACAAAACTGGTAAAGAAGTTGTGCCTTTAATATACGATGAGATTGGTTTTATTTCCGAAGGGCTTGCGGCAGTAGCTAAAGAAGGAAAGTGGGGGTTTGTTGACAAGACGGGCAAAGTAGTTGTACCTTTAACATATGATTTGGTAGGGTCTTTTTGCGAAGGGCTTGCAGATGTGAAGAAGGGAAGAAAATGGGGGTTTGTAGACAAGACCGGCAAAATAGTTGTGCCCATAATATATGAGGCTGTAGCAGGATTTTCCAATAAATTGGCAGTAGTAAAAAAAGATGGCAGATATGGTGTTGTAGACAAGACAGGTAAGGTTGTTGTACCTTTTTTATATGATTGGATAGGGGATTTTTATGAAGGACTTGCACTGGCAAATAAAGATGGAAAGAAAGGCTATATAAATAAAGAGGGAAAAGTAGTTGTACCTCTCATATATGATTGGTTAGCAAGTTGCTTTAAGGATGGGTTGGCAATAGCAAATAGAGGAGGCAAGTGGGGTTTTG
This sequence comes from Caldicellulosiruptor naganoensis, assembly GCF_026914285.1. NCBI lineage: Bacteria > Bacillati > Bacillota > Caldicellulosiruptorales > Caldicellulosiruptoraceae > Caldicellulosiruptor > Caldicellulosiruptor naganoensis. Next base: position 178,617 of record NZ_CP113864.1, read on the forward strand.
TAGACAAAACTGGTAAAGAAGTTGTGCCTTTAATATATGAAAGCGTAAGAGAATTTTCAGAAGGTCTTGCGTGGGTTAAAAAGAACGGCAAGTGGGGGATTATTGCAAATCCTCTTAAGACCAAAAACCTGCCGGTAAAAAGCAAATAATTCGTATCAGAACAACAAAAGGGGGTTTTAGCAAATTATGCTAAAATCCCCTCAATTTATTTTTGCTACTATTTACATCCTGCAGACTTTAAAAAAATATGCTTTTGTGGTACCTATTAAAGCATTGGGGAAACTTAAAATGTAATCAAATGCTGGATTGAAACAGCAGGAGAAAAAGGAATGCAAATTCCACCGCCAGATGAATATAAAGAAGAAAAGTAGAGTGAAAACTTGTTTTGCGCACTCCAAAGTTGCTCAATAAGCGCCTGTCAGAGGAAGCCAAAAATGAAGGAGTTAGCTTAAATTCTTTTATTCAACATATAGTTTCAAATGCTTTAGGATTTAGTGACAATAAATCACATGGAATGGCTATTGATCTTGATGTTCTATATAAAGGGAAAATCAGATAAATGAGAAAAAGCAGGGTGCAAGGTTCCATGCTTTTTTTTCGTAACACAATTCTCCTATCCCCGTTTATAATTATAAAAATCTTTCCATCCAGCATAAAGCCGTTGTGTAAATTTTCTCATTGTGATAATATGTTATACAACAATGAAAATCAATTCTCAGAATCTCAATTTTAGGTCGAATTTTGTCGAAAGCTGTTGGAAAAAAGTTGTTTTTAAACTGCATGTGATTTGCATTTTTGAGGCTTTAGCAAGGCTAAGCTGTAGAATTTTTTAGCTTATTCTGACTTTGAAAAAAAGGTAAAAAATTAAAGAAATGAGATGGGTTTTAAGTTGGCTTTTTTGATTGAGCTTGCTGTTGGTATAGCAATTCTTTATTTTTTCTTAAAAACTCGTAGGACTTAGGATAATACCAAACGACAAAGTGGGAATTGTTGAAAAGTGGTGGTCATTCCGAGGTTCTTTGAATGAACAGATTATAGCCTTAAAAGGTGAGGCAGGTTTTCAGCCAGAGGTGTTAAGAGGTGGTATTCACTTCAGAACTCCTCTTATGTACAAGGTCCACGTAGTCCCGCTTGTGACAATTCCCCAAGGGCAGATAGGCTACGTCTTTGCACGTGATGGGAAGCCTCTTGAGCCGACACAAACTCTGGGTAAAGCCGTCCCTGAGTGCAACAACTTTCAGGATGTGAGAGCTTTTTTGGAAAACGGTGGTCCAAAAGGTCCGCAAAGAGGTATTTTGCGTGAAGGTACTTATGCTTTTAACCTTGCGCAGTTCATTGTCTTCACAGAAGACAAGATTTATTATCTTCCAATGGGCAACAAAGAAGAAAAAGAAATGATAGATAACATGGCACAGATTTTAAGACAGCGAAATGCCTTCCGACCGATTATAATCACAGAGGACAAAGAGGGAATTGTTACAGTACATGATGGACCGTCTTTGCCAAGTGGTGATATTGTTGCACCAACTGTTGGCGATGACCCATCTGACCCTGAGACTTATCACAACAACTTCCAGGACCCCGAAAAATTCTTAAAAGCAGGTGGTTTTAGAGGAAGGCAGCTTCAGGTTCTTGTTGAGGGCACCTATTTTATAAACCGCCTTTTTGCAACAGTTGAGCTTATTGACAAGACAGTCGTCGAGGTTGGTTATGTTGGAGTTGTTGTATCATATGTTGGACCAAAAGAGCAGAACACATCAGGTGAAGATTACAAACATGGTGAGCTTGTTGAGAAAGGCTTCAGAGGCGTTTGGAAAGATCCTCTAATGCCGGGCAAATACGCTTTTAACACATATGCTGGAAAAATTGTCAAAGTACCAACGACAAATATAATATTAAAATGGATAAGCAACCAGACAGGCACGCACCGCTATGACGAAAACCTCAAAGAAGTAAGTTTAATCACAAAAGATGCGTTTGAACCGTCGCTACCATTGGCAGTTGTTCTTCACATAGACTACAGGAAAGCTCCTTTGGTTGTCCAAAGATTTGGAGATTTGAAGATGCTTGTTGAGCAGACTCTTGACCCGATGGTATCTGCATACTTTAAAAATATAGGGCAGAAAAAGACTCTCATTGAGCTTATTCAGCAAAGAGATGAGATTCAGAAAATGGCATCTGAAGAGATGAAAGAGAGATTTGCTCATTACAACTTGGAACTTGAAGAGGTTTTAATTGGAACGCCAATGTCATCTCCAAACGATAACAAGATAGACGCAATTTTAGAGCAGCTTCGCGACAGGCAAATTGCCCTTGAGCAGATAGAAACATATTCGCGCCAGCAAAAAGCAGCAGAAAAAGAAAGAGAGCTCAGAGAGGCAGAAGCTCGGGCTGCCCAGCAAAAACTTTTGACAGAGTCTGAGATAAACATTCAGATTCAGACAAACCAAGGAAAGGCAGAATATCAGAGGTCACTTCAAGAAGCTCAGAAGATAAAAGCATTGGCTGAGGCAGAAGCAGAGAAAGAAGCGCGAATTGGTATTGGCCGGGCAATTGCAATCGAGGAGCAGGTAAAGGCATACGGCGGACCGCAATATCAAGTTCTGCAGGATGTCATGGGCAAGTTTACTCAGGCTTTGGAGAAAACTGGCATCGATATTGTTCCTGAAACAGTTGTTGCAATGGGTGAGAAGGCTTCTTCTGCATCTTTCAATGCGTTTGAAATGCTACTGACTTTGCTTTTGACAAAAGAACTTGGTATTGAATTCAAGGTAAAAGAGACAGAGGATGAGAATGTCAAAAAGATAAAGCAGGAGATACTAAATTCAATACTTCTTGCAAAGGAAAGTGATAAGAAGGAAGAAATCAAAGAGAATTCACAGAATCTACAACAGGAAAATAATGTATCTTAAGGTGTAAGATTTTAAATATTCTATTCCTAAAAAGTGCGGCTCTGGGGAAGGAATGTTTCAAAATATGCCAGAGCCGCTTTGCTTTTCAGAAAAAGACACTACAAAATTTGAGTTTTGTATGCTAAAATAATTTCATATAGATTGCAAACGTTTGCCCAAAATAAGCTATGGGTATAAATTAATTAGAACAAATTGAAAAAGGGGAGAAACAAGAAAGATGTCAGTTTTAGAAAAACTTGTTGAGATTCTGAATAATAAAGCAAAAGAGTGGGATGCAAAAAACGATTTCAGAGTACCAAAACTTTGGGATAGTTTCGGCTATGATGGGTTTGAGAAAAAAGAAAACAATGATGGTACAATCTCAGTAAACCCTTATAAGTTTGTTGCACAGGCGATAGAAAAAGCAATTTTGCCTTATATGAAAGATAACACTGATTATCTTCAGCCACTTTCTAAAATACTTTCTAAACACAATAGACCTTCAGAAAAAACTTATAGCAGCTGGATCGAAAAGAGCAGTGTATATGGTATGCAAATTCGTACATTTTCAGCCTGGGATCATGACTTATCAAAAGAACTTGAACTTGAAAATAGCTTCGGTCTAAAAGATACAGGTACATTTGTTAAAACAATTGCACTGCTGCCTCATATAAAAAGAATGGGTTTTGATGCCATTTACGCTCTTCCAATTACCAAAAACAGCACAAGGTATAAAAAAGGTGAGATGGGCTCGCCTTATGCAGTCAAGAACTTTTTTGAACTTGACCCAGTGCTTTTTGACCCTATGGCAGATAAGCTTTCAATAGATGAACAATTTAAAGCTTTGATTGAAGCGTGCCATATTCTTGACATAAGATTTATAATTGATATTATTCCACGCACATCTGCAAGGGACTCTGATTTTATACTGGAACATCCTGACTGGTTTTACTGGATTAAAATAGAGGATTTAGAAGACTACGGTCCACCAAAGCTGACTTTGATAAAAGAGTTTACAAAGGCAAATGAAGAAAATATTGAGCTTATATACAAGGATCCGGCTGTGCAAAAGCATATTAAAAAGTTTGTACCATCACCTGACAGGTTTGACCCTCAAAAGTGGCAAAGTATAAAAGAAAGGTGCGAAAAAGACAAAAACCTTGACTTTTTCGAGCTAATTGAAAAAGAGATTGGGATAACTACTGCACCAGCTTTTTCAGACTGTCTTAATGACCCGCAGCCGCCATGGTCAGATGTGACGTATTTGAGGCTGTATCTTGACAATCCTGTGCAGTCTGCAAAGTATGTAGATGAAAGCCAGCCGCCGTATATTCTTTTTGATATTATAAGAGGAAATATCTTCAAAGGCAAAAAGCCAAACAAAGAGCTTTGGGAAAAAATTGCAAGCATCATTGTACATTACCAGAAGAACTTTGGTATAGATGGTGCAAGGATTGACATGGGTCATGCTCTTCCAAAAGAACTGGAAGACATGATAATTTCAAATGCCAGAAAAGTAGACCCCGAATTTTGCTTTATTGCAGAAGAACTTTCGATGAATGCACACAGAAAAGCAAAAGAGTCAGGGTATGACATGATAATAGGTGATCTTTGGGCAAGAGAACCACGATACTATCAAGGAACGCTGAAAAAGGTTTTGGATATACTTTTGCAGCTTGAAGTTCCTGTTTTTGCGGCATGTGAGATTCCAGACAGTCCGCGCGCAGCTTCAAGGCTTGGAAAAAGAGAATTTTCACGGTTTGCGACAGTTTTAAATTTCTTTTTACCAAACAGTGTGCTTTTTGTCACGTGCGGGCAGGAAGTTTATGAAGTTCAGCCAATGAATTTAGGTCTTGACCCGCAACCAGAAGGCAAGTTTATGCTTTCTAAATCAGACCCTCTTTATGGTAAGCTTGCGTTTTTTGATAAATACGCCCTTCACTGGACAAACGAAGGTGCAGATGAAATGATAGCTTTAATTGAAGAAGTAGCTAAGATAAGAAAAGAATATTTGGACTTTATGAGTGAAGAAAACTTTTTCAAGATTCCTCACAACAGCAAATTTGTCTTGGCATTTGGATACAAACTTTTTACTGAACATGAGAAGCAGTACCTGATTGTGGTTGCAAATGCTGATATTTTACGAAAAAGAAAAATAAGGTTGGATTTGATGAAAGCAGGTTTATTTGATGTGGGGAAAGGAAGACAAATTGAGTGTATCTACTCTCTAAAAGGAGATAAAAATAATGCTTACGATTTTCCACATGTTACAGTTGATATGGAAACTCTTGATATAAAAATTTTGAAGGTAAAATAAAAAGTTGACACTTTCCTTACACAGGCAAAGAGGTAAAATAAAAAATATAAATTTGATGTGCAAGGAGATGAATTTTCAAAAGATGAAAAAGATTTATTATTGTTTTCCTGGTGGCAGGTTCAAAGCACTGACAATGAGCTATGACGATGGCAAAAAGCAGGATATAAAACTTGTTGAAATTTTAAACAAGTATAGAATTAAAGGGACATTTAATTTAAACGCTGGACTTTTGGGCCAAAGTGATAGAATTTCAAAAGAAGATGTAAAAAAGCTTTATGAAGGTCATGAGGTTGCATCGCATACTTACAATCATCCAACAATTGCAAGGTGTCCTCATGACCAAGTAGTTCAGCAGATAATTGAGGACAGAAAGATTTTAGAAGACATCGTTGGATATCCAGTAAGAGGGCTTGCCTATCCAAATGGATCTTATACACCTGAGATAAAAAAGCTTTTGCCATACTGTGGAATTGATTATGCAAGAATAGTTGGGGATAGTTTTGATTTTTCTCTTCCGTTTGATTTTTATGAATGGAAGGCAACCTGCCACCATAACCATAATCTTTTAAAACTTGCAGAGCAGTTTTTAAGCTTTTATAAAAAGCAATATCTGTATCTTTTTTATGTCTGGGGACACAGCTATGAGTTTGACAATGACAACAACTGGGATTTAATTGAAGAGTTTTGCAAAATGGTAGGTGACCAACCGGATATCTGGTATGCAACAAACATCGAGATTGTTGACTACATAAAAGCCTTGCAAAATCTCAAGTTTTCAGCAAACGGCGACTTTGTATACAACCCATCTTCAATTGACGTCTGGATTTCTGTAGATGATAAGATTGTTAAGGTTGAAGGTGGGAAGATAACAAAGCTTTTATAATAGATAAAAAGAACATTAGAGGGGCTTGGTAGAAAGTAATTTTTCCAAAACCCCTCTTTTTTTATTACCTTATAAAGTTAGTAAATACCTTTGCCTCTTTAGGAGGCTCCAAAATGCTGCCTTTTCCATTTTCAACAAGCTTCAAAAGCCAAGCCATGTTTTTGCCAAGCACTTTCATAATCAGGACGCCTTCTTCATCCTGCAAAACTTTATTTTTTCACTTTTCACAATATCGTCTTATTATACATGTGCAAATTAAACAAATTTAGACAAGAAGGCATATATTTTTTGTAAAAGGTGCTTGACAGGGTAGCTTTCATGTTCTATAATGAAATTAATCACAAATGAGCATAAATGATTAAATTCATTCATCAAAATGAGCATAAACGAAAGGTAAATAAAATGTTTGCTGAGGAAAGAAAAAGTAAAATTGCGCAGATAATAAAAAGTGGGCAAAGTGTTAAGGTTTCAGAGCTTGCAAAGCTGTTTGGAGTGTCAGAGTCAACCATCAGAAGAGATTTGGCAGAGCTTGAAGCTCTGGGGATAATAAAAAGAACCCATGGTGGGGCGGTCAACAATTTCATTGCCTCTTTCGAGCCTTCTTTTGCAGAAAAAGAAGATAAATTTGCAAAAGAAAAAGAATATATAGGAAAGCTTGCAGCAAACATGATTTGTGAAGGAGACACAGTTATTTTAGATTCAGGTACAACAACCCAGTATATTGCAAGAAATTTAACAGCAAGAAATGTTACTGTTATAACTAATTCAGTAAATATAGCTTATGAACTATCAAACAATGACAATATTGAAGTTATTGTTACGGGTGGGGTTATAAGAACAAAGACAAAAGCTCTTGTTGGAGATATAACGCAAAGCATACTCAGACAGTTTAGGGTTGACAAAGCTTTTGTGGCAGCAAACGGAGTGTCGATAGAGTTTGGAGTGACAACGCCAAGCCATGTTGAGGCTGCTATAAAAAGAGCAATGATAGAAAATGCAAAAGAGGTTTTTTTGGTTGCAGACAGTTCAAAATTTGGCCAGGTTACTTTTTCACTCATATGTCCTGTGGAAAGGCTTGATTATATTATAACTGATAAGATGGATGACAGACAGAAAGCTGAGTATGAAAAACTTGGTGTGAAGGTGATAACATAAAATTTTAAGTTTCAAGGTGGGATTGAATTGATCTATACAGTCACACTAAATCCAGCAATAGATATGACAGTGTATATCGATGAGCTTAAAAAAGGACAAGTAAACAGAAGTAGCCTTTGTATAGTAGATGCAGGTGGAAAAGGCATAAATGTTTCAAAGGTTATAAAATCCTTGGGCGGAGAATCAATTGCACTTGGTTTTTTAGGAAATGACAATAAAGACTGGTTTTTGAAATACTTAAAAAACATGCAGATTGATTATGACTTTATTTTTGTAGATGGTCTTACACGAACAAATATCAAAATTGTTGAGACAGCACAAAAAGTTTATACTGACCTCAATCAAAACGGTTTTGAAGTGAGGAAGAAAGACATAAACCTTTTGTTTGATAAGATAGATAGAATTGCAAAAAGTGATGACATCTTTGTGCTCTCAGGAAGCCTTCCACCTGGTGCAGATGAAGATGTGTATGTAGAGCTTATAAGAATGCTAAAACGAAAAGGCGCAAAAATTATATATGATGCCGACGGAAAAGCGCTTGAGAGCGGTGTTTTAGAAAAACCAGATGTTATAAAACCTAATATCCATGAATTTAAGTGTCTTTTTGATGTCGATGAAAATGATTTAAATTCTATTGTAAGTTCAGCAAGAAAACTTATAGAAAATGGGATAAAAAAGATTTTGATTTCGATGGGACCAAAGGGTGCAGTTTTTGTGACAGAAAACATGGAGTTGTTTGCAAATGCAGCTGAGGCTAAAGTAAAAAGCACAACAGGCGCTGGCGACTCAATGGTTGCAGCTATTTCTTATGGGCTTTCACAAAATATGGATGATGTATCTATTTTCAAGCTTGCTTTAGCCTGTGCAGCGGCAAAGGTTTCAAAGGAAGGTGTAAAGGCGCCTGAGAGAGATGAGATTGAGGAGTTTTTGAAAAAAATAAAATTAGAAAGGCTGGGGGAAGTAAGATGGATATAAAAGCTTTGTTTTCACCATCAAGAATGAGTTTTGACTTGCAGGCAGAAACAAAGGAAGAGGTTATTGACGAGCTTATAGATCTTCTCTATAAAGATGGAAAACTATCTGACAAAGAAAAGTTTAAAAAAGCAGTTATAAAACGTGAAGAAGAATTTTCAACAGGTATAGGTATGGGCATTGCAATTCCTCATGGGAAAGATAGTTCAGTTTTAGAGCCTTGTATTACCTTTGGTGTTTCTAAAAAAGGGGTAGATTTTGATTCTATGGATGGAGAGCCTGCATATATATTCTTTCTAATTGCAGTTCCCGAAAATGCGGATGATACACATCTTCATGTATTGAGTTTTATATCACGAAAACTTATGCATGAAGATGTGAGAAAAAAATTATATAATGCTAAGTCTTTTGAAGATGTCATAACTGCTTTTGAAGAAAAATAAAAAATGAGGAGGAATAGGAAGATGAAAAAAATAGTGGCTGTCACATCTTGCCCCACTGGAATTGCCCACACGTACATGGCGGCAGAGGCACTTCAGATGGCGGCAAAAGAACTTGGGGTTGAAATTAAGGTTGAGACAAGAGGTTCTGTCGGTGCAGAAAACGAGATAACACCCGAAGATTTAAAAGAGGCACATGCAGTTATACTTGCATGCGACACAAAGATTGATGAAGACAGGTTCCAAGGGCTTCCAATTGTTCGAGCAAGTGTGAAGGATGCTATCAAAGACCCCAAAGGACTTATCACAAAAGCAATGAACATGGAAAAGAAAGATTATGTTGACAAGGTCTTTGAGGCAAAAAAAGAAGCAAAAGAAAAGGCAACAGGTGTGTACAAGCACCTAATGACAGGTGTTTCTTATATGATTCCATTTGTTGTTGCAGGTGGTATTTTAATTGCAATATCTTTTGCATTTGGAATTAAAGCTTTTGAGAAAAAAGGAACACTTGCAGCAGCGCTCATGGACATAGGCGGTGGCAGTGCATTTTATCTCATGGTTCCAATTCTGGCTGGCTTTATTGCATTTTCGATTGCAGACAGGCCTGGGCTTGTACCAGGAATGATAGGTGGGCTTTTGGCAAATAAGCTTGGAGCAGGTTTTTTGGGCGGCATTGTTGCAGGGTTTGCAGCTGGGTATTTAGTTGCATGGCTTAAGAAAATCATAAAGCTGCCAAAGACAATGGAAGGTTTGATGCCAGTATTGATACTTCCTGTTTTGTCAACATTGATTATTGGTTTGGGTATGATATATGTTGTAGGCGAACCTGTTGCAGCTTTAAATAAGGCAATGACTGAATGGCTCAAGAGCATGAGCAGTGGTAGTGCTGCGTTACTTGGAATAATTTTGGGTTTGATGATGGCGTTTGATATGGGTGGACCTGTCAACAAAGCTGCATATACATTTGCTGTATCAACTTTGGCGGCAGGTCAGCCATCAACGATAATGGCAGCTGTCATGGCAGCTGGCATGACACCACCACTTGGACTTGCACTTGCAACCTTGATAGCAAAGGATAAATTTACAACAGAAGAAAGAGAAGCAGGAAAGGCGGCATTCTTCCTTGGAATTTCATTTATAACCGAAGGTGCAATCCCGTTTGCTGCAGCTGATCCACTTAGAGTTATTCCATCTATTATGGTAGGTTCAGCTGTGACTTCTGCCTTGAGCATATTGTTTAAAGCCACATTAGCAGTGCCTCATGGTGGAATATTTGTTTTGCCAATTCCGAATGCAGTTGGTAATTTGCCATTGTATGCACTTGCAATTTTGATAGGTACCATTGTGACAGCACTTATGGTTTCGGCCTTGAAACCTAAAAAGGTATAAAGGTAGGGCAGGGCATCCTGCCTTTTCTTCTTGTAAAAATAATTTACTTGGAGGGAAGAAAATGGTTGAAGCAAAAGTGATTTTGCAAAATCCAACAGGCCTTCATGCAAGACCTGCTAGTATATTTGTCACACAGGCGGCTAAATTTAAGAGTGATATATTTATCGTCAAAGACGGCAAGGAAGTGAACGCAAAAAGCATATTGAATATTTTGGCAATAGGGGCTAAAAAAGGTGATGAGATTACTTTAAAAGTCACTGGTGAGGATGAAAAAGAGGCTTTAGATACTTTGGTAAAACTTCTTGAAGGGTTGAATAAGTAGAAAAAGATGGAGGTATAAGTGTATATGATCACAGGAATACCTGTATCAGAAGGAATTGGAATTGGGAAAGCTGTAATTGTCAAAAAAGAATATAGCATAAAGCGCTGTAGCGTAGATAATATTGACAAAGAGATAGAAAGATTTTTGGATGCTATTGATAAAGCTAAAAAAGAGATTTTAGAGATTAAAAAACATGCAGAGCAAAACCTTGGTCCAGATAAAGCCATGATATTTGATGCACACCTTTTAATTCTTGACGACCCTGAGTTTGTTAAAATGGTGAAAGAAAAGATACAGCAAGGAACAAATGCAGAATGGGCAGTTGATGAGTCAGCAAAGTTTTATGAAAGCTTGCTCTTGAGCTTGGATGATGAGTATATGAGAGAGAGGGCAAACGATATTAAGGATGTATCTAAAAGACTTATCAGGATTCTTAGTGGTGAAAGTGATTCAGAGGCAGGTTTAAAAAATCTTGCTGAGGGCAGTATTATTGTGGCTGAGGATTTGACACCTTCTGAAACTGCTCAGATGGACAAAACAAAAGTAACTGGTTTTGTTACACAACAGGGCGGAAAGACATCTCACACAGCTATAATTGCCCGAACATATGAGATTCCTGCAATAGTAGGTGTAAAAGGTGCTCTTGAGAAAATAAAAGATGGTGATGTTGTAATTGTAGATGGATATCAAGGTATGGTTTTAATCAACCCTGACAAGCAGACACTTGAAGAATATGAAAAGAGAATAAAAGAGGAAAAACAGAAAAAGGAAGAACTGAAAAGATTTGTTGCAACAGAAGTTAAAACCAAGGACGGCAAAAAAATTAAGGTGTATGCCAACATCGCTCTTCCTGACGAGGCTGAGATTGCGATAAAAAATGGCGCAGAGGGAATTGGACTTTTCAGAACAGAGTTTTTGTTTATGAACCGCAGTTCACCACCTTCAGAAGATGAGCAGTTTGCTGCATACAAAGCTGTGCTTGAGAAGATGGAAGGGAAGCCTGTTATTATAAGAACATTGGATGTTGGAGGAGACAAAAATATTCCGTATTTGAACATAGAAAATGAGCTCAACCCATTTTTAGGTTACAGGGCAATAAGGCTTTGTTTAGGTTACAAAGAACTGTTTAAAACACAACTAAGAGCGCTTTTGAGGGCATCAATTTATGGAAATCTAAAAATAATGTTTCCTATGATAACCACTGCTGGCGAACTAAAAGAGGCAAAAAGCATTTTGCAAGAAGCTAAAGAAGAATTGAAAAAACAGGGAATAGAGTTTTCAGAAAAAATAGAAATTGGCATAATGATTGAGACACCTGCTGCAGCACTTGTTTCGGACATTCTTGCCGATGAGGTAGACTTTTTCAGCATAGGTACGAATGACCTTATCCAATATACACTTGCAATTGACAGGACAAATGAAAAGGTCTCGTACTTGTATGACCCATTGAATACCGCAGTTTTGAGGTTAATTAAAATGATAGTTGAAAATGCGCACAAAAAAGGAAAAGAAGTTGGAGTTTGTGGAGAGATAGCTTCTGATGAGAATATTGTACCAATCTTGATTGGCCTTGGTGTTGATGAACTTAGTGTAAATCCTGCAAAGGTTTTAAGTGTTAAAAAGAAGATAATAGAAACTGATTTTAATATAGAAAAAAACAAAGTAAATGGATATTTGCAAATAAGCTAAAATAATAAAGGCTGTTATAGGCTTGGGTTTAAAGGCAGCTTTGCTATTGCCTATAGCAGCCTTTTGGCTTTTGATTTTTATCAACTTAATTTTTAGTTTTTCAAAATTTTGAGACAAACACTTAAAAAATAGTGATGGTATTCCTCACAATCATAGCTGTAAAATGAAAAAAGACAACAAATTTGAAATATAAAATTTTGCAGTAAAAAGGCTAAGGCGATGCAGAAAAAAGCAAAGCTTTAGCCTTTTTGTTTTCAAAATACTCAAAATGTGGTATTTTAAAATATATAAATTTATTTCACAAGAAAAAGGAGGAGTTTTAGGGTGTTTAAAAATTTCTTGCAAGATTCATTTTTCTACACTAAAAGATACTATGGCTACATATTTGGTCTTGTGGTTATATCATTTATTTTTGTTCTTCTGTCGGTTGTCATTTTACTAATACTTGGCATTTTGTTGGCTATGTTGATGGGCGTGGATATCTCCACGGCGTTGCTATTGAATGATAAAGATATTTTTCCTTTTTTAAGTAGCAGATTTATTTTCTATTTAATTTTAATGGTGCTTCTTTTGGTGATATGGTTATTTTTGGCAGTAGCTTTTGTCCAATATCCACTTGTAAAAACCTTTATTGAAATCACAAGAGAAAAGGAAATATATAAAAGACCTTTTAGTATTTACTTTGAAAAGATAAAAGAAAAAAATCTCTTAATGGGTTTGAAAATAATTGGCTTAGGATTGTTATTGATGTTTATAATAGGACCAATATTTGGTATAGGCATTGTTTGTATAGCTGAGGCAGAAACTATAATTAATATTTTAGCGCGGCTTGTGGTAATTATAGTTGGAATTGTAGGTGTAATATTTGGAGTTTACTTTTTCTTAAGGCTAATGTATGCAAATGCAGCATTGGTAGATAAGGATTTGGGAATTTTAGAAAGTATAAGAGAAAGCTTAAAGCTTACAAAAGGAAAAATGGGCTTTGTGATAGCAGCTTTTGTATATAGCACTATTGTATCAATAATTTTCCAAATACCACTTTATATAGTGGATATACTGTTTAAAACAGGTTCATTCCAAGAAAGTGCACTCTTTATTATTTTAAGCCTGGCAGGATTTGTTCTTTACCTTATAGCAGTGCCTTACTTTGTAATTATACAGTATCTTCCGTACAATATTCTAAATAGCTACAATAAGGGTGAGAATCATCAAGACAAACAAATTGACCAGACTGATGATTATGTGATTGGTTAACGCTGCAAAACATTTTAGTGAGGAGAATGACAATGGCCAGGGTCATTTCAGTCAGTGATTTATTTATGGACTATGGGCAGGGGAATGTTCTCAATGGAATCAGCTTTGAAGTTGAGGCTGGGCAGATTATAGGGTACATCGGACCAAATGGAGCAGGCAAGAGCACCACAATTAAAATCTTTTTGGGAATTATTACAAATTATAAAGGCAAGGTTGAGATTTTTGGCGAGGATATCAGAGGGAAGTATCTTTACAAAAAAAGAATAGGATATGTTCCAGAGGTAATTGAGCTTTATGAAAGCCTTACTGCAATGGAGTACTTAAATTTTGTGGGTCAGCTTTATGGTCTTGATGAGAGGACTGTTAAAAAAAGAGCTTTAGATCTTATTGAAATTTTTGATTTGAAAGATGCCATAAATTCAAGACTTTCTACATATTCAAAAGGTATGAAACAAAAACTTGCAATTATTTCAAGCTTAATTCACAATCCTGACCTTTTGTTCTTTGATGAACCCTTGACAGGTCTTGATGCAAATTCAGCAACAATCTTTAAAGAATTATTGAGAGAACTCAAAAAAGAAGGCAAAACCATCTTTTATTCCTCGCACATTATGGAAGTTGTTGAAAAGGTGAGTGACCGGATTATTCTCTTAAACAAAGGTACAATTGTTGCAGACGGTTCTTTTGAAGAACTTGCACAAAAACTTAAACAAAGTAATTTAGAGCAGCTTTTCAATGAGCTAACAGGATTTACTAATCATCAGGAAATTGCAAAAGAAGTTGTAAAAGTGATAAAGGGTGAAAAAGGTGAGGGATAGTATTGCGGTAAGATTATTAGATTTGTTTTCTCCTTTGATAAAAAAAGCAGGTATTGATTATGCCACTTTAAAAATTCTTTTGCGATAAAAATTTTTAGTGGCAAAAAGAAGTGTGCCCACCCTGCAGAAGTCTTCTGTTGCAGATAAATTGTCGAAGATTTTCTATATCATTCTTCAATTTTTCATAGGTTTTATTCCTGCGGTGTTTCTTTTAATCAACAGTACAATGTTTGTGAGAATTTCACTAAACATTGTGATTTTGCTTTTTTTAGTTGTCTCAACTATAATATCAGACTTTTCGTGGTTTATATTAGACATTACAGAGAAGAATATTATTTTGACAAAACCGGTTGATGATAAGACATATGCTTTTGCGAAAACATATTTTATTGTTGTTATGCTTTTTTCACGTACATTTTTGGTATTTATAATTTCTCTAATAGTGGGTGCTATAAAGTATAAACTGTCATTTTTTTTTTTTTTTATTGCTGTTAATCTACCTACTTGTTCTTTTATTTTCATACTGCTTATGTAACCTTTTATATGCAGGTATTTTAGTGTATTTTGATGGTGAAAAACTAAGGGATGTCATAGTGGGTTTTCAGATTACTTTGATGGTTGTTTTTTACTATTTTTTACCAGTTATCGGGGCAAATATTTGAAGCACTTGCGAAAGCCAATTTTTCAAAAGTACGTTCTTGGTGGCTGTATATTTTACCAACATCATGGTTTGCAAGCTTATTTGAGTATTTGTATGGAAGCAATAGAAGTTTATTGAATCTATTCTTAGGAGTTATGGCAATAGTAATTACACTGTTTTTGGTATATCTTCATATTTCTTATACAGGCAAAATTTTAGAAAAAAATCTTGTAAAACTAAACGCAGGTGAAATTGAAGTAAAACCCAAAATTTACAAAATAGGATTTATAAGCAATGTCTTGTTGAGAAATGGAGTTCAAAGAGCTTCATATATATTTGCAAAAGCTCAGCTAAAAAGAGACAGGGGATTAAAGAGCAGTATATATCCAAGCCTTGCCTCATTTTTGGTAATTGCCATAGCACCGGTAATAAGAGAGGCTTTTCAGAAAAAATCGGTCCTTGATGTTTTTTCAAAAGAATTTTTTTTTTATTATTCAATGTATGTTTTTAAAACAGGTATGATTTTGAGATTTCAGATGGTACAGATAACAAGCAACAAAAACGCTGCATGGATATATCAGGTTTTACCAATAGAAAGACCTTTTGATATTAAAAAAGGGGCATATTTAGCTTTTGTCTTTACAATAGGTGTAAGACTATTCCTCATACTTTCAATAATACTTTTTATTTTAATCCACAATTCAATAATTGACTATTTGACAATGTTCTTTATATTGATGTTCTTTTCTCTTTTAGTATTTCCACTTGCAACCCAGCAAATGCCTTTTTCAAGGGCAGTGCAAGAGCCGCCACAGGGCAAAAAAAGTACAGGGCTTTGGTATTTGGTGTATATGGCTTTGGGTGCTGCTTTAGGATTTGTCCACTATTTTTGGATCAAAAAATATAAACTCTATTTTTTAATAGGATTAATAATAGTTGATGTTATTTTGTGGCTTGTTAGATTTGAAATAGCAGATGATTCTGAGAGGGAAGAGACTACAAAGAACAATGAAAAAACCATTATTCCTTACAAAAGGTGGTAGAGATATTTAAATTAATTTTTGTCATGTGGTAGTTGAATCAATACTGTAGAAAGGAAGGGGCTGAAGAATGATTTCAAGCACGTTAAAGGAAGTGGTTAAATACATTGGATTGTTTGTGCTAAGTACTATTGCAATGGAGGTTATAACTTTTATATTTAACAACGATAAATCTGAAAATATAATTTCTCCTATTATATATTACATTGGGATTTTCCTGTTATTTTTAGTATTTACAACAATTTCCCTGAAGAGAAGAAAAATAAATATTTTAGAGATATGTAATTTTCGAAAAATAACTTTTAAAGATGCTGTTTTCACAATAGTGTTGGCAACAGCTTATTCATTTGTTATTAGTGCTATTTATACTATTTTAGACTCAAAAGGTATAATAACTCCTTTCAGAGAAGAATATGAAAATTCGATGCAAAGATTTATTGACAACACTAAAACAGAGCTGGTAATATTTACAATTGTGATAGCAGCACCATTTTTTGAGGAGTTAATGTTCAGAGGTTTAATTTTTGGTACGATGCTTAGAAATCAGATAAATATATTTTTAGCAGTAACTGTTCAAGCACTACTTTTTGGATTGTTTCACTTTGATTTATATCAGGGAATGGATGCTTTTTTTGCTGGAATATTTTCAGCGTTTGTTTTGTACTGTACAAATTCAATATGGAACTCTATTATATTTCATGCTGTTAGTAACTCTTTTGGGCTTATTAGTTTGATTTATAACATAAATGAAAGTACAGAAAGTTACTTACCAATAATGTATTATATATTTATGTTAGTAATTGGAATTATCTTAATGTACGCGCCAATGAGATATTTTTTCAGGAGAAAATCAGAAATAAAAAATTAAAAAATAAAAATAAAGAGGAGTTATTGCATCTTAGAATAACTCCTCTTTTAGTTTTAAAGTCTTAAAAGATGTTATTTGGTAATAGAAATTCCAGCCATTTTGAGTATATTTTCAACGTTTTTCATCATTGTTTCAATATCTTTGTCTGAAAGCTTGCTTATATTTGCCCCCTTTGATATGTCAATCTTTGTTATCTTAACCGGTTGATTTAAGGAATTAATGACGCCATCTAAATTGAACATGATTTTGAGGTTATTAGAATCTTTTAAATAAAAATATAGCCTTTCACCTTTGAGGGTATTTTTGCTATCAATTCTCATTCTATACTGGAAGGTAAATGGAGGAATTTGAGGAGCTACGCTGTCTATCTGGTAAACTGCTTCTTTTACCATTTGTGGATAATTTGATTCGGCTTGCTTCATGATTTCGTCAATGTTTAAAGTGGTACTTTTATCAAGCTGCTGAGCATTCAAAATGGATTGTGCATCTTCAAGAATCATCTTTGTAATGCTGAGAACAAACTCTTTTGTTGCCTTGTCATCCGCAGCTTTTGTCAAAATGGCTTTTAAAAGGTCAAGGGAAGAGTTCTTATTGAATTCGAAAATAATCTCATCACAGCTTTCCTTTTTACCATTGCTAAATGTAAGTTCAACTTTTTGGCTAGATAGCTTTGCACAAGATGCAAGTTTTGGTAAAACAATGTCTGCATAGCTTGCAATAAGAGCTTGAAGCTGAGGATTGTTTTGAATATCAAAAAGTTTTATATACTTGTTTACATCAATCTGTACAGGCATATTGGCATATGCGTCGCTTAGCTTCACATAAAGTGGCTTTGAATAAATTTGTGGGAAGTTGTATGCAACATATTCTTTGTTAACATACATTGAACCTTTCAAGAGTTCTTTATTATTGTAATAAAGGGCAATTTGCATACTGCTTTCGTATTTTGAAACGTCTGAAATAACCCTGCCCTTGATGTACATTTTTTTGAAAAACTCTTCTAACTTTTTGCTATTCTCTGTTGCATTGTTTCCTGCAGAATACCTCAAATCAATTCTGAACTCTTCATCAATAGTTTTGCTACCCTGAGCCTGAGCATAAGCTAAGCCCGCTTTTAAAAGAGGAGTAGAGATCGTTTGAGAATATGCAACAGAGCTTAGAAGTAAACTCAAAAGCAAGACAAATACAATACTTACGTTTAATAAGGTTTTCCTTTTCAAAACATTTACCCCCTCGCAGATTTTGATTAAAAAACTGTGTATATGTCAAGTATATACAATAGAAGTTAAACTGTCAAGAAATTTTTGAAATAACAAATAAAACCTTGGAATACTTCTCTAAGTTATTTGATTTATTAGATTTCAAGAAGCCTCTTTACACTTTCTTTACGATTTAATCATAGTTTGTTCATAGTAAATGGGTATTATAAATATTGTAGTCGGCAAATTAAAATTATGAAAGGAGATGAAAATCACATGATGGGGCATTTTTATAGAGATTTTGACGGTCTTTGGGGATTTCACATGATTGGAGGGTGGATAATGGGTATACTTTTTCTAATTGTCTTTGTTGCTTTGGTAATTTATGTTGTCAACAAATTAAGCCATATATATTTGCAGACTAAAAGAGATACTTTGTCAAAATCAGAGGCAGATGATGAAGCATTGCGAATTTTAAATACCAGATTTGCAAACGGCGAGATATCCGAGGAAGAGTATGAAAGAAAGAAAAAGATAATTTTAAACAGATAGTAAACAATGACAAAAATCTACAAAATTTTAGGCTGTCGCACATTTTTACTGCGACAGCCTATTTATTAATTTGGTCAACTACTTATCATTAATAATTCTCAGCTCTAATCTCAAAGAAAGACTGTGGATGTTTGCAAGCTGGGCATACCTTTGGAGCTTCTTTGCCAACATGTACATAGCCGCAATTTCTGCACTTCCAAACAACAACATCATCTTTTACGAATACCTTGCCGTTTTCAACATTTTCAAGAAGCTTTCTGTATCTTTCCTCATGCTTTTCTTCAACCTTTGCAACAAACTCAAATGCAGTTGCAATCTCATCAAAACCTTCTTCCCTTGCAACTTTAGCAAACTCTTTGTACATCTCTGCCCATTCGTAATGTTCGCCTTCTGCAGCAGCTTTGAGGTTTTCTGCCGTGTTACCAATTCCGTTTAAGAACTTGAAAAATAGCTTTGCATGTTCCTTTTCATTTTCAGCTGTCTCTTCAAAGATTGCTGCAATCTGCTCATATCCTTCTTTTCTTGCCTGTGATGCAAAGTAAGTATATTTGTTTCTTGCCTGAGACTCACCAGCAAATGCTGCCCATAAGTTCTTTTCTGTCTGTGTTCCTTTCAAATCTTTCATTTCAAAACTCAACCTCCCAACAACTTAGTTATTTTTATTTTTACAATAAGGGCAGATGCCCTTATAGTAGACATAAATCTCATCAACAATAAATTCAGAAGAAAGAGAAGATTGAATAAAATCTGGTTTTACTGAAAAGTCATAAATTTTGCCACAGCTTTTGCACCGAAAATGACCATGCACTGATGTATCTGCGTCAAAGCGTGCAATATTTTCTTCAATTGTAATTACCTGCGCAAGTCCTTTTTCTACAAATAAACTTAAAGTGTTGTACACAGACGTTTTTGAAAGTGTAGGAATCTCAAGGACTAAGCTGCTGTAAATCTCATCTACTGTTGGATGAGTTTTGTGGTTTACTAAATATTCGTAAACTTTAAGCCTTATCAGCGATGGTTTTATTCCCTTTTGTAATAGCTTGCTTTTTAAAAAAGCCAAATCAGAAATTTTTACTTCCCCCTTGTAGATTTAATTTTAGATTGTACTTATTACATTTTTATTATATTTTCAATATTGAAATTTGTCAAGAAAAATTTTTTACAAAAAGTAAAGAGGGCTGTGATTTCAAGCTTCTTTTACCTTTTCAAGCAGCCCTCCTTTTAAAGTCGCCCTTTTATATTTTATATACCCTTGCTTCATATGGTTTTAAAACAATTTTTTCTTGAATGTTATCATCTACTTCATAGTTACTTATTAAAAGTTCAGGTTTTTGAGTGAATATTTCTTTTGGTGCTAAAAACTCACTTTCTTCTTCAGAAAAGTTCATGACAACAAGAAGCCTTTCACCTTCATAATTTCTTGTATATGCAAAAATTTTTTCGTCGTCTTCATAAAGCATCTGTACATCACCATATACAATGACAAGATGTTTTTTTCTAAGTTCAATCAATTTCTTATAGTAATAAAACACCGAATTTTTATCTTCTAAAGCTTTTTTAACATTTATTTCCTTATAATTTGGATTTACCTTTATCCATGGGGTGCCTTTTGTAAATCCTGCGTTTTCAGAATCATCCCACTGCATTGGTGTTCGTGCGTGGTCTCTGCTTCTTTTGTTTAAGATTTCTAAAAGCTCTTCGTCTGATTTTCCAAGCTTTTTCATCTCTTTGTACCAGTTGAGTGTTTCAATGTCTCTGAACTCATCAATACTTTCGAACTTGCAGTTTGTCATACCAATCTCTTCGCCTTGGTAAATATAAGGAGTTCCCTGCCATGTGTGAAGCAGGGTTGCCAAAAGCTTTGCAGACTCAACCCTATACTTTTTGTCGTTTCCAAAGCGTGAGACCATTCTTGGCTGGTCATGGTTGTTAAGATAAAGTGAATTCCAGCCCTTGTCTTTTAAAGCTAAGTACCACTTGTACATTATCTTTTTCAAATCAGTGAGTTTCCAAGGTTTTATATTCCACTTGCTGCCGCTACAGTCCATATCCATATGTTCAAAATGAAAGAGCATATTAAGCTCATTTCTGTCATACTCCAAATATAGCTTTGCAATTTCGGGTGTGACAAATGGGGTTTCGCCAACTGTCATGATATCATATTTGCTAAGAACTTCTCTGTTCATTTCCTGAAGATATTCATGCACTCTTGGACCGTTGGCATAGTATTTAAAACCAATCAAACCTCCTTGATTTTCATCCGGGTCATCTGGCAGTCCTTCAACTTTCGAAATAAGATTAATTACATCCATTCTAAAACCATCTATGCCTTTATCAAGCCACCATTTCATCATTTTGTAAATTTCTTGTCTGACTTTTGGATTGTCCAAATTGAGGTCTGGCTGCTTTACAGCAAAAAGGTGAAGATAATATTCTCCTGTCAGCTCATCGTATTCCCAAGCAGAACCACTGAAGAATGATGTCCAGTTGTTAGGTGGTCCCCCATTTTTGCCAGGTCGCCAGAAATAAAAATCTCTGTAAGGATTGTCTTTTGATTTTCTGGACTCCAAAAACCATTTATGTTCATCAGATGTGTGGTTTACAACTAAGTCCATTAAAATTTTAATTCCTCTTTTGTGAGCTTGAATCAAGAGCCTATCAAAATCTTCCATTGTACCAAACTCATCCATGATG
This sequence comes from Caldicellulosiruptor naganoensis, assembly GCF_026914285.1. NCBI lineage: Bacteria > Bacillati > Bacillota > Caldicellulosiruptorales > Caldicellulosiruptoraceae > Caldicellulosiruptor > Caldicellulosiruptor naganoensis. The sequence continues at coordinate 199,740 of NZ_CP113864.1, forward strand.
TCATAGTAATCACTGATGTCATAACCATTGTCAGCGTTTGGAGATTTGTAAATAGGATTTAGCCAAATGACGTCTACTCCAAGCTCTTGAAGATAATCAAGTTTTTCTATTATTCCTGACAAATCTCCAATTCCATCACCATTTGAGTCATAAAAGCTTCGAGGATAGATTTGATATACAACAGCTTCCTTCCACCACTTTTTTAGCAATGTAAATTCCTGCTCCTTTCAATAAAGTGTGGTATATCAATAGTATAACATAAATTTTACAAAAACAGTAGACATTACTTGCTATACAAAACATTTTCGAGACAAAAAATACTAAACTATTCTTTTGAGGAAAAAAATTTATCAAAAATTAAGCAAGAAAGCTCCATCTTCTGTAAAATGGAGATGAATTACTTTTTTATTTCATGTTCTTTATCAGTAAGAGAAATATAAAAGGTAGCAAGTTTTTCCTTGTTCTTGTATATCATAACGATCAGATTTAAAAACCACAAAGTAAGAAGATAAACAGAAAAATTGTTTAAATATAAATATGCTCCCACAATTGTAAAACCAAGTACTACCATAAAAGCATCCTCTTGTGTTGTTGTACGGCCACCATGCTTTAGCTTTTTCGCTATTAAAAAGAGCAGGGCAAGTACTACCGCATAGAAGAGAGAAACCCTAAAACAAGTTGTAGCACTCCACACTCCAAATGTAGTTGCAATTGTTTTTCCACCTCTGAATCTTAGAAAAGGCGAAAATGCATGTCCCAAGATTGGTGCGATTGCAGCAGGGATAATATATGACTTTGGCAGGTATCCCTTTTCAACAAAATAAACAAGGGGAAAATAACCTTTTGCAAAATCGAGGAATACTCCTAAAAGTCCAATTTTGACTCCAGCTGCTTGAATTAAGTTAAAAGCTCCTGGATTTCCGTCGCCAACCGCTGTTATATCCTTTTTAACAAGCTTTCCAAGCCAGTAAGAGAACATCAGCGACCCACAGAAAAATTCCAAAAGAGTGATTGCAGCAAGCATTTTTATTTACCCCCTACTTTAATTTGTCTTCCTTTCCAGTAGACACTTCTAATAAACTTTACTTGATAAAAAGAGTACAAAAGCATTAATAAAAAATACGCAGTAGGAATAAAGTGCAGTATGGGAAGTACAATGCCAAAATTACCTATATATATTTGAAGGTATAATATCTGAATAACATAGAGAATATAACCTATTAAAAATTTAGTTGCTAAAGGATGATGAATATACAGCAAAATGGGTGTTAAGAAGCCTGTTAAGACAAGTCCAAAAGCCCACAGGGCAATTAAAAAGACTGTCTTTGTGTTTAAAAGCTGCATGCTTAAAGCTGCACTCTTTGCAATTCCTTCAAGTTGGCTTTTCATTCCATTTGGATACATTCTAAATGTTACAGCACCGAGTCCTAAAAAATTTTCGACTTTTATTCCATTTTCGCAAAATAGTTTCCCAAGACTTAAATCATCCGTTACTCTGTCGCGTATACATTTATGTCCGCCAACCTTTTCGTAATCTTTTCTAAAAACTGCTATACATGAACCATACATTCCTTTGCTTCTGGTCTTTCTTTCATAAGGTGACATAAAAGCAAACACACTGAGAATATTAACAATTAAACACAATCTTTCATAAAACTGCTCTGTCTTGTGATATGGTATAACCGAAATTGCACCATTTGTTGAAAAAAGCGTTTTTACAATTCTTTCTATACCATCTTTGGATAATCTCACATCAGCATCTAAGAATATCAGTATATCACCTGTTGAGTTTAAATACCCATTCCAAAGAGCCCAATTTTTACCTGTCCAGCCTGGAGGCAAAGGAGGGTTCTTAATTAATTTAACGCCGAATTTTCTGGCAATCTTAGAAGTATTATCTTCAGAAAAATCATCTACAACGATTATTTCATCGGGGACAGTAGTTTGGCTAAAAAGACTTTTGAGCAGGTAGGGCAGATTTTTCTCTTCATTCCGAGCAGGTATTATTACTGAAATCTTCTGATTTAGTTCAAGAGAATCGTCCTTAGTGTCTGCCAGAAATATTTTTGAGAAAAGGAAAAATCCCGAAGCTATGCCCAGGATGAAAATAATAAAAAATATCATAAAAAAACCAGCTCCTTTTTTAAGAGGGAAAAAATATTGCTGAGCATGTTTATTATATTATATATCAATTTGAATTATTGTTTAAATGAAATAATATCAATAACCTCCTTTCTAACATCTTGAGTTCACAAAAAAGAAAAAATTCTCAATAAGTAGACTTTTAATATTCTAAAAAGTATGTTATAATATTAACAAACAAAATATTTGCTCCTGACTTAGAGGGCAAAATGGCCTGATAAGGAGGGGATGTAAAAGATGAAGAGAAAGATATCCACCTCTTTTGGCTAAAGATGATGCTTTGGATACCCAAAAGGTCAGGAGAGGTGGATTTTTTATTTTTACATTAAAGGGGAATGGTGCTTTTATGGAAAGGAGAATTGGTGTTATTGGAATTGTTGTTGAAAACAGAAAAGAGGTGTCAGATAAGCTCAACAAAATCCTAAGTGAACATGGTGATATTATTGTTGGCAGAATGGGTATCCCGTATAGAGAAAGAGGGCTTTGTGTAATCGCGCTAATAGTTGATGGAACAACTGATGAGATTGGTGCGCTCACAGGAAAGCTTGGGGCTCTGAGCGGTGTTAAGGTAAAAAGTGCTCTTACAAAATAAAGATTGGAGTGTGGTTTGAAAATGTTCAAAAAAGACCAGTGGGAAAGAGCTGAATTTATAAATGATGAGATGGTTTTTGAGATTCTTGAAAAGGGAAAACAAAACCAAGATAGGGCAGAAGATATAATTCAAAAAGCATTGAATCTGCATGGGCTTGAGCCAGAAGAAGTTGCAGCACTTCTTTATATAGATGATAAAGACCTTTTAGAAAAACTTTTCAAAGCTGCAAAGCAGGTAAAAGAGAGAATCTATGGAAAGAGAATTGTTCTTTTTGCCCCGCTTTACATCAGTAACTTTTGCGTAAATAATTGCCGCTATTGTGGCTATCACAGATCAAACACTAAAATGAAAAGAAGAAAACTTACTATGGATGAGATACGAAAAGAGGTTGAGATAATTGAATCTCTTGGGCACAAAAGAATTGCTCTTGAGCTTGGAGAAGACCCAAAAGAAGCTCCAATTGAATATGTTATAGATGCCATAAACACTATATACTCTGTTTACAAGGAAAAAGGCAATATCAGAAGAGTAAATGTCAACATTGCTGCAACCACAATTGAAGAATATAGAATGCTAAAAGAAGCAAAAATAGGCACATATGTGCTTTTCCAGGAAACATACCACAGGCCAACATATGAATACATGCACCCCGAAGGACCAAAATCAGATTACGATTGGCATACAATGGCAATGGACAGAGCAATGCAAGGCGGAATTGACGATGTTGGCTTAGGGGTTTTATTTGGGCTTTATGACTACAAGTTTGAGGTTGTAGGATTGATTTTACATGCAAAGCATTTAGAGGAGAGGTTTGGTGTTGGACCGCATACAATTTCTGTGCCACGAATTCGCCCTGCCGAAGGTGTTGAGGTGACAAAAGAGAAATATCCATACTTAGTATCTGATGACGAGTTCAAAAAAGTTGTTGCAATAATTCGACTTGCCGTGCCATACACAGGCATGATTTTATCAACAAGAGAAAGACCAGGGTTTAGGGAAGAGGTAATTGACCTTGGAATTTCTCAAATTAGCGCTGGGTCTTGTACAGGTGTTGGTGGATATACACTTGAGTACCAAGGAAAATCCACGGGTGATTTAGATGAAGATCTTGCACAGTTTGAAGTAGAAGATAAAAGAAGTCCTGATGAGGTCATAAGAACTCTTTGTGAGGCAGGTTATATTCCAAGCTACTGTACAGCTTGCTACAGAAGAGGAAGAACTGGGGATTTGTTTATGCAATATGCAAAGACAGGTGATATTCAAGACTTTTGCACTCCAAATGCGCTTTTGACTTTTATGGAATACTTAGAAGACTATGGCTCTGAGAAAACAAAGCAAATAGGAAGAGAGCTTATTTACAAGAGTCTTCTTGAAATCAAAGATGAAAAGATGAGGAAAGAGACAGAAAAAAGGCTTGAGATGATACGACAGGGTGAGAGAGATTTATACTTCTAACAGCTAAAAAAACTAAAAAACAATATAAAACATTAACGGGGCTATTTAAATTATAGCCCCGTTTTTGCTGTTTTGTTCATCTTCTATTTGTTTTATTATATGCTCAATTGCAAGTTTTGAAAATGGCTTTCGCACAAACTCATATGCTCCACATTTCTTGGCTTCTTTTTCAATATCTGGCTGAGATATTGCGGAGATTATAATGACCTTTACCTCGGGGACAATGTTTTTTAAGATACAAGTTGCTGTGAGGCCGTCCATATCAGGCATTGTAATATCAAGTGTGACAATATCAGGCTTTAGGTCTTCAATATGTTCGATGAGCTCTGATGCTGATGAAAATTCTGCAATAACTTGATGTCCTAATGAAGTGAATATGTCTTTTAGGATCTGTCTTATAAATTGGGCATCATCAACAATACAGATTTTCATGTTATATCTCCTCTTTGACATTGTCAAATATTTTCAATAGCACTATAATATATTATAATGCTTTTTCAGAAAAAAAACAACGCTGTTTATATAAAATTTTAAGAAAAAAAAATCAAGACTGTAATTTAAAAAAGTTTAAGTGTAAAGAGGTAAGACTATGCTTAGGAAGGAAAATCTTAAGATAGGTAACTATTCAATATATCAAGATACAGATTTTTTCTTATACGGAACAGATGCGGTTGTGCTCAGCGATTTTATTCAAGTTAAGAAAAATGACATTGTTGTTGAATTTGGGACAGGAAACTTGATAATTCCTATTCTGCTGTGGGCAAAAAACAAGAGATTCAAAAAGCTATACGCATTGGAGATTCAAAAAGAGGTATGTGAACTTGCAATTCTCAACAGGAATATAAACAACCTTCAAGACAAAATTGAGGTAATAAATGCGGATTTAAAGGATGCGCTAAAAATCTTTGGTTCAGAATTTGCAAATGTTGTTTTTACAAATCCGCCTTATAGAAAGGTAAACAGCGGTACAATAAATCCAAACATTAAAAAAGCTATTGCAAGGCATGAGATTATGTGCACAATCGAAGATGTTGTAAAAAGCGCTATGCAGATTCTAAAGTTTGGCGGAAGGTTCTATATGGTTTACAGAAGTGACAGACTTACTGATGCACTTTATTATCTCAGACTTTACAAGTTAGAGCCAAGTTTGATAAGATTTGTACACCAGAATAAAGATAAAGAGTCTTCGCTCGTTTTGATTGAGGCCAAAAAAGGCAAGCAGTGCACACTCAAAGTTGACAAGCCACTTTTTATTGATGAAATGGAATATTATGGTGAACTTGAAAAAGAAGATTCGGAGTGAGAAGAACTTGAGTGGAAAACTTTTTATAGTCGGAACACCAATTGGAAATCTTGATGATATATCAAAAAGGGCATTAGATACCCTCAACATGGTGGATTTTATAGCCTGTGAGGATACAAGGGTTACAATTAAGCTTTTGAACCATTTTGGAATTAAAAAAAAGCTTGTGTCTTACCATGAGTTTAGCTCCAAAGAAAGAGAAGATATGATAATAGAGGAACTTAAGAGTGGCAAGAAGATTGCCTTGGTATCAGATGCTGGAATGCCTCTTATCTCAGACCCAGGATATGAACTTGTAAGAAGGTGTATAAAAGAGGGAATTGACGTTACAGTAATTCCTGGCCCTTGTGCTTTTGTTTGTGCATTGGTAATTTCTGGACAAAATACTCGTAATTTCGTCTTTGAGGGGTTTTTGCCTAAAAATAAGAGATCAAAAAGAGAAAAACTTGAAAGTTTAAAATTTGAAAAAAGGACAATGGTGTTTTACGAAGCGCCTCACAAGCTTTTAGATACACTTTTACAGATGGCAGAGGTTTTTGGGAAGGATAGAGAGATTAGCATAGTGAAAGAGATCACGAAAATACACGAAAGTGTGATGCTAACAAGTATTGGTGAGGCAATAGAGTTTTTTAAGAAAAATCCCCCAAAAGGTGAGTATGTGATTATTGTAAGAGGATTTGAGGAGAGTGGCCAGCAAGACAGTAAGAGTTGTGACATGGGAGTTATAAAAAGTAAGCTTTATGAAAAAATATCTCGAGGACTTACCAAAAAAGAAGCTATAAAATTGGTGGCAGAAGAGCTGAAGATTGCCAAAAATATTGTTTACAAAGCTTCACTTGAACTTCAAGATTTTTTCAATAAAGAATAAAGGGTAGAGCCTTTTTATTTAAAAGCTCTACCCTTTTTACCAGGGAATATTATTCATCCTGCAAAATTAGCTCTTTTTGAGTTCCTCTAAGCAGTCTTTGCAAATATTTTTTCCTTTGTAGTAAACAACGTCTTTTGCATTTCCACAGAAGATACAAGCTGGTTCATACTTTCTGAGGATTATCTTGTCGTCCTCAACAAAGATCTCCAAAGCGTCCTTTTCTGCAATGTCAAGTGTTCTTCTGAGCTCAATTGGAAGAACTATTCTACCAAGCTCGTCAACCTTTCTTACGATACCTGTTGATTTCATTTTTTATCTGCCTCCTTTCTACAAATTTCGACATTTTTTTTACAATGCTATTATACCATTGTTTCAATTTTATGTCAAGAATTTTTTAAGTCTTTTTACAATATATTGTGAGACATCAAACTATAGCTTATATAGGTTTTATGTGAATATATTAGATTACTCCAGAGTTTTTGCACATTTTAGAATTTTTAAAAGTGTGTCTATCTAATTAGTGTAATAAAATAATTGTAACAAAAAGAAAGAAAAAACTGTAAATATGAATTGGCAAACTATCTCTTATGATTCGACATTTTTCGACAGTTGTTGACATATTACATGTTAAAAATGGTACCCGATATAACAGCTAAGTTAAAGACAAATTTTCTCTCTTTGTTGTGCTGGATACGAAAATCAAACAATATTTGCCTTTGACACATCAAACAATCTAAATTAAAATTAAAGTATAGTATTTTGCATACTCAACATAGTATAAATTATATAAGGGGATTATTAATACCCTTTTTATTTTTGTAAGGGGGGTGTTTTTGTGGCAAAGCATATGTCAAAAGGTAAATCAGCTGCCACAGCCACCGTTGCAGAAGAAAAAGCAAGATTTGTGTCAAAAAAACCTCAAGCTGCTGTAAAAGGAGAGGTTCATAAGGCTGATAGAAAAGCAGAAGAAAAAGAGAAGAAAGCTGGGTGCAAAGATAAAGCACTTGTTCAGCTAAAAACTCAATTTGCAAAAGAAGTAAATAAAATTAAAAGTAGCTGTGGTGGAAATTTGAAGTGGAATAAAATTCATTTAGATAGATTTTTGAGACAGATTAAAGTTGAAACAATAAATCCGGGAGAAACATATAAAAAATTTCAGAATAAATTTTCAAAGTTATTAGAAGGTATAATTTCTGAAATTTACAGAATTTTGTTGGGACTAAAGTACATAAAAAATGCACCAAATTATACTGAAATTGTTCTTAAGACAAAGATTTTTGCTACCTTGAGTTTGATGATAGTCACACTATTTTTGATTATCAAAATGCCCTCTACATACAAAAAAGCGTATGCAGTTGTTTTGAACAATCAGGTTGTAGGGTATGTAAAGAACAAGACAGAAGCACAAAACCTTCTTACCGAGATTGCAAAAGAAGTAAAGCAGAAGCACAACACCGACAGCTTTATCTTGCAAAACCAGATACAGCTGAAGGCTATAGAACCGGGCCAGTACCGTGAGACAAAAATTGATGATTTGAAAAGCACAATCATAGAAAAAGGAAAGGTGCTTGTAAAAAGGTATGCGCTCTTTGTTGATTCAAATCCGTATTTTGTTTTTGAAAACCCTAAGCTTCCAGGCAAAATTCTTGAGAGATTGAAAAGTGTCTATTATGGCAGCAAAGCATCCCAAGCAAGGTTTAAAGAAAAGGTAGAGGTAAAACCAGTTTATGTATCACCTGATATGAAAGTAGCCGATGAAGAAAGTGCATTTACCAAGATTATGTTTGGGAAAGACCAGGTGATAGAATATATAGTCAAAGAAGGAGACACTCTTTGGGATCTGTCAAGAAAATATAACCTTTCAGTGGATGATATATTTGCGTCAAACCCGGGACTTTCAGAGAAGATTATGCCTGGGCAAAAGATAAGACTTACAAAGGCAACACCTCTTATAAATGTTATGCTTGAAAAAGAAGTAGAATATGAAGAAGTGATTCCGAAGAAAGTAAATGTTGTAAAATCAGATAAGTATTATACTACTCAGACAATTGTCAAACAAGAAGGTAAAGATGGCAAGGCAAAGATTCGAGCAAAGATCGTGTATATGAATGGGCTTGAATATGACAGACAGATTATTTCTCAGCAGGTTATACAAAAACCTGTTGAGAGGATTGTTGTAGTTGGTACCAAAAAACCACCTGCATACTTTGCGACGGGAAGGTTTTCATTCCCAGCTTGGGGGACGTTGACATCAAGGTTTGGCTACAGGGGAAGAGGTTTTCACGAGGGAATTGACATTGCTATGCCATGGGGTTCAAATGTATATGCAGCAGACGGCGGCGTTGTTGAATTTACAGGCTGGTCAGGCGGATATGGAAAGCTTATTATTATAAACCATCAAAATGGATATCAGACATACTATGGACATCTTAGTAAGATTTTGGTCTCGCCGGGACAGAAAGTTGCAAAAGGGCAGCTGATTGCAAAAAGTGGTTCAACTGGGCGTAGCACAGGGCCGCATCTTCACTTTGAAGTGAGGAAAAATGGAGTGCCACAAAATCCTTTGAGGTATTTGAGATAAAGTATAGAGAATAATAAATGGGCTGGCCACTTCTCAAAAAACTTGTGGTCAGCCCATTTTAGTTTGCTGTACAATATTTACCTTTATTCCCACTCAATTTCAACCTCATATTCGATTGGATCTTTTACTCCTACCTTTTTGAAGGCTTCTATTCGCTCTGTACATGTTCCACATCTTCCACATGCTTTTTGTCCACCTTTGTAACAAGACCAGGTAAGGGAGTAGTCAACGCCAAGTTTTAGTCCAATATTTAATATATCCTCTTTTTTCAAATCAATATAAGGTGCTTCAAGCTCAACAGTATGATAATCACAAAGATAAATTGCCTTTTTCATTGCCTCAACAAATTCCTTTCTGCAATCAGGATAGATTGGATGGTCGCCAGCATGTGCACCATAAAAGAGCTTTTGTGCTTTAATTGAAATTGCATAAGCTGTTGCAAGGCTTAATAGCACCATGTTGCGATTTGGCACAACTGTCTGCTTCATAGTCTCATCTGTGTAATATCCTTCAGGTATCTGCCAGCTTGCCACAGTTAAGGCGGATGGTGCTAATTCTGCAAAAAAGGATATGTCAACAATTTTGTGTGGAACTTTCAAAAGCTCGCAGGTTTTTTTTGCAAACTCAAGCTCTTTGGCATGTTTTTGACCATAATTAAAGCTTATAGCGTATGTTTCATACCCTTTGTTTTTGACATCATACAAAAGTGTGGTTGAATCCATGCCACCAGATAGCACAACTAAAGCTCTCATTTTTTGAAAATAACACTTCCTTTCTTTTTAGACTTTTACTTTGCAGCAATAACATCAACTTCAACCAAAGCACCCGGCAAAAGTTTTGCTTCTACAGTTGTCCTTGCTGGATAGTTTTGTGTAAAAATAGTAGCATATACCTCATTGAACTTTGCAAAGTCAGACAAGTTTGCAAGATATACAGTTACTTTCACAACATCGTCAAAGCAAAATCCAGCTTCTTTTAGTATAGCCCCAATGTTTTTAAACACAAGCTCAGTTTGAGATTTTATATCATCACCCTCTATTTTTCCTGTTTGTGGATTTATGGCAAGCTGACCAGATACAAATAGCGTATTGTTAATTAAAATGGCATGTGAATACGGACCAACTGGTTTTGGAGCATCGTTTGCCACTATACACTTTTTCATTTCTATTCTTAGTTCTCCTTTCTTGAGGTTTTTATCCTAATTTTTGACCGCAATATGGGCAGTACAAAAAGTTTTTTGAAACTCTATTTCCGCAGTTTGGACAAAAATCAGAGCCAACGCCACTGTGGTCTGTTGTTTGAAAATCTCTGAACAGTTCAACATCAGCAAGGGTAATAGATATGTTTGCACCACGTTCTAAGTCGTGTGCAAGTTCTGGGTTTGTGATAATATATATCTTTGAACAGCAGCTTGTTTGGATAAAATACCGTGTGTTCCATCGGAAAATTGGTATGAAAAAGAAATGGAAATAGTTGTATACTTTAAAGAGTGTATGTGTCCCCTTGCGAGTGCAAAATGGGCAGATCTCCACATCTATTTGTCGGATAGCTTTTGCCTTTTCTTCTATGCCAAAGATTCCTATAAAGAACATTGCTTTTAAAATCAACTCCGTAAAAATATTCTTTTTATATTTTATCATTTTAGCACTTCTTTTCAACTTCCGAAAGAAACAAAAAATTTATTATGATATAATTTATGTATGCTATAATTACTGACAATGCATTTATTTAAAAGGAGGGTTGGCAAAGTGACAGTAATATTTGTTGGTTCAAATAAACAAGTTACTGTAAAAGGGCCAAAGTCGGCTGAAAAGGTGGCAAAGGAGCTTGGAGTAAGCCTGGAATCGCATGTTTTTATTAAAGATGGTGAAATTGTTGCACCAGATGAAATTCTGCAGGATGAAGACACAGTAGAAGTGATTTCGGCAATCTCTGGAGGTTAACAAAAAGGGGGATTGATTAGTTGAAGTGTATAAGGTGTAAACAAAAAGCAAAGATTTTGCTCAAAAGACACAACGCAGCATTTTGTGATAACTGCTTTTTGTATTATTACAGAAATCAGGTAAGCAAAAACATCAAAAGACACAGGATGTTTGACAAAAAGGACAGGATTTTGGTGGTCATCTCCGGTGGCAAAGACAGTATGGCGCTGTGGGATGTTTTGATAAAAGAAGGCTATGATGTTGTTGCTATGTATATAAATCTTGGGATAGGGGAGTATTCCAACAGGTCACAAGAGGTTGTTGAGAAGTTTGCAAGCGTTCATAATCTTCCACTTATTGTGAAGGACATCAAAAAAGAGTATGGACTTGATATATACAAGCTTTCAAAGACTTTGAAACGAAGCCCTTGTTCAATCTGCGGGTCAATTAAAAGGTATCTATTTAACAAAGTGGCATACGATGGAGGATTTTCGGCTGTTGCAACAGGTCACAACTTAGATGATGAGGCAGCAACACTTTTGGGAAATGTGCTCAGCTGGGAAGAAGGGTACCTTGCAAGGCAGGCCCCAGTACTACCTCAAACTCATCCAAAGCTTATAAAGAAAGTAAAGCCTCTTTATACTTTGACAGAAAGAGAAAACCTCTACTATGTGCTTTTAAACAAGATTGAGTTTTTGCATGAGGAGTGTCCTCACTCTGTTGGCGCACGTTCAATACTTTACAAAGAAGTGTTAAACAGGCTTGAAGAGAAAAGTCCGGGTACAAAGCAAAGGTTTATAAATAGTTTTCTTGAAAAAGGAAGAAAGCATTTTCAGGATGTTGCTGAAAAACTTGAACTGAGAGAGTGCAAAACTTGCGGTCAGGTTACAACAACAGAGGAATGTTCGTTTTGCAGGTTTGTGCGAATTTGCAATCAGCAGGAAAAGCAGCAGGATGTTTGAAATAGACAAGGGCTGGCAGTTAATTGATCTTTTCACCTATTTCCTTGCCAGCCCTTTTGGCTTTTTTGATCATATCGATTTTTTCAGACTCCTCTTTCTCTATCTGGCCAGATTATTTTGTGAAGCTGAAGCTGAAGCCGGCAGTTTTGAAGCTTGTTTTGTATCATAAAATCCACAATTTCTTTTGGTTCGATTTTTCCATACACCGGGCTAAAATAGATGTTACAGCTTGGCTCAAATGTGCGGATTATTTCAACAGCCCTTTGCAAATCTTGTCTTGTCCCCACAACAAATTTTAAAACGTCCTGCTTTCCAAGATGCTTTATGTTTTCAAGGAACATCTTATCTTCCATGCCGCTGGATGGACATTTGTAGTCCATTGTGATAATGGCATTTCTGTTCACATCTCTTATATCAACAGACCCATTTGTTTCAATATTAACTTCAAAGCCTTCTTTGATAAAAGCGTCAATGAGCTCATGTATATGAGGCTGTATCAAAGGCTCACCGCCTGTCAGCGTAACTTTTTTAAAACCTGTTGATTTTGCATATTCGAGTATTTGTTGGGCAGCCATCTGGTCATATTCAGGGTTTTGAGTGGCATATTTTGTATCACAAAAAGAGCAAGAGAGATTGCACCCTGCAAATCTGATAAAAATGGCCGGATACCCACTTCTTATTCCTTCACCTTCAATGCTGACAAACTTTTCAACAACTTTAAAAGATGCTTTGTCCAACATCTTTTCCACCCTGCACTTTGTGGTTTTTGATAGTTATAAGATTAATATACACATAAGAAAAATGCAACAAAAAAGCCACCTCTTGAATATACCCAAGAGATGGCAAAATTTCAAATGAGCTTATTTATCAGCATCCAGGCAGGACACAAAACCAACTCTATCCCCCAACGGCAGGCTACAAACCAAAGCGGTAGTTTGGTTAATACAGGAACAGCAGGAACTTTATTTCAATCCCCAAAAGGCAGGCTACAAACCAAGAGAAATGGGAGTATCAAAAAATGCTTACATCAGTTTCAATCCCCAAAGGGCAGGCTACAAACCGAAATAATATCATATCCAATTAACGGCAAAAAATAGTTTCAATCCCCAAAGGGCAGGCTACAAACGCGTATCAGGGTGCAACTGGAGACCCTGCTTGGTTAGTTTCAATCCCCAAAGGGCAGGCTACAAACTATTAAGGATAGGGATATAACAAGGTTTGAAGTGACTTGTTTCAATCCCCAAAGGGCAGGCTACAAACTCTGTGATGAAAGGCAGGTGAGACAATGCCTAATGAGTTTCAATCCCCAAAGGGCAGGCTACAAACAAACGAAAACAAACTACTACCAACATTACAAGGTTGCTTGTTTCAATCCCCAAAGGGCAGGCTACAAACAAATATATAGGTCGTGTGTAGGTTGTATTTGAAAGGAGGGTTTCAATCCCCAAAGGGCAGGCTACAAACAATTGACTGTTAAGAAGCTTATTGATATTAGTGTTGGTTTCAATCCCCAAAGGGCAGGCTACAAACAACCGCGAAGCTTACAGGCGAAGCTGGAGCTCTACGTTTCAATCCCCAAAGGGCAGGCTACAAACACCTGTGCCTTATGATGTACCAGAAAATTATCCTGCGTTTCAATCCCCAAAGGGCAGGCTACAAACTTGCGAAGTTATTCTTTAACACACTGTGTTTTTACTTGTTTCAATCCCCAAAGGGCAGGCTACAAACAGAGGAGTAGTGAAAAGATTAAGAGAGGTAGATTTTGGGTTTCAATCCCCAAAGGGCAGGCTACAAACTCTCGCAGAGTAGGAAGTTGGGGTATGATGTAATTCGTTTCAATCCCCAAAGGGCAGGCTACAAACTACATATGCAAATCTAACACGTGTTAATCCAAAAGCGTTTCAATCCCCAAAGGGCAGGCTACAAACTATCACCTTCTGGGATTGCCATATACAATTTATTTTGTTTCAATCCCCAAAGGGCAGGCTACAAACCATGGACGTACACAGCTACAGGAGAGAGTATGCTGAGTTTCAATCCCCAAAGGGCAGGCTACAAACAAATAGAGTTTGTAGAATATTATTACTACCAGAGAAGTTTCAATCCCCAAAGGGCAGGCTACAAACTCGTTAAATAGCTTGATTTTATTATATCAAGATTATACACACATGTCAATGTTTTTATATCAAAACATCTGTGGATAAGTCATCTCAACAGAGGAAAATCAAACAACAGAAGCACATAAGCCTTTTCCGTCTATCCAGCTGCTGCCAGCAATTTGATCTAATCCATGCACTGCAAGCCTGAAACCGAATACAAATCAAGCCTCAAAATTTTGCAACTGGAGGTCGACAGATATGACTTTTAGTCAAAATGAAACATAATGCGATATGTTGTGCATATATATTCTGCAGAAAATGTTTTCTTGAGAATGTCCTTAGTTTGGAGTAATATATAATTTAGCAAATAAACTGCTGCAAAGAGAGGATAAAACATCAAAGATGCTTCAGGATATAAAAGGAATGGTAAGCGATATAATATACAAGAACTTAGAGAACAACTACACAGTGTTTGAGATACTCTGTGATGATGAGGTTTTCACAGCAGTGGGAGTTGTGCCAGACATTGCGATTGGTGAAAAGGTAAAGGTGTACGGAGAGTTTTATGTCCATCCTGTCTATGGTCAGCAGCTTAAAGTTGCATACCTTGAAAAGCTTTTGCCAGAGACAAAGGATGAGATTTACCTCTACCTTTCTTCAGGTGTCATCAAAGGCATTGGGCAGAAGACTGCAAAGAGGATTGTTGATACATTTGGCGATGATACAATGAGAGTTTTGCAGGAAGAGCCAGAAAAGCTTCTTTCAATCCGCGGGATGACACCTGAGAAAGTTGAAAGGATAAAGAATATGTTTTCATTCCAGAAGTTTTTGAAAGACATCATGACAATATTCTCCCAGTACGGACTTTCACAGAACCATGCAATGAGGCTTTTTAAACTCTATGGTTTTTCAGCTTTGGGGCTACTTTATGACAACCCCTATTTTTTGCTTGACGTATTTCCAGAACTTGACTTTAAGAAGGTAGACAGGCTTGCACTTGATATGGAAGTTAAGATAGATGATGCAAGAAGAATCTCTGCAAAGATTATAAATCTTTTGAACATAGGCAGCAATAATGAAGGACACACATGCCTTCCGAAAGAAAAACTCATTTTGCTTGTTTCAAAGGCATTGGAAATAGATGTTGAAAAAGTAGAAGAAACACTTGAGAGCCTTGTAAAAGCCAGAAGAGTTGTTATTGACACGATAGATGGTATTGAGATGGTTTTTCTGTTTGGATTTTACGAATGTGAAAGGTTTATTGCTGACAAGATTTTTTCTATGCTAAGACAACACGAGGACATTTCTAACATAGACGAAAAAGTTGCTGAATTTGAGAAGAAAAACAACATAGTATTTTCACAAAATCAGAAAAAAGCTATTAGGATGGCTTTAACTGAGGGTGTGAGCATAATTACAGGAGGACCTGGCACAGGAAAGACTACAATTATAAAATGTATAATTGACATATTTGAACAGGAAGGCAAGAAGGTTTTTCTTTGCGCACCAACTGGAAGGGCAGCAAAGAGGATGCAAGCAGCCTGCCAGAAAGAGGCAAAGACTATTCACAGACTTTTGGAAATGACTGTAACAGACTCTCAAGTATTTTTTCAAAAAGGGCCCAATAATCCTTTGAAATGTGATGTCATTATAGTTGATGAGATGAGCATGGTAGACAGCTACATCATGTACTATCTTCTTTCTGCAACAAAAGATACAACAAGACTTGTTTTAGTTGGCGATAAAGACCAGCTTCCTTCTGTTGGTGCAGGAAATATCTTAAAAGACCTGATAAGAAGCGATGTTGTTCCATATGTAAGGCTTACTGAAGTGTACAGGCAAAGTGAAGACAGCTTTATAGTTCTAAATGCACACAGGATAAACAATGGAGAGTTTCCGCACCTTCAGAAAAACAGCGATTTTTATTTCATTCAAAAAAATTCTCAAGAGGAAATACTAAAGACCATTGTTGAGCTTGTAACAAGAAAACTCCCAAGCTACTTGTCAGCCGACCCGCTGACAGACATTCAGGTTTTGTGTCCTTCTAAAAAAGGAATTGTTGGAATGTATAATATAAACAGGGTACTTCAGCAGTATTTAAATCCCAAAGATGGGTCCAAAAAGGAGATTGTGTACAAAGAGAACACCTTCAGAGTTGGCGACAAGGTTATGCAGATTAAAAACAACTACTCGCTTGAGTTTACAATTATTGAAGGTGAGGAGAAAGGTAAGGTCTCAACAGGGATATTCAACGGCGATATTGGGGTTATTAAGGACATTGACAGGGCAGGCGGTGCAATGGAGATTGTATTTGACGATGACAAGCTTGTATTTTACGACTTTTCGCTCTTGGATGACTTGGAACTTTCTTATGCAATGACAGTTCACAAATCCCAAGGGTCTGAGTTTAGGTGCATTGTAATGCCAGTTGTTGAGACCTACCCGATTTTAATGACAAGAAACCTTCTGTACACAGCAGTTACGCGCGCAAAAGAGCTTGTTGTGCTGGTGGGTAAAAAAAGTGCCTTGGAGTACATGATAGCAAACCAAAAAGAGGCTATGCGATATTCAGCACTTTACGACTTTTTAAAAAGGAAGCTAAAAGATACGCAATTGCAAGCTTTATGATATCAGGTATTACAAATGGTGCAACACCTACCAAAAAAGCCTTTTTTAAAGTAAGATGAGCAGCAGCTGCTAAAAACAAAAATCCCAATGTATAAATTAAGCACAGACCAACAATGAGAGCAAAAGCTGCGTTTATAATATCGTTTTTTATTGGCTTTTTTGTATTTATATAGCTTGTTACAAATGCAGCAATTGGAAAAGCTATTAAATACCCACCTGTTGGTCCAACAAATTTAGAGAGCCCACCAGAAAATCCTGCAAAAACAGGGACCCCAACAGCACCTAAAAGGTCATAGACAAGAAGGCTTAAAAAAGCATACTTTGGTGGCAAAATTAAGCTTGCCAAGAAAATTGCAAAAACTTGCATAGTAAACGGCACAGGACCGATTGGAATAGAGATTTGGCTACATGCAGCAACTACTGCTGCAAAAAGGGCAGAGAGAACAAGCATTTTTGTTGTATATGTGCTCTTTGTATTTTCCATATTTTTTTTGCCTCCTTAATGTAAACTCATTATTTTAAAATGGTTTACTAAAAATATAGCAATAAAAAAGAGGTTTGTCAAGGATATTTCATAACACAATTTCCCTTTTCCCGTTTACAAATACAAAAGCCCTCCATCCAGTATAAAGCTGTTATGTAAATTTTCTCAATGTGAAGGAACCACTTTTTTAATAAAAATTCTTCTATCCAATTGTGTGACAATATGATATAATATTCCTAACAAGATGCAAACGTTTGCTAACACAAAAATTGATTTTGCATGCACTAAAAAAGCAGAAAGGAGAGAGTTCTTTTGCAAAATTCCAGTCTTCTAAAATTGCTTCAGATTCTCAAAGAAAAATCTGAGAAGTGGGACAAAACAAATGACTATAGAATTCCAAAGATATGGGATAGTTTCAACTATTCAGGTGAGAAAAAAAGAGAAAATTCTGATGGCACAATTTCGGTAAATCCTTATAACTTTCTATATGAATGCATAACAAAAGCTATTTTGCCCTATGCAGATTCAAATACTAATTACCTGCAATCGTTAGCACAAATTGAAAGGAAAAAAGGATCTTCTTCAACTACTCAAGGCAGCTGGATTAAAAAAAGTAGCATCTATGGAATGCAGATTAGGACAAGCTCAGCCTGGGATCATGACAGCGATGGAGAGTTAAAACTTGAAAATGAATTTGGACTTAAAGACACTGGAACTTTCGTTAAAACAATTGCGCTTTTGCCTCTTATCAAAAAGATGGGGTTTGATACCATTTATACCCTTCCCATTACCAAAAACAGCACAAGATACAAAAAGGGCGAGATGGGTTCGCCTTATGCGGTTAAAAACTTTTTTGAGCTTGACCCTATTTTAAAAGACCCTATGACAGATGAGCTTTCAATAGAAGAAGAGTTTGCAGCCCTTATTGAAGCTTGTCACATACTTGGAATAAGATTTGTTATAGACATAATACCGCGAACATCTGCAAGGGATTCAGATTTTATCTTAGAACATCCTGATTGGTTTTACTGGATAAAAGTCTCAGACAGAGAAAAATACGGTCCGCCAAAGCTAACACTGATAAAAGAGTTCACAAAGGCAGATGAGTCTAACATTGAACTTATCTACAAAGACCCAGCTGTAAAGGAGCATCTGAAGCTTTTTGTACAATCACCTGATAAGTTCGCACCTGAAAAGTGGGAAAAAATAAAAAAGGTTTGCAAGCAAAATCCAGATAGAGACTTTTTTGAGCTGATAGAAAAGGAAATAGGTCTTACAACTGCGCCTGCGTTTTCTGACTGCCTGAACGACCCACAGCCGCCCTGGACAGATGTTACATACCTCAGGCTTTATTTAGACCATCCTGTGCAGTCTGCAAAATACGTAGATCAAGACCAGCCACCTTATATTCTTTTTGATACTATAAGGGCAAATATTTTCAAAGGTAAAAAGCCAAACATTGAGCTTTGGGAAAGGATTTCAAACATCATTGTACATTACCAGCAGAAGTTTGGGATTGATGGTGCGCGAATAGATATGGGCCATGCACTGCCAAAAGAGCTGGAAGACATGATAATCACCAAGGCAAAAGAAGTGGATCCTGATTTTTGCTTTATTGCAGAAGAGCTAAGTTTGAACGGCGACAAGAAAGCAAAAGAGTCAGGCTATGATATGATAATTGGAGATGTTTGGGCAAGAGAGCCGAGGTATTATGAGGGAAATCTCAAAAAGATGATAGACAAGCTTTTGAAATTAAAACTTCCTGTTTTTGCAGCATCTGAGATTCCAGACAGTCCGCGGGCGGCATCAAGGGTAGGCGGCAAGGATTTTTCAAGGTTCTCTGTGGTTCTAAACAACTTTTTACCAAATGCAGTTTTCTTCTTGACATCAGGGCAAGAGGTTTTTGAAGTCCAGCCGATGAACTTAGGACTTGACCCACAGCCAGATGGAAGGTTTAAACTTTCTAAGTCTGACCCGCTTTACGGCAAGCTTGCATTTTTTGACAGGTATGCTCTTCACTGGACAAATGAAGATGCAGAAGAGATGATAGAACTGATTTCTACCGTCTCAAAAATAAGAAAAAGGTATGTTGATTTTATTAAACCTGAAAATTTCATTAAGTTTCCATACAACAGCAAATTTGTCATTGCCTTTGGCTACAAGCTTGAGCTGAAGGAAGAGAAGTATTTGATTGTCATTGCAAATGCTGATTTGCTAAGAGCAAAGAGAGTAGAAATTAATTTAGAAAAGGCACAGCTTGGCTTGGCAAGAGAAATAAAAGAAGTTGACACGCTATTTGCTCTTAAAAGTACCAGCCCTGTGAAGTTTCAAGATCTAAAACTCAGCATCTTTTTAGAGCCTTTGGATATAAAAATTGTTTTAGCAAAATAAAAAGAGGGGGCTTTGTTTCCAAAAAAGGTGGGTGAAAAGCCCCTTTTATTTTTATATGAAGCTATTTTACATAGAAAAACTTCTTTTAGAGAGTTATTTCTACAACTTCATTTGCCCTGTCAAGGACAAAATTAGCTTTTTTGTCTTTGCAAACAACTTCATATTCGCCCATGAAACCTGATACTTTTACAGTGCCATTTTCGTCCGTAATCAAACTTTGTGTATCTGTCCACCATTCTTTCTTTATCAATTGGTAAAGGGTGGAGTAAATGGGTTTTATTCTGCCATCTTTTGTAATAAATCCGGCTGGTGCGCCAAGCCACGCAAAAGTGTCAATGAAATTCCACCATGTAATTGCTTCAACAAGTGGGTGTGCAAACAACATTTTGTAGAAAAGTTTTGCTTCCATTGCCTGCCTTTCTTCGCCCTCAGGAGTTGATGGCCAGCTTTCAGGCTTGTAGTCGTTGAGGTCTTTTATGTGCGGTGGCATAAGCTTTCCAGAGATTAATGTAACTTCTGTAAAGTGAAGAGGCAAGCCAAAACGTGAAAACCTTTCAAGCACTTCCTGAGTCTTTTCCACTCCCCAGAAACCCTGGTGCATATGTGACTGTATTCCTATTGCATCAATCTTCACACCTTTGTCAAGCAACGCCTCAATCAGTATTTCATAGGCATCTGAAACAACATAGTCATTGATAAGCAAAATAGCTTTCGGATTTGCCTCTCTTGCTGCGTCAAAGACCATTTTGACAAGACCTATTCTGCCGTATTGCCTGCAAATTCTGGTGATTCCATTGTCGTATTTGTTGAAGTTTGGCATTATAACAACCTCATTTATTACATCCCACATATCGATAAGACCGGCAAAATCGCTTACCTCACGCTTTATCCTTATAAGCTGAGCTTCTAAAATTTGGTCATTGGTAAGTTCTAAAAGCCAATCAGCAGTGACTGTGTGCCAGCAAAGTGGATGACCTTTGAGAACAAAACCGCGATTTTTAACCACTCAGCTGCTTTTTTAAGCCGCTGCGTATCTGGTTTGCCCCTGACAGGTTCAAACCTGCCACAGTAAAAAGGAAGCGTGGCAAAGTTGAAAAGGTCAACAAATTTTTCAAAGGCCATTTCAGCTTTTTCTCTCAGGTCACCTGAAAACTCGCCGTTTACAAAAGGAACAATTGAAAATTCTGCACATCCAAATAAAAACTTGTGTTTAGTTTGCCGGACTGTGATTTCAACATTTTTCAAAGGTTTGCCATCAGCTGCAGTAATTTTCAATAGAACTTGGCTTTTTCGGTGTTCGTATCTATCCATTTTTAAAACCTCCTAAAAACAAAATATTCACAAAACTCAAGTTTAATTGTATTACCGGCTACTTAATTTCAACAATTTCACCTCCTTTTACCTCTACAGTATGGCCATTTACAGAAAGCCATACAGAAATGGCCGAGGGATTGTAAACAATATCTCTTTTTACAGAAAACTCAAGCATTCTCAACGCTTTGATGTATCTTACAATTTCAATATTTGTCGCAAACCAAACAGAAGTTGTTTTTGAAACCATCTTGCAAAAATCTTCAATCAACTTCCAGTTGTTTTCTCGTTCAAACTCGAAGCTGTGTCCCCATACATACATAAGTTGCAGATGATTTTGATTTTCTGTTTCCAAAAACCTCTTTGTAATTTCAAGCAGATCTTGTTTATGATGGCAGGTTGGATTCCACACAAGAAAATTTGTTGGTATGTTAAAACTATAAGTGGAACTTACCGTCCTTGAATATTCAATACCAAGCGATGGCAAAATCTTCACAACTTCTTCATTGTAAACTCCATATGGATATGACATTCCTTTGACAGGATATCCAACCAGGGTCTCTAAGTATCTCCTGTCTTCAATAATCTCTTCAATTATGCTTTCAAGAGGTATTGAGTCTAAAAAAGGATGAGTTTTTGCATGTATTCCAAGTTCATGCCCTTTATAAAGCTGAGAAACTTCATCAAGAAGGACAAAGATATCCTTGCCAAGATTTGCTGAGTTTAAAAAGAAAGTTCCTCTAATTCCGTATTCGTTAAATATGCTGACAAGTTTTCTGTCATATACCTGTCCATCGTCATAGCTCATTGTAAGCGCCTTCGATCTGCCACCTGGGAATAAATAGCATATATTCATTTATAATCCCTCCATTAAACGAAATATTTTAAATCTCATCTTCAGTTGTAAAAGGAGATGCTGGCAACCCCTCTTTGTTGTAAAGATTTGCACCTTCTGGATTGTCAGCCCAAGCATATCTTACATAAACAGGGTTTTGAATACTCTCGTGCCACACAACCACTTTGTCATCTTCTATGACAGCATTTGCCCATACAAATTTTTTGTCTTTTCCAGCTATTGCAAAGTGTTTTAGCATGCCACTTCCTTTTGCAACAAGGCCACTGCCCACTTCTGAAAACTCTAAGACAATCTTACTTCCCTCAATTTTCATAGATTTATAAAGAGGGCCTGATGCTACCAAGTCTTTTTCGCCGTACGCCACTTTTTGAGCAAGAAGAGCAAGCCTTTGAGCTACATCTTTTTTGTTCGATGGGTGAAGGTCGTTCCACTCACCAAGGTCAATTGCAACTGCCATTCCCACATTGTCAAGGAAAAGAAGAGCTCTTCTTTGTTCTTCTCTCAGCCTTGCCCAGTTGCTCTCACAAGGCTGCGGTTTTGCTTCCATAAAGTTTGCAAGCTGCACATATAAAAATGGTAGATTACTATCACCCCATTTCTTTCTCCAGTCTTCAACAAGAGCACACAGCTTTTTGCAGTAGCCCTCAGGCCTGTCTGTATTGGACTCACCCTGGTACCATATTATACCTTTTATACTGTAGTTTAGAAGCGGCGCAATCATTCCGTTGTAAAGACCTGTAGGTTTGTACTGCCAAAAAGTTTGTGGTGGCAAGAGTTCTTTGGCTTGAACTCCGACCTTGCACAGCCATTTGCCTTTGAGGTCAAGCTTGCAGTCTTCTGTAAATATCTTGTATTCTTTTCCTTTTACAAACTCTCCATTCCCATCGTTGCTTATTACTCTTACAACAATTGTATTTTTTCCTTCTTTTAGAAGACCTGCAGGTATATTATACTTTCTTGGTGGATATCGATATGAAGTTGAACCAATCAGCTTTCCGTTGACATATGTAAAGTCGCTGTCTACTATTGTTCCAAGATAAAGTTTTGCTGGTTTTCCTGCCATGCACGAAGGTATGTCTATTTCTTTTCTGAACCACACAACACCTATTGTTGAGTCAAGCCCCATTTCCTTCCATGAGCCCGGGATGGTTACTGTTTTCCAATCAGATGGGCTATAGTTTTCTTCAAAGAATGGTAGAGGTTGATTTTTAAGTCCAATGTCGAAAGTATCTAAATAGTCAAACCATGTCTTTATTTTTGCCTCTTGTTCTTTTTTGACAGATTCTATATAACTGTCGTCCTTGAGTTTTTCAAGTTCTTCAGGATTTTCAAGAAACTTGTATACTATGTCTTTGCTCATCCATGCTTCTATTGGAGTTCCACCAACACATGCCTTAATCAGTCCAATTGGTACATTGTATTTTTTGTAAAGTGCTTTTGCAAAAATACCCCACAGCTGAAAATTTAAGTAAAGTCTCTTTGCTAAGAACTTCCCAGCAGCCACCTTCTAATTCTTCCAGCGGACCTTTAAAATAGTATCTGTCGGGGACTGTAAACTGCCTGATAGATGGAATGTTGCAGTCTTCAAGCTCTTCAGGATATGAATCAATAACCCTTTCCATTGGCAAAACCATGTTGGACTGACCAGAGCAGATCCACACATCTCCAATAAGAATATCTTTTATGGTAATAGTAAGATGTGTGCATTTAATCTCCATCAAGTAAGGGCCGCCTGCCTGCAAGGGCGGCAAAGTAACTTCCCATTTTCCTTCATCAGTGGCTTTTGTAGAGTATGATTTGCCTAAGAAGTTTACTGTTACCGTTTCACCTGGATCAGCCCAGCCCCAAATTTTTACACTTTTGTTCCTTTGAAGTACCATTTTGTCACTTAATAAGTAGGGCAGTCTCAATGACATATTCAATCACCTTGACCTTTAAATATTTTAAAATGAGAAAGCGATTTCAAAATGAAGTATAACAATAAACCTAAGAAGGTTGAATCTGCTTGCAAAAAATATTATATCACTCCGAACAGGCAAAGAAAACTGAAAAGTTAAAAAGCTTTTTTTCAAACCATCTTGATTAGCCATCATGTGTTTGTTAAGACCGCATAAAAAGAAAGTAATAAAACAAAGATATGGTTACATTAATATTTTTGAATATTAAGAGGCAAAATATTAATTGAAATCTCACAAACAAAGGTAGGTGATTTAATTTGCTAAATCCTTTCAAGGAAAAAACAATCAAATTAGAAGATGGTTTTATGGATTGGAATACTATGTATCCAAAATCATACTCTAAAGCTGATGTTGATCCTTATACCAAAACAAGAATAATCCTGATGAATGGAATAGAGACAGAGGCAGCAATCTTTCTTCATCAATTTCACAGACACTGCCAAGATAATAACATAAGACGCGAACTTGCTGCAGTCCGCAGAATTGAACAGATGCAGCAAAAGCACATTAACTGGTTAAAACCTATTGACGAAACACCTCTTGAGACAACAAAATAGGCTATGAACATGTTGCGGTAGACCTAACTGCATGGCTTGCTCAAAATGAGCCCGACCCTTATGTCAAACAAACACTTGATTTTATACTCCTTGAAGACTTTGACCATTTATACAGATATGCAAATTTGCTTGACATGGACGCGAATACACCAGCTGCAAATCTTGTTCGAAGCTATGTAGAAATCACACCCGGACGTCCAACAATTGCGCATCACAGGCATCCTTATGATACAGTGAGAAAATATGTTGATTTCAAAAAAGCAGATATTCGCACTATTATGAACATCTTGACGATAACCGCAGGCGAGCAGCAGACAATGAATTTTTACAACAACATTGGAAACACCTACTCCAATAACCTTGGCAGAAAGCTTTACCTTGAAATTGCTCTTGTTGAAGAAGAACATGTAACTCAATATGGCTCGTTGATAGACCCAACACTGACATGGCTTGAGAGCTGGATTTTGCATGAATATACAGAGTGCTACTTGTACTATTCATTCTATGAGGACGGAGCAGATCCAAATGTAAAGCCAGTTTGGGAGATGCATCTTGCTCAGGAAATTGCCCATCTTCACAAGGCAGCAGAACTTCTTTCACAGCATGAGAACAAAGATTACACTCAGATAATTGGTGAAGGAAGTTTTCCGCAGCTTTTGAAATTCCATGACACAAAAGAGTATGTACGAAAGATTTTAGCTGAGCAAGTTGAACTTACAGCTGACAAGGAAGATTTGAGAGATGTAAATCTTTTGCCGCAGGACCATACCTTTTTCGCTTTCCAGAACAAAATAAATGGCGATGTCAATTCAGTTGCAAGCCATGTAGTGATTGACATGCATATAAAGACAAAAGGAGAAGATTACCGAGCTGAGATGCGACCAAATCCTGTTGAGGCACTTCAAAATAGAAAGGAAGACAATTATCTTGTAGGAAGGACAAAGCAAAGGAAAACGACAATATAATTTAAAAAGAACACTTAATAGGGGCAGTTCACAGTGGTTGCTGCCCTTATTTTCTTGCAGACTCTTTAACTTTACTGCTCAAAAAATTTCTTACTTCTACTAATAAAACTTTTTAATAAACTCATAAATAAATTGCAAGTTTCCTAAAAATTTTATTAAAAAAAGAAGGATTTTTACAATTAATGTCGAAATATAATAATTAATACAGTTTGACCCAGGAACTTGTTAAAAAAGGTAAGAAAGAATATAACTTCCTGCCCATAAATCTTGGGCTTTACGCGCTGTTGCAATAAAACTCTGAACAGGTCCGATAGTGAAAAGTAAAAATGCTGGTATATCACCTTTTAATTCGCCACAGAAAAGTTTGTCAACATCTGTAATAGCAGTTGCAATTGCACTTGTCTGAACTAAATGGTTGTAAATTGAATGAGAAGGTATTCTACTATCTGCCGGATGTATGTTTACCCATTTGAAAAACTCAGGGACATATTGCCAAAGAAGTAAGAAAGCTAATTTTGCTTTTTCATCATCACATTTCAAATAGGAACATACCTTTGCTAACAGTTGAAAAAAGTGTTCTAATGCAAGGTGATTTTTTTCAAAGTATTTGTGAATGACTTTTTTTCTGATTTTTCTTGAGTAGATATCATGAAAATGGATTTCTTCTGGTTTTCTAACTGTTGAGGTTTTTCGTTTAAGTACTTCGCCTAATATTTCGTTCAGTGGATAAGAAATTTTATCAGCAATTTTTGTCAGCTCTGAGAATTCTTCTATACATTCATTAGGAATAATATAGTTTAGAAATCTTTCTGCCACTATTTCATGGATTGCTTCGTGGTTTTTATTTTTTGGACACATAAAATTTTGTATATTAAGTTTTGGCCTGGGGTCTGACTCACCCTTATCAAGACTCAGTACTCACTGTTTGTCAAGAGGGTCATGTAAGAAGGCTTTTAGTTTTAGCTTCCATATGCTCATTTTACTCACCTTTCAAACTTTAGATAAGTTTCGACATGTTTGAACATTCAATGAAAAAGTTTGTATAATTATATCACATATGAACAAAAAATCAATAATAAAAGTTAAATCGACTTTACCACAGGAGGTTTTTAGAGTGAGATTAATATATCAATTAGGACGTTTGGATGCTAATATGGAATCTCAAAAATTTAAGATTGCAGGTGATGCTGATGAAAATTACATTGAATCTGAACTAAGTTCTCTTTTTTTAAAGAAATATTTCGAAAACAGAAAAGGAAATGAAATGGAAAGTGAAACAAAGGTGATACTACTTTATCCTGTAAGTTTACCTTTTAATACTACTTTGCTTAGAAGTACAAAACTTGATGAAAAACTCAAAGAAGAAATTGTAAATATTTGGAGAAATGAGGATGAATACTTTAAAAATCCATATGAATTTTTTGGAAATAATTTCCCTTATGGTAAAGAAAAAGATGATTTCATAGTTATTCACTCAATAGGTAAATATCCATACGGTAAAGGTGAAGAAGGTACAAAAGAAATAAGGTTTGATACTGTTTATGGAGACATTGTATTAGAAATTTTCCTTGACATGCTAAAAAGATATCTCAAGGAAAATAATTTAATATCAGAAGTTTATATTGATATTTCAAGCGGACACAATATTTATATTTCGGCTATGCTTGAAGCACTCAGGCATTTTGCTACATTTACAAATTTAAGACACTGGGTAGATAAAAGAAAAAGACCCAAATTATTTATAACAATTTGTGATCCTATTTTGCCTGGTAGTCAAAATATTCATCAAGTATACAGGGAAGAGCAGCGATTTGTTGTTTTCTTTGAGTCTCCTTTGAGGTTAAATGATTTGAAGAAAATTGAAAAAATATTCTTTAACAATGATGAATTTAAGAAAGATGTAAAGGATGTTTTAGAAAGGTTTTTGTTGACTTTTAGCGCTATAAAAAACAATGTACCTCTTTATCTGTTTGATGCCTATAGTTTCATTGACAAATCAGACGAAGTTAGTAAGATGCTCAGCAACGTAGTTGAATACTTACATAATAAAATAACAGAAAGTTACAGATATTCTCCTAAGTTGGATAAAAGTATTTGTATTAGAATAATAAATGCACTTGGGTTTTATTTGGGAATAATTGATGTAATGAATTATTCAAAAATTTCACCGTATGAGCCTAAAAAGGGTATTTTAATAAAAGATGTAAAAGATAAAGTAATTGAAATGTACAACAAATTTGGTCTCACCAATAATATTGATATTTTGGAAGTTGAGCTGCACAAACTAAGGGGACTATATAAAAAGATTGATCCAAAATGGATTAGAGAAAGATGTAATAATTATTTGGAAAAAATAAAAAACGAAAAAGATTCAAAAGACAGAATGCAACGCAATTTTTTCTTGACTTTGTCAGTTTGAAGCTCAAAAAGCTTGGGAGGACTGGGATTGACAAAATATGGACCTCAATTTTGTCACTACATCATTTGCTAATACCAATAAATTCTAAGCCTTCCTCATATGTCATGAAGTTTTTTGGACCCTTTATCTTCATTACATTCAGTATATCTCCAGCTTCTCCCTCAATTTTTTGCTTTATCAAATATTTCTTCCCTTTTATCTCTATTTCAAAAAAGTTCATTGAATATATTGCTTCCATTATCCTTTCACTACTTATTCCTTTACCTTTTCTCCTCAAAATATATTCCAATGTCCTTTGCAGTAAAAATGCCAAAAAACATATCACAAAATGTCCTTTTATTCTGCTTTCTGTAAAGTGATATATCGGTCGCACTTCTAAACAGCTTTTCATTACTCTGAATGACTGTTCTATCTTCCATAAATCGTGATATGCTCCTAAAACCTCTTCTACATCCATATCCTTTTTGCTCGTTTGAATTGCATAATAACCGTCAAATTTCTCATCTCGTTTTATCGCTTCCTCATCCAATACATATTCTTCTGATTTTGATTTCTTCTTCAAATATTTCCTTGCACCTTTCTTTTCTAAGGCTGTTATGCTTCCTTTGTTCTCTAAAAGCTCTTTGGCTTTTCTTACCAATCTCTCTCTGTCTTCTTTGTCTTTCTTGGCTCTCTTGCTTGAATACGTTATTATCAAATTCTCTTCTATTTTGAACTCTTTACCCTCTTCATCCTTGACAATATTTGTTCTTTCCAATACCTTATATTTGAATTCATCACCATAAATTTCTTCAGCATTCAAACATCTTTTGCCATCAAGTCTTTTATATCCTTCTTCATTAAAAACTTCATCTAAAATTTCTTTACTTGCATTCTTTAATCTGCTTGCTACTATATAGTCGTACCCAGCTTCTTTTATCATCTTTAAATTTATTCTGCTGTTAAGCCCTTTGTCTGCTACTATTATTATCTTATCTATACTAAATTTTTCCTTCAGCTTCCTCAGTATCTTTACCATCGTCTTGCTATCTATCGTATTACCAGGAAAAAGTTCATACCCTATCGGTCTGCCTTCTTTGTCCACCAAAAGCCCTAATACAACTTGCACTTCATTTACCTTGTTGTCTTTGCTAAACCCAAAATTTTTAAGTTCATCCGCTCTACAACTCTCAAAGTATATTGTCGTCACATCATAAAACACTACATCAACTACCATCTTAAATAAGTCTTTATTTCTCTGATACAGGTATGTCTCTAAATCTTCTTTTACACTGTCAAGAAAATCTAAACACCTGTACAATTGATTCAAATCTATATCCTCTTCAAATCCAAAATATTTGCTTCTCTGATGATAAGTTCTTAGTTTGCTCATTGGCTCTATCAATCTCTGTATGGTCATTAAAAAACTTACTTTGTCTACATCAAATTTTATCTTTCTCTCTT
Source organism: Caldicellulosiruptor naganoensis (assembly GCF_026914285.1). Lineage (NCBI taxonomy): Bacteria > Bacillati > Bacillota > Caldicellulosiruptorales > Caldicellulosiruptoraceae > Caldicellulosiruptor > Caldicellulosiruptor naganoensis. The sequence goes on from NZ_CP113864.1 coordinate 228,676, forward strand.
TTGCTGCTTTCCCTTTTAAAAACTTATCAATTTCAAGCTCCTGCCATAACTTTCTGTATACAATGTATCCCCAGTTTTTTACAACTGCATCCGAAATATCTTCTTCAGATTCAATAGTAACAGCTTTTGCATTCTCAGTAGTTGTTTCAGCGACAATATCAGATAGTTTTTTTACAATGTTTTTAAAAGCGGGGTCATCTTTGAGAATATCAAGTCTACCAAAGTTAAATAGTACTCTTTGCTTTACTTTACCATTTTCACGGTAATTTTCGACTAACCTAACATACTGATAACCGCCAGCATTAGTAATTTTGACAAACATATGGCAACTCCTTGAAGATAGTTTGTTATATTGTACCACAAAATATTTAAAAAGTCAAGCAAATTCAGTATATATTAAGCTAAAATTTGTCCCTACATTTTTTAAAATTTTTTATTTTTCTCTTCTTGAAACCCGCATAAATTAAGACTTTGTTATTTTTTGTTAGCTCAAAAACACCTCTTAACTGACAAAGTCAAGAGAAAGATGTAATAATTATTTGGAAAAAATAAAAAACGAAAAAGATTCAAAAGACAGAATGCAACGCAATTTTTTTGCTCACTGTGGACTTGAAGAGCATTTTGTTTTTGTAGCGGAAGAAAAGGAAGGCACTTTTGTAAGGTATATTGAGGAATTGCCTGAATTAAGAGATACAATAAAAGAGATGCTTCTTCAACGAATATAAAAAGCGGAGCCTCTTGTGCTCCGCGTTTTTATTAAATTTTTCCCCGCTTTACCTCTGCCCATAAGCTTCACCTGATGTAGTTTGTTGCTCTTGGGGACCACTTCCGGTTTCGGCTTGATTTGTTTGAAAAAAGCCTTGCTGAGTGCTGCTACCAGAACCGCTTTGCATCTTACTTCCTTGTCCTTCCAAATTACCACCTTGCAAAGTCTGATTTTCTCCTTGTGGCTGAAGATTTGTCTGATCCTGTGGCAGATTTTCTAGTGCTTTGTGAATGTTACAGTACTTTGTTGGTGCTTGGTACATATAATCATCCGGTGGTACAACTGACTTTGAGGTATCAGGCCAGATGGGGTTGTCTCTGCGAATAAATACCTTCTCAATGAAATTAAGACAATACTGGGTGGCCAACGCTTTTGATTCTGTGCACACTTTTAGCTTAACATGCCTGTCACAGTACTCTGTTGGCTCTGTGCCAGCGACAAATATCTCCTTTATTACCTGACTTCCTCTTGGATCTTGCCTACATAGGTCTGTTGCAAGTTTTCCAGACTCTTTGCAAATGTACTTTTCAACAATTCCAGGTGGCCTTAAAAATCCAGAGCTTACACCTTTTTTGCTCACAACCTTGTCCATTATGCCCTTGAAAATCTTTAAAGCCGGGTTTGTACCTGTAAGATAATTTAATGCAACAGGCTTGTCTTCACCAACCCAAACACCAAGTGCATAGTTTGGAGTGTACCCTACAAACCACCTGTCTTTACTATCATCAGTTGTACCTGTTTTTCCTGCAACAGGGTAAGAGAATTTCACACCTACTGTAATTCTTGCAGATACAACGCTTTGTAAAATATTTGTCAAAATGTATGCATTTTTCTCATCCATTACCTTTCTTTTGTAGGGTATTCTTTCAAACAAAGTAACTCCATTTTTATCTTCAATCTTAGTAATAAAATAAGGTTTTATATATATCCCACCATTTGCAACTGCAGCAAATGCAGCTGTCAGTTCAATTGGCTTTACACCGTAAGTAAACCCACCAATTGCAATAGAAAGGTTATTCATGTCCTGTGGAGCCAAAGTGGTAAACCCGAATCTTTTTAGGTTTCTGTACACATTTTGAATACCAAGGTTGTAGGCAACTTTTACAGCTGGTACGTTTGCAGACCACTGCAGGGCTTCTCTTAGCGTCATCAACCCTTTATAGCCGCGCTTCCCAGCAACTACATTGCTCTTGTACCAGTTTCTTGGTGTGTAGCCTCCTACTGAAAATGGGACATCGTCAATTATTGTTGCTGCCGTATAGCCATTTTCAAGCGCAAGTGCATAGTCAGCAATTGGCTTGATACTAGATCCGGGCTGGCGCACAGACATTGTCGCCCTGTTTAAAAGCCTTACACCTTTTAAATTTCCTCTTCCGCCCATTATGCCTTTTACTGCTCCTGTTGAAAAATCTATCAACACTGCTGCTGCCTGTGGCTGGGGTGTGCCAGATGCATCATAGTGACGAATTTTGGGCATATATGCAGGGTCAGAAAATACCTCCTCCATAATACTTTGGATAGTTTCATCCATTGTTGTATAAATTTTGAGTCCGCCGCCATAGATAAGATTTTCTGCTTCATCCTCTGATATTTTCTTTTTAGTTGATAAAACCTCAATAGCCTCATCTATTACAGAATCAACAAAGTATGGATGTTTATAGGCAGACTCCATTGGAATATCTTTTTTAACATACACAAGCTTTTGATTTTTTGCCTCTAAATATTCCTGTTCGGTGATATAACCAAGTTCTAACATTTTTTTAAGAACAAGCTCTTGCTTTTTCTTTGCATGTTCCGGAAAGACATAAGGATTGTAGTATGAGGGATTTTGCGTAATGCCTGCAATTAGAGCACACTCTGCTAAGGTCAACTGCGACACATCTTTTCCAAAATAGATATACGCAGCCGCCTCAACACCATATGCACCATTTCCAAGATTTATAGTATTCAAATACTCTTCCATAATCTGCTCTTTTGTCCACACTTTTTCGAGTTGGATTGCCAAATACTGTTCTTGTATCTTTCTTTTGAATGATTTTTCAAAGGTCAGAAGCTTATTTCTCACAAGCTGCTGTGTGATTGTGCTTGCACCTTCAGATAGGCTTCCGCTTTTGATATTTTTGTAAATTGCACCGAAAATTCGTTTAATATCAATTCCGTTATGCTGCCAGAATCTTTCATCCTCAATTGCCACAAAAGCATTGATAAGGTTTTTTGGTATCTTGCTGTAAGGGACTCTAATTCTGTTTTCACTTCCATGGAGCCGCGCAATTTCGTTTCCACTTTGGTCGTATACAATTGTTGTTTGACTATCATTTGCAGAACTTGTTATTATATCCAAAGCGTTGGGTGGTATTGCCTTTATGTATGCTGTAACCATTCCAAATACAGCGCCAATTGCAACCACTGCACTTGCAATGAGCAAAATTAAAAGTGTTCTTAAAAAGCTTTTTATAAAGATTCTAAAGCCAGAGTTAATTTTAGTTTTTTTAGAATTTTTGCTTTTTTTGATATTTTTGACCATAAAAAAACCTCCTTTTATTCAATTATACCACAAAAACAAAGAGGTATACCGTTTTGAAAAGTTTTGTCAGAAAGCTCAGAAAGCTATTTTTCTTTAAAATTTGCTTATAATATAGTATAATGAAATTAAATATCCTTTTAAAATGATAGAAATACTCTAATTTTGTGAGGAGAAGAAAAAATGAAGGCAAAAGAAATTTTGGACAAAGCTTACAATACCCATAAGCTTAGCAAAGATGAAATAAAATTTTTGCTATCCCTTGAAGGAGAAGAAAAAGAACTTTTGTTTGAATATGCAGACAGAGTGAGGAAAGAATATGTTGGTGATGATGTTTATTTGAGAGGACTTATAGAATTTTCAAGCTATTGCAAAAACGACTGTTTTTACTGTGGGCTCAGGCGTAGCAACAAAGAAGCTCAACGCTACAGAATGCAAGAAGATGAGATAGTTGAGGTTGCAAAAAGAGCATACGCCATAGGCTACAGAACGGTTGTACTCCAGTCTGGTGAAGACCCATACTATACAAAAGATAGAATTTGTAGTATTATAAAGAAAATAAAAGAAAATATAGATGTTGCAATAACACTTAGCATTGGTGAAAGGTCATATGAAGATTACAAAGCATTTCGGGAAGCTGGAGCAGATAGGTACCTTATGAGGTTTGAGACATCCAACAAAGTTCTCTATCAAAAATACCACCCGGGGATGAGCTTTGAAAATAGAATAGAATGTTTGAGATGGATAAAAAGTTTAGGATATGAGCTTGGGACAGGGTTTTTGATTGGTCTTCCGGAACAGACAATAGATGATTTGGCAGACGACATACTTCTTGTGTATGAACTTGACAGTGACATGGTAGGAATAGGTCCTTTTATACCCCATCCCCAAACACCTTTAAAAGATGCTGAGGTGGGGTCTGTTGATCTGACATTAAAGTGTATTGCAATTTTAAGGCTGTTGCTTCCAGACAGCAACATCCCAGCAACAACTGCGCTTGGCACGTTGGACCCTCTTGGGCGGCAAAAGGGGCTAAAGTGCGGTGCTAACATTGTCATGCCAAATGTAAATGACCTCAAATACAAGCTAAAATACGAACTTTACCCCGGCAAAATCTGTATAAATGAAGATGCAACAAAGTGTAGAGGCTGTATTGAGTCAATTATAATTTCTCTTGGTAGAAAAGTAGGGCAAGGTTATGGCCAGAGCAGGCATTATAGGTTGAAAAAGGCTGTTGGAGATTAATTCTATTGATTTCGGTCGTATTGTGGTATAGACTTTTGAATATAAACACCTAGAACAAGGTTTTTTCACTCCTTTAAAAAGGGGATTTTAAAAAGATGAGGATAAAGAAAAGCAATAGCAACAAAAAGTGGATTTTAGGCCTTATAATAGGAGTTATTTTAGGGCTTGTAGGAGGGGTGGTAGCAGGGTATTATATCTCATCACACATAGCTACCCAAAAACAGCAAGTGTCTTCTCCAGCTTCCACGCAGCAGCAATCACAAGCTGAAAGTACGACATCTTCTGGCGTTTTACCACAAACCTCAAAATCTCAGCAAAATCAACAGCAAGCACAAGAAGGTACCAATTTACAAAAACCAAAAACTTACAAGGCATATGGCAGGTATTTAGGAGAAGCAGATAGACATTCAATTGAAGTAAATCTTTTGAACACCAGTTTTGATTATAAGACGTTTGAGTTTGAGCCGGCAAATATACAAAAGTACAATCTGCAACCGGGTCAAATTGTAGAGCTTGAGTTTGAAGAGCCTCACGATGGAAGAAATCCAAAGATAACAAATTTAAATGTTCCGGATGAGATTACATTAAAAGGAAAATTTATAGGACTTGCTGATAATAACTTTGCCGAGTTTTTGTTCGACCAAAAACACGTTGTGCTTCAGATAACTGCTGTTTCAGACAAGATTTCTTATCTTGATGAGAATACAGATGTGGAGGTCACTTTCAAGACAAATCCGCAAGATCCAAACTCAAACCCTGTTGTGACGGATATAAAGATTTTGAAATAAAATATAAAAGAGGAGGGGCTCCTTGTATCAACACAGCGAGAGAGCCCCTTTTTGAATTCTAATTTGGATTTTCTTCAGTTTTGTAGATATTTTCTCTTTTTATTGACGCTACTATTCCCGCAATGGAGAGGATTGAGAACACAAAAAAGCTTATCTTCATGCTCTTTAGAATCATCAGATAATTTTCATGAGAGAGTTTTGCACCTTTTAAGTACAAAGAGAATATAAAAGAGACAATTGCCATTGAAAATGCCTGTCCCATTACTCTCATGACAGATATTGTAGATGACGCCGCACCATACAGAGACTGAGGCACAGAGCTCATCACAACATTTGTATTAGGTGATGAAAAAAGTCCAAAGCCAACACCCATAATAATTAGGTTTATTATAACAAAGACTATATTTGTCTTACTTAAGAACAAAGAAAAGATGAAAAGCCCGGCGGTTGTGAGAGCCATTCCTGCTGTTGCAAGCTTTCTTGGTTCAATTTTTTCTGATGCCCGCCCTGAAATTAGTGATGTAATAACCTGTGATATAGGCTGCAAAATTAAAACAGTTCCAGCAAACTGTGAAGGTATAGCTTTTACAATCTGAAGATACAGCGAAAGAAGATACGATGCAGAGAATGTACAGCTGTAGTTTATAAGTGCTGCTAAGTTAGAAAATCCAAATTGAGGGATTTTTACAAACAACTTCACATCAAGCAAAGGGTTTTGAGTGGAAAGTTCAAATACTACAAATAGTACTAAAAAAGCAAAACCTAAGAAGAATAAAATCTTTGGTGTTTTGCCAAGCTCAAAAGTTGAAGCACCATAGATCAACAAAAAGAGTCCTACAATGGAAAAGAGTGCCCCAGTTTTATCAAGGTTCTTAAGACTTTCTGCCAAAGAAGCATGCTCTACTACTTTAATTTCTTTTTTTAGCAAGAAAAGACTTACAAGTGATGCAACAAATCCTACCAAAAATGCAAACAAGAATATACTTCTGAATCCAAAAAGTCGCACCAAAATTCCGCCCAAAAAAGGTCCGATTGATGTTCCAAGGTAGACTGTGGCTGTGTTTATCCCAAGAAGTCTTCCTCTTATTTTAGGCGAGTGGTTTTCAATCAAGATTGCAATTGATGTTACAAACACAAAAGCAGAGAAAAAACCTTGTAGAGCTCTGAATATAAACAAGAATGTTATATTTGGCGCTATGGCACACATGAGTGTGGAGAGTGTAAACGAAACATGTCCTGTTATGAATATCTTCGTGCGGTCAAATGTGTCCGAAAGCTTTCCCATTGGCAGAATAAATGCAGCTGAAAATAGCAAGAAAATAGTAATGACAAAGTTTAAATTCTCTGCAACTAAGTTAAATCTTTTAGCAATGTCAGGTGCAGCGATGTTTACTGCGCTTGACATAAAAGGGACCAGAAATGAAGAGGTTGTTGTTGCAATAAGGATGTTTTTGTTAATCTTTTGCTGTGTAAGCTCCATCTTACGTCGCCACCTCTTTTGTATCTTCAAAATTCAACGAAAATGTTACAAACTATATGATATCACTTTTTGCTTAAAATATATACTCTGGAAATCCATAAATTTTGGCACTTTTGGTCTTTGAAAAGGTCAAGGTAAAAATATAAAATTAATTATGTAAAATTATTGAATTAATAATCATAAACTTGTGGGTGATAAAAAAGAGATGAGGGTTGCGTGGAGTGCAACACATCAGGAATTTTTGCTCTCTGACGGGTATTATTTTTCAGGGCTTTATAAAGAACTTTCGAAGAGAGGGGTATTGATCGAGGAAGTTGAGGATTTTGATAGACTTTTTGAGTACGATGTAATTATATTTAACTATCCAGAAAATCCTTTTGAACAAGAAGAAAGAGAGAGAATAAAAAAGAGCTTGCAAGAAGATAAAAAAAGAATTATCTTCACAGCTCACTTTAGAGGAAAAGATGGAGTTGCAGAGATTTGCAATGCTATAGCTAAAGATTTTGGCATAAACATCATGCAAGAAGCAGTTAAAGATGAGAGCTACCACTTAGAAGATGACAATTTTATTATAACAACAAACAATATCGAGAAATACGCATCAGGTGTAAAAGAAGTTGTATTTCCTTATTCAGCTCCGCTTTCTATATCAGATGGTGTGGAAATCATATTAAAAGGTCGAGATACTGCAGTTTCTGATTCAGGGCAAAGATCGCCCATCTTGATTGCACAAAAGAGTTTTGAAAATGGAAGCAAGCTAATTGTCTGTGGAGGCTGCATCTTTTGGGACAACTTTTCACTCTTCAGACTTGACAATCTGCAGTTTGTGATGAATTTGATCTTAGGGAATGAATAGAAAGGAAGCTGGTTTTAAAAAAGTTTTTAGGATATATAGGATATAATTGAAGATATAGAAAGTGTACTACTAAGGTGTTTTTTGAAATGGAAGAGTTTACTTCAATTGAGTTTGATTATAAAAAGTATCAAAAATCAAAAGATGAAGGGCGATATGAGATTATTGAAGGCAGGTTTTTCAACTTAGCAACTTCTCCTTCAGTTTTTCATCGGCATATGTGTGGGAACATTTATCATAAACTTAGGATTTTTTCTGCAGGGTAAAGAATGTGTGCCTTTTATTTCACCTGTTGATGTAAGGCTTGCACCAGAAGGAAGCGAAGAGAGGAATATAAAAAACGTAGTCCAGCCAGATGTGTTTGTGGTTTGTGACAAATCCAAGATTGACCAAAAAGGCATAATAGGAGCGCCAGAATTTGTTGTAGAGGTTGCTTCTCCAAATACATCAGCAAGGGATTATCTTATAAAACTCAAACTTTATGAAAGATATGGCACAAAAGAGTATTGGATTGTAAATCCGCAGGAAAAGAGCGTTGCCGTTTTTGTGAAAGCAAAAGAAGAAGATTCGATATAAGCAGTATATTTTTTCATCCTGCTATTATTAGATCATCTTTTCTCTCTGGCTTTGAGATTTCAACCGACGAAATTTTTGCAGAAATATAACTTAAAAAAATAAAGGGGCAAGGTAGGACCTTACTTTTCGTACCTTGCCACAACTCTTGTTGAAATACCACCACGTTCGTGAAACTCTCCAATCACTTCCATAAACTTTGGCTCAAGCAGTTTTACAAGGTCGTCTAAAATCCTGTTTACTGCATGTTCTTGCAAAATTCCCACATTTCTAAATGATGTCAGGTAATATTTCAGGGATTTTAGCTCAACAAGCTTTTTGTTGGGTATATATCTTATTGTAAGGCGTGCTGTGTCAGGAAGACCTGTCCATGGACAGACCGACGAGAATTCCTCTGTGATATACTCAACTACTGTATTTTTTTCTGGGTATTCATAGTTAATTGCCTCTAAAACATCTGTGTCTATCTTTTCGTATCCATAGATATCAAATCTTCTTTGCTGGTATTTGTCGTTTGAATTTGGCGACTGCATTTTTTCAAAACCTCCTCTTGTTTTGTTGACCGGGGTTGCTGCGACCCGGGCAGGCTTTTTGCCTACTTGATAGTTTATTTTAGCACACTTCAACTTTGAGGGCAAATTGTTGTATAATAATATCCATCATGCTATATCACTTAAGAAATGAGGAGCTTTTTAAAATGTTTGAAAAAGAGCCAATTTACATAGAAGAGGTTTTCGACTATGTAACCCACAGCGCGCGGAAGTTTGTACTCAATTTTTGGGAAGATCCGCGATATTTTAAAGTTCACAGGCACAACTTTGTTGAGTTCATGTATGTTTTAAAAGGCGAAGGGTTTGAGACGGTTAACTCGTTGAGGTATAACTTAAAACCTGGGACATTTTCTTTGGTGATGCCATATCAGATACATAAAATAGATTACTCTGAAGAAAACCCACTTTCTATATTTGTAGGTGCAATTGCCTTTGAAGAACTTTTGTCGCCAAATAGCATATTTTACAAAATTGGTGAGCTTCTTTTAAGCTATGATGAAAAGGTGTTGCCATATTACTACTTTGAAGGTGAAGAAAAACAAAAGATGGACTACCTTTTTAAAGAGGCATGGCAGCTTATAAAACAAAATGATGTTTGGTCAGAGATTATCTTGAGGGCCAAAGTTGTTGAGATAATTGCATGTTTTGACAAAAGCAGAAACAAGAATCTACAGAAAACTTGTGAGAAAAGTGCAGGCAGCAGTTTGGCTGAAAAATACCCCAAAGAGAGTGTATCACTTTCAGTTGACTACTGGCAGCTTGTATATTTTGTGCATAAGAATTATAACCAAAATATAGACTTAAAAGTGCTTTCAAAAGAGTTTCATTTAAGTCCTTCATACATAAGCCAGCTTTTCAAAAAACTTGTTGGGTGTAATTTTCACACGTTTTTAAATGAAGTGAGAATCCAGCACGCGTGCAGTCTTCTTGTCTCAACAGACAAACCTGTGACAGATATTGCTCTTGAGGTTGGGTTTGATTCATACTCAACATTTGCGAGGGTATTTCACAAGCAAAAAGGTATGAGCGCTTTAGAGTTTAGGAAAAGGTATGCCATGGTGTAAAAAAAGACCGCCTACCCCTAAGACTATTTGAGCGGTCTTTAAAACTTTTTTAAGCATTTTCCTTTTTCAAAAACTCTTTAATTTCCTCAATCCCTGCAACCCTGCCTGATAAGACTACTTTTTCATTTACAACCAAAGCTGGTGTTCTCATAACGCCATATCCAAGAATTTTTTCATAGTCCTTGACCTCTTCAAATGAAGCTTCAATTCCAAGCTTCTCAGCTGCCTTTTTAGCATTTTCCATGAGCTTTTTGCAGTTTGCACACCCACCACCGAGAATTTTAATGACCATCTTAAAATCAACTCCTTTCAGTAATTTTTGTTCAAAACTTCATCCAATGATAAAGTTAAAAAGATATCCTGTGAGGACTATTCCACAACCAACAATTGATACAAATATAGCCAAAAGCTTTGGCTTTAAAACCCTTCTCAAAAGTATCATCTCTGGAAGAGAAAGGGCAGTTACGCTCATCATAAAAGCTAAAGAGGTACCCATTGAAACGCCAAGACGCCTGAGCTCACTCACAAGAGGAATTATTCCAGCAGCATTTGAATAAAGAGGTATTCCAATCAGTGTTGCAATAAATACTGCAAATGGGTTGTCTTTTCCAGCCAAAGTAGCAAGCGCTCCGGTTGGAATGTACCCGTGCATCCATGCACCTATCCCAATACCAATAACTACATATACCCGTACTTTTCTAATTAACTCAACAGTAAACTGCCATGTCTCTTTTATACGCTGTTTTAAAGTCTTTTTTTGCTCTAAAGCTTCAACATTTCCTACTTTTATCTTAAACACGTAATCTTCAACATACTTTTCAAGTCCAAACTTTCCTATGATGATACCGCTTATAATTGCAATTATTTCACCAGAAATGATGTAAATCAAAGCGATTTTGAGTCCAAAGTTTGCATAAAGTAGTCCAAGTGCAACCTCATTTACCATTGGCGCTGCTATTAGGTATGAGAAGGTAACACCAAGCGGAATTCCAGCTTCAACAAACCCTATAAAAAGCGGCACGGCAGAACACGAGCAAAATGGCGTTACAATTCCAAGCATTGCTGCTAAAATGTGTGCTATAAATGTTTTTCTTTTGTTTTTTGCAAGAAGGTCACGGGTTTTCTCTGGCGAGAAAAAACTTCTTATAAATGTTATAACAAAGACAATTATAAATAGCAAAATAAAGATTTTGATTGTGTCAAATATGAAAAAGTTAAGTGCAGAGCCAAGTTTTGAGCCTTCTTTGATATTTAAAAGATTGTATACGACAAAGTCAGCAAATTTCTGAACAGGAGAAAACAATTTAGTATCACACCTCTTGCTTTTTTAAATATCATCTGGTGCATGAGCGGTAGAAAGAGTTTCTATGTTTGAAATAACAATCTCTTCCGCGTCTTTCAAAAGGAGCTTCACATATTCATTTTTAATTCTATAATGTATGTTTAGCCCTACTTTACGTGTATCCACCACTCCCGCATCTTTTAAGATTTTAAGGTGCTGAGAAAGATTTGGCTGGGAGTACTCAACAAGCCGATTTAGCTCACATACACATTTTTCACCATCTAATAAGATCTTTACAATCTTCACACGAAGCGGGTGTGATAGTGCTTTGAACACCTTTGCTAAAGCTTCATCCTTGACCAATTTCATATTCACCTTTCCTATAAATACATAAGCATTTAATTATATAATAAAGCAAAAAATGAAAAATGCAAGTGGAAATTAATACTTGTAAAACACTTAAAGTCTTAACAGATTGTTTACAATTTTTTAACCGACTATTTATACTTTCGTAAAAATTAAGAGATTATAATTTAACTAAAAGAACGAGGGAGTGAGCTAAAACACGATGAAAAGTTTGTTCAAACGTGCAATTAGAAACATCCTAAGAATCCCTGCAAGAAGCATTTTACTTGCATTATTGATATTTATTGTTTCATTCTTAGCCATGATGGGTTTTGCAATTGATAGTGGCAAAAAGACAAGTATAGAGAATATTAGAAGAAGTTTAGGAAATGACGTCAGACTAAGTGTTAATTTCAGGGAACTTATGAGAAGGTATCAACAAGGCGAAGATGTAGAAATTCCAACATTAACAGAGGAGATTGCTAAAAAGCCACTATCATCAAAGTACATAATAAACTATAACTTTGTCATAACACAGAATGCGACCTCAGATACAATAAAGCCAGTAGAATAAGTCTTCCAAACGACAATGCAAAAAGAGCAGGTGGACAGTTATTCGGCTTTGGAATGCGTGGTCAAGACCAACAAACATTTAAATTGGTTGCTGATTTAAAGCCTAAACTTTCAAATGAATTCAGAAATGGGAATAAAGAAATAGTTCAAGGCAGGTTTATTTCTCAAACAGATTTGAAGAATAAAGCTTATGTTGTAGTTGTTGATAAGCTTCTTGCCGAAAAAACGGTCTTAAGGTTGGAAGTCAATTTGATTTGAAAATAGCAGATTCGACAAAATCGTTCAAAGTAAAAGTTATTGGAATTTGTGATGACAAGACAACCACAGAGGAGCAAAACAACTTCTCAGCAATGTCCAGCAATACAATTTATATCCCTTATACAACTTTAAAGGAAATCATAAAGTCTATAAATCCCGATGCGGCAGATGAGATTACATATGCAATGTATTATCTTGACAATCCTTTAAATGTTGACAAATTCAGAAGTGACGTTCAAAAACTTGGAATTGATACAACCAAGTTTATGCTAAATGCCAATGATAATCTTTTTAACAGAATAGCTGCTCCAATTGAGAGAGTTTCAAAATTTTCAAGAGTAACAATAATTGGAATACTGATAGGTGGTGCAATTATAATAATGCTTCTTATGAGCATTGTGATAAGAGAAAGAAAACTTGAGATTGGAATTTTGCGTTTGCTGGGCTTGAAGAAAGGCAAGCTTGCAGCTCAGTTTGCAATGGAAGCTTTGATAATAACTCTTGTTGCTACAATCTTAGGTGGTGCAATTGGCGGTGCTCTTTCTCAAAATGTTGCAAATGCACTTTTGAACAAGGAGATAAATGCCCAGCAGCAGGCTTTTGAACAGAGAGGATTTATGATGATGGTGCAAAGGGATGTGAATTTGCCTAATAGAATACAGCAAAGGTATTCTGATCTGACAAAGCTTGAAGTCAAGATAGGAGCAAATGAGATTTTAAAATTGTGTGGAGTTTCGCTATTTTTAGTCCTTTGCGCAAGTACAATTTAGATTTACAGTATCTCACGATTTGAACCTATGAGTTTGCTGGTAAGTAGGTCTTAAAAAAGAAAAGGCGAGGAGATAAAATGGAAGAGATATTGCGGCTTGAAAATGTTAAATATTCGTATAAATCTGGCGCAAATGAAGTCATGGCTGTGAAAAATGCTACAGCAACCTTTTACAGTAACAAGCTTTATTCCATTGTAGGCAGGTCAGGTTCTGGTAAATCAACATTGCTGTCATTAATGGCAGGACTTGACTTACCACAAGAAGAGAATATATATTTCTGTGGCAAGAGTTTAAAAGAGATTGACAGGGACTTTTATAGAAGCCACGATGTTGGAATAGTATACCAATCATACAATTTAATACCTTATACACTGCATATGAGAATGTCGAACTTGCCTTAGATGTAATGGGCGGTACAGTAGAAAACAAAGATGAGCTTATTTATGAGGTTTTAGGGAAAGTAGGGATTGACAGAGAAAAAGCAAAAAGAAAAGCATCGCGCCTCAGTGGTGGAGAACAGCAGAGAGTGGCAATTGCAAGAGCGCTGGCTATCAATCCAAAGTTAATTTTAGCTGATGAACCGACGGGGAACCTTGACTCAGAGACAAGCGATGAGATATGTAAGATATTTTTAGATCTTGCTCATCAGGATGGAAAATGTGTAATAATTGTCACACACTCAAAAGAAGTGGCAAGACTTTCGGATGAGATATATCAAATGAAAGATGGAGTGTTGCAATCTACGCTTGTTGAGAAGAGTAACGAAAACGAGGAGGCAAATGCATTTGTAGACTCCTCCTTTTAACATAGATTTTGGAAGGGGCTCTATAGGCAAAGGATTTACTTTTTGCCAGAGCCCCTTCCTTTGTTGTGCAGTTTAATTCTGAGTTCGTTCTCGATTTTCATAATATCTAAATTTCTTCCTACTAATTCTGTTATGAGAACTTAAATACATTCAATACCTTTTGATTTGTAGTGAATCAATATTTTGATTTTTAAAACAATAATAATGAGGGCAGTTTTCAGTTTTGTTTCCTTTAAGATATGGTTCAGGGAAGTCTTCAAAGAATTTGTCACTCAGTATGTAAAAGAAATGTTCGTGTAATTGAATCTAAAAAAGATTTAAATTAGCAAATTTACCCCATACCAGACAGCAGGCACAAATATTGCAGGGAGAAGATTGCCAACTTTAATTTTAGATATTCCAAGCATGTTAAGACCTATTGCAAATATCAAAACAGAACCTACCATTGACATCTGAAGTACAACAGTGTCTGTCAAAAGAGGTTTCAAAAGCCCGGCAAGAAGTGTGATTGACCCCTGGTATAAAAGCACAACAATACTTGAAAACATAACGCCTATTCCAAGTGTTGCAGAAAATATCACAGAAGTAACACCATCTAAGATTGATTTTGCAAAGAGAATAGAAAAGTTGCGATTAAGCCCGTCCTCAAGGCTTCCTACAATTGCCATGGCTCCGACGCAAAACACAAGGCTTGCTGTGACAAACCCTTCTGTAAATGTAGAATTTTCAAATTTTATCACCTTCGATACTGCCTTTTTTATTCTCTCACCAAGTCTGTCCAAAAAATCTTCGATTTTCAATATTTCACCTACAAGCCCGCCAATTACAAGCGAGAATATCATAAGCATTATGTACTGCCTGTCGATTCTGCCGCTATTTAACACTTTGAATATTCCCTGAAGCACTCCCGATATTCCGATGAAGATGACAGATAACGATATTGCCTGCATAATTGTAGATTTGAACCTTTCTGGGATACCAAACTTTAACACAAGTCCCAAAATTGACCCTGCAATCACAGCAGCAGCGTTTACAATGGTCCCAAGCCCTATCATTGATGTCCTCTCCTTCTTGATAAAATTTTTTGACTGGCAGATAGTTATATTAGTATAATAGTTATGAAGGTATAAATTATAACTTCTTAAGTTTCTCCACATCTTAGGTCATAATAGCCCAATAATTATGTTTTAATAAGTTGATACAATCTTTTGCAATTTATTTGGACCTGCATTTTTGATTATTATATTACTTTCCAGCATTTTTTTCAAACAAAAGTTTAAGGAGTGATTAAAAGTGCAGATAACTCAAGAAATTATAAACCAGATTGCAGATAATATGCTTTCCATATTTCCAATGCTCACAAAAAATGTGCTCAAAAAGGACGAGTTTACTGAAAAGTATGGACTTCCACCGCGTTTTATCCACATTCTACACATTTTAGACCATTTTGGGCCAATGTCAATAAGCGAGATGTCAAAAAGACTTTCTATTCTTGCTCCGAACATGACGCCGCTTATCGACAAGTTGATTTCAGAGGGTTATGTCAAAAGAAGTCAGGCTGCATCAGACAGAAGAGTATCTATTATTGAGATAACTCAAAAGGGTAAAGAACTTACCCATCTTCACACCCAGTGGGTCAATCACAACCTAAAGAAGCATTTACAGAACCTGTCTGATGATGAGATTGAAGAGCTGTGGTATGTGCTAAAGAGACTTAAAAAACTTGTCATGAAGATGATTGGTTGTAGCCATCATAAGGAGGATGAAGAAAAAGATGTTAAAGCTTTTTAGGTATCTAAAACCGTATACATGGGCGGTGGTATTAGCTCCGCTTTTCATGCTTTTAGAGGTTGTGATGGACCTCATGCAGCCAAGGTTTTTGGAGAGAATAATAGATGTTGGACTCAAAAATGGGGATATGGCGTATATTTTCAGAACCGGGCTTTTGATGATTTTGGCAGCAGTTGTAGGAATGATAGGCGGTGGCGGCTGTGTTGTTTTTTCAAGCATTGCAAGCCAAAACTTTGCATTTGATTTGAGAAATGATCTGTTCAAGAAAGTTATGGCTTTTTCGTTCAAAAACATTGACAGGTTCAAGCCAGAAACTTTAATCACAAGGCTTACAAACGATGTCATGCAGATGCAAAATATTGTCATGATGTCTTTGAGAATTGTTGTAAGAGCTCCACTTCTTTTCATAGGTGGGCTTGTGATGGCTGTTATGATAAATCCAAAGCTTTCCATCATTTTATTTATTGCAATTCCCTTTGTAATTTTAATATTTTACTTTATGGTCAAAAAGAGTTTTCCACTGTTTTCAACTCTTCAAAAGAAAATAGATAGGGTCAATGCAGTTATGCGTGAGAATTTACTGGGAGCTCGACTTGTAAAAGCATTTGTCAGGCATGAACATGAAAAGTCAAGGTTTTTAAAGGCAAATCAAGACCTTTTGGATGTATCACTCCAAGCCTTTGGGCTGATTGTGATTGCAATGCCACTTTTTATGCTTGTAATGAACATGAGTATGGTAGGGGTTGTATGGTTTGGGGCAGTTCAGATAAAAGCAGCCAATATGCAGGTTGGTGAGCTTATGGCATTTATAAACTACACATTGCAAATTCTATTTTCGTTGATGATGATAGGCAATATCTTTTTGTTCATTACAAGGGCAAGCGCCTCTGCTGAGAGAATAAATGAGGTTTTAAATTGTGAGATTGACATCAAAAACAAAGATGGGGCGATTACAACTCCAATAAAAGAAGGAAAGGTGGAATTTAGAAATGTCACATTTTATTACAATGAAGAAGAAAAAAGCCCTGCTCTTTGCGGAATCTCTTTTGTTGCAAAGCCCGGTGAAGTTGTTGGGATAATCGGCACAACAGGTTCAGGAAAATCAACTTTAGTAAGTCTTATCCCGAGACTTTACGATGCTACAGAAGGCGAGGTTTTGATTGACGGAATAAATGTTAAAGACTATGATGTGACCGTTTTAAGAAAGAGTATCAGCATGGTATTGCAGGACACTGTACTTTTCACAGGGACTATAAAAGATAACATTGCATGGGGAAATGAAGATGCATCAATGGAAGAGATAATAGAGGCAGCAAAAGTTGCCCAGGCTCATGACTTTATAATGAGTTTTGAAAAAGGCTATGACACAGAGGTATCTGAGCGAGGTGTGAATCTTTCCGGTGGGCAAAAACAGAGAATCTCTATTGCAAGAGCTATCTTAAAAAAGCCAAAGATACTCATTTTAGACGACTGCACATCAGCTGTTGACATGGCGACAGAAAAAAGAATCCAAGCAGCCTTGAAAGAATATATCAAAGGTACCACTACATTTATAATTGCCCAGAGAATCTCTTCTATAAAACATGCAGACAAAATTTTGGTAATGGATGGAGGAAGGATTGTAGCACAGGGTACACATGAAGAACTTTTGAAAAGCTGCCCGATTTATCAGGAGATTTATCAGACTCAGATGGGAGAGGGGGAAGGACAAATTGCCTGAAGGAAGAAAAAAAGATGTGCAAACACCGCAACCTGCCTTTGGACCTGGTCCTGGGCCAGGAAGAGGGCCAAAGCACAGATTTTTTCATCCTAGAGCAAAGCCAAAAGATTTAAAAAATACACTCAGAAGGCTATGGAGGTATTTTGGCAGGTATAAAATTGCACTTTTGGGTGTGTTCTTGCTGATAACAATTAGCTCATTTATCTCAATAATTTCACCGCTTTTGATACAAAAAGCCATAGATAAGTATATAGTACCCAGAAAATTTACAGGGCTTGTAAATATCATCTTTGCAATGATTGTTTTGTATATTTTAAACTCAATCTTTGCATATTTTCAAGGCTATAGTATGATGAAAATTTCCCAGAAAGTTGTTTTCAATATGCGAAATGATATGTTTTCAAAGCTTCAAAAACTTCCTATAAAAATCTTTGATACCCGTGCTCATGGTGATTTGATGAGCAGGCTTACAAACGATATAGACGTTGTTAACAACACCATCAATGCAAGTGTGACTTCTATTTTCTCAAGCGTAATTACACTTGTGGGCTCTGTCATTGTCATGTTGACAATAAGCCCAATTTTGACAGTTTGTACTTTGCTCGTTGTGCCGCTTATGTTCATCTTGACAAACTGGATTGCTAAAAACACAAGAGAATACTTTTCACAAAACCAAAAACTGCTTGGCAAACTCAATGGGGTAATTGAAGAGGACATCACAGGTCAAAAAGTCATAAAGGTGTTCACAAGAGAGGAAAAGGAGATAAACAAGTTTATTGATATAAACAGGCAGCTGACTTCTGTTGGAATAAAAGCTCAGATTCTATCTGGGGTAATTCCGCCGCTTATGAATATGCTCAACAACTTTGCTTTTATAATTGTTGCAGCAGTAGGTGGGTATTTAGCGCTAAAAGGATTGGTTTCAATTGGCAGCATCGCAAGTTTTATTCAGTATGCAAGACAGTTTGTACGTCCTTTAAACGAGCTTGCAAACCAGTTCAACCAGCTTCAATCTGCCTTTGCTGCAGCAGAAAGAGTCTTTGAGATAATGGACGAGGAAGAAGAAAGAGAAAATGAAAAAGATGCTATTGAGCTTACAAATATCAAGGGTGAGGTTGAATTTAGGAACGTGTGGTTTTCTTACAAAGAAGGTGAACCTGTTTTAAAAGATGTAAGCTTTCACGCAAAGCCCGGACAGATGATAGCCTTGGTTGGTCCAACTGGTGCTGGCAAAACTACAATTGTCAATTTGCTTACAAGGTTTTATGATATTGACGAAGGTGAAATTCTCATTGATGGAATTGATATAAGGAAGATAAAAAGAGAGTCTTTGAGAAAAAGCCTCGGGATTGTACTTCAGGACACATATCTTTTCTCTGAGCCTGTGATGGAAAATATCCGTTATGGAAAGCTCACAGCAAAAGATGATGAGGTTATAAAAGCAGCTAAAATTGCAAATGCTCATGAGTTTATAAGACACCTGCCACACGGCTACAAAACAGTGCTCACAGATGGCGGGGCAGACCTTAGCCAAGGACAAAGACAGCTTTTGGCAATCGCAAGAGCAATTTTGTCTGACCCGGCAATACTCATCTTAGATGAGGCAACAAGCAACATCGATACAAGAACAGAAAAGCTTGTTGGGGAGGCAATGCAAAAGCTCATGCAGGGAAGAACAAGTTTTGTGATAGCCCACAGACTTTCCACCATCAGAAATGCAGACCTCATCCTTGTCATATACAACGGCAGAATTATTGAACAGGGGACTCATGAGGAGCTTATAGCAAAGAAAGGGTTTTATTATAACCTCTATATGAGCCAGTTCGCAGTAGTGTAAGAAGTCAGGGCAGTAGAACAAAAAGAGTTGTATGACTTTTTTGGAAATAATCTTGCCGCCAGTTTGAAATATATTGGGGTATAATTGAAAGCGGTTAAATGACAAAGATAAATAAATATTAGGGTTAAAGCCATAAAAAGTGAGGGTAAAAATATATTAAACCTCCGAGGGGACTGGAGGAATTTGATTTATGCTTTCAAAGTTTTATTTTTCAAGATGTTTCAGAAAGAGTTTGCTTACTGCCCTGATATTTTTTGTTTTAAATCTTACTTATTTAGCTATGGTAATATACATAGCATTTTTTAAAGAGTCATTCTTTGAAAAATACAAACTTTTTGTGGGCATTTCTTCTGCAGTGGTGGTTACAGCAGACAGCTTTTACTTATTTTACACACTATACACCCTTTTACAAGAAAAATACAAGCTCAAAATGTCTCTGCAAAAAACGATTGTTCAATGTGATACTATCAAAAGGAAACTTTTAGATATTACAAAAAATGAGCATAAGAGGTTTCAAAATGGCAAAAAAACAAAGATAGTTGAAATTGCATATTTTGACATGCTAACAGGGCTTCCAAACAAACTTCAGCTTGAAATATTTTTTGAAAGGCTGAGTCAAAAGGTGCCTTCACATTTTGATGAAATAGCAGTAGCTGTAGTTGATATAGAAAATTTAGTGGGGTTTCAAAGTGAAGGTTTTTATTCTATCTTGAGTATTATTTTGAAAGATATTGGTTATAAACTTAAAAATGGGCTTCCAGAAAAAAGCTTTGTTACAAAAATAGAGGACAATAAATTTGCAATAATCTTTTATGATTATGGATGCAGAGATTTGTTAATAGAATACATAAAAATCATTGAGGAGACTATCGAAGGTAGATGGTATTTGGTTGGTGATGAGTTTGAATTAAAGAGCGTTGTAGGAGTTGCTTTTTATCCTCAGGATGGAAGTTGTATAGACGAAGTTTTAAAAGCTGCTACAGAAGCGCTTGAACAGGCAAGGCTAAGGGAAGAAAAGAAAATATATTTTACAAGTAGTGAAGATAATACAAAGCTTTTCTACAACATTTCAATTTCTAATGAACTTAAAAAGGCAATCTTGCAGAAAAACTTTTTGCTTGTATATCAGCCATTGGTGGATTTGCAGAAAAACAAAATTGCTGGAGCAGAGGTATTTGTTCGATGGATAAGTCCTGAAAAAGGAATGGTTTCTGCAAAGGAGTTTATGTCAGTTGCTCAAAAAGAGAGAATGATTCCTGAGATTGAAGAGTGGGTTTTAGATACCGTTGCTGAGGATGTGCCAGCTTTTGAGAAGATGTTGCCAGATGATTTCTTCATTTCTTTAAATGTATCGTTTTTAGATTCAAGTGTAGCTGAGTGTATTTTTTCAAACAAAGTATTTACTCACTATAGTAAATACAATAAGATAATGGCATTTGAAATAAATCAGCAAGATATAGATACAAATCTTTCTGACTGTTTAAAAGTTGCTGAAGAGGTTAAACATAAAGGGTTTAGGATAATTGTGGATGATTGGTGTAGTAGCAATATAGCTGTTGATACCATAAGATATTTTCCAGTGGATGCAGTGAAAGTTGATAATAGATGCATTGAAAATGCAGTTTTTGACAAGAGTATTAGCGTAATAATAAAAGGAATTATTGAGATAGCCCATGCATTGAAAATAAAAGTTATTGCTGAAGGTGTTGAAACACCATTTCATTACAGAGTGGCAAAAGAACTTGGATGTGACTTTGCTCAAGGGTTTTTATTTTCAAAACCAATGGTTAGAAATGAGTTTTTAGAGTTTTATAGAAAATATGAGATGGGCCTGGCAAAGGTTATTGCATAAAATGAAAGTAGCTGCCATTGAAGATATAGATAAAGGCAGCTATTTTATTTTTTAGCCATATTACAAATATTTCTTGCAACAAACAAAAACTTAAGGTATAATATTTACAGCAAATTTATGATTGCTTAGAGATGGAATTGGTGCTTGGGTGTGTGAGCCTAATCATGTACCAAAAATTTCAAGGAGGGGTTTAAAAGGTGGAGTATTTGAAACCTTCAAATCTTTTAAATCTGATTGTCTCACCGGGAAAAGTATTTCAAAAGGTAAAAGAAAAACCGGATTTTCTAATTTTAATATTTTTGATACCAGTGATAGCAGCCCTCACGACCTTGTTTATGCCAAAAGTGACAGAAGAAGCTTTATTAGAATATGTGAAAAGAACAATTGAAGACCCTCAAGTACAAGAAGCTACTCTGAAAACTTTAAAACTTACAAAATCACCTATCTTTTTGGCAGGAACGGCATTTGTAAATACCTTTATTTCATTTTTTATTGCTTCCTTTGTCTTGCTCGTAATTGTAAGGCTTGCAGGTGGTGAGATTGATTACAAAAAAGCACTTACAATTGTGGCAGTTGCAAATCTTGTAATGATTCCATATTACATCTTCTATGTGATATATGCCAGGGTCGTAAATTTGAACATTTTGGATATTCAAATGAATTTTAAGTATTTTATAAGAACATACCTGCATGTGTTTGCTATATGGCGATATGTACTAATTGGGATTGGGGTGTTTGCTGCCTGTGAACTTAACAAAGCAAAAAGTATTATTGTTAGTATTGTCTATAGTGCAGTCACACTCATAATGCCGATTGTTTCAATGTTTACACAAAACTTTATGAAGTTTGGTGGCAGATAAAAAAGGAGAGTATTCTAACATGCAAAGCACTGCAAAAGGTCTAAAAAACTGGCAAAAAGCTGTAATTATTGTGTTACTTATATTAGTGGGATTTATTTTAACACTTGTTTTAACAATGCCATCTGGGAGCAAAAAGGATGCTTCATCTAAGCCCAAGACTGCAAAGGTACAGAGGATTTCTTTAAAGCAAACACTTTTGGTATCTGGCATTGTGCAAAGCAGCAGCACAAGGAATGTTTTATCAAAAGTAAATGGTACTTTAGAAAAGATTTTTGTCAAAAACGGGCAATATGTCAAAAAAGGAGATTTAATTGCCAAGATAGATGACAGTCAAGCAGTTTATAAGATAGACTCTTTAGAAAGACAGCGTCTTGAGCTTGAACTTCAGAGAGAAAATTTGCAAAGACAACTTCAGAACTATATTTTAAAATCTCCTCAAGAAGGATTTATCCAAAACCTTGCGGCAGAAGAAGGTCAACTTGTCAGCCAAGGAATGCAGATAATGACTATTGTTGATGATTCAAAGATGAAGCTAAGCACCCAGCTTCCTGCCTGGTGCTATGGGAAGGTAAAAAAGGGGCAGAAGGCAGAGGTTGTAGTATCTGACCTTATGGATAGAGTCGACGGTGTTGTGGAAAGTATTGGTAGCAGGATATACAAAAATGATGATGGTGTGATGGTATTTGATGCAAAGGTAGTAGTTTCAAACAAAAACGGTAGTTTGACTGAAAGTATGAGGGCAAGTATAAGTTTAAAACTTTTAACCGGCGAAAAAGTGACATCGCTCAGCGAAGGTGTTTTAGAGGTATTTTCAAAAAAGAGTATTGTAAGTCCTGTTTCTGGCAAAATAGAAAAGGTTTTTGTGGAAAACGGGCAGAAGGTAAAAATGGATAGTTTGCTTTTGAAATTTTCGACAGATGATATTGAAATGCAAATAAAACAGCTTGATTTGAAGATAGAAGAAATAAAGTCCCAGATAGAAGCATCCAAAGAGGATTTGAAAAACTTTGAAATTTTATCACCAATTGACGGTAAAATAGCTGATTTGAATCTTCAGGATGGTGATGTGGTAAGTGCTGGGCAGTTAATATGTTCAGTATATGACCCAAAACACCTTGCAATAAATGCTCAGGTGGAAGAACTTGACATTTTGAAGATAAAGCCAGGGCAGAAGGTTAACATAAAGCTTGATGCAGTAGGAAGTACAAGAAATAGGCCTTTAGAAGGGTATGTTGCAGAGATTTCTGAAAAGGCTCAATCAGATAGTAGCAGCGTCTCAAAGTTTGTTGTTAAAATAGAGTTTGAAAATAACAACAGTATAAAAATTGGGATGCACGCAGAAGCAGAGATTATCTTAAAGTCCAAGGAAAATGCGCTGGTTGTACCAGTTGAAGCAGTTCACAAAGAAGATGGAAAATATTATGTGTATGTTTACACACAACAAAAGGCTAAAACTTCTGAGAAAAACAAAGAACAAAAAACCAGCCAGAAAACAGACGAATACGGACTTGACAGCTCTTACTATAAAGATGCAGAAAAAAGGCCGGTCAAACTTGGCATGACAACCGAAAAATATGTTGAAATCTTGGAAGGACTTATCGAGGGCGAAGAAGTGGTGCTTCCAAAGTTTGATACTGAAAAACAGGGTCAAAGTCTTTTCTACTAAAAAGGGGAAGATGTTGTGCGATGGAGAAGTTTTTGCTTTCTTGCAAGATGGCAATCCAGAGCATTTTTCTAAACAGGTTACGGTCATTTCTAACGCTTCTTGGTGTTGTCATAGGCGTTGGAGCGGTGGTTGCAGCTGTGGGGCTTGCTGAGGGCACCACAGCTGGTATTACAAAAGAGATAGAAAAGCTTGGTACAAACCTTGTGTATGTTTTTATAAATCCAGCTTCAAAGAGCGAAGACATTTCAGTTGATCAATTTTTAGAGTTTGCAAGGAAAAATAACGATGTTATCATGGGTGTGAGTCCATTTGTCCAATATCCTGCTCAGGCAATTTTCAGAGGTAAAAAAGAGGAGTGCCAGATTATTGGTGCAACAGCCGAGTACATGATGATACAAAACCTTGCGCTTTCAAAAGGAAGGTTTATAAGTCCTGTAGACAGTGATTTTAGGCAAAAAGTGTCAGTGATAGGTTCGAGGATACAGAAAAAGCTATTTAATAGCCAAAATCCAGTGGGGCAAGAGATAAACGTAAATGGTCAGGTTTTCAAGGTGGTTGGAGTTTTAAAAGAAAAACAGGGCGGAAGGGACAACACGGTTGACGACAGTATCATAGTGCCCTTGTTTTCCTTAAATAGCCTCTCCACAGACGACTATGCGCTTGTGAAAAATTTTTTGGTACGTACAGTTTCTGCTGATAAGAACAATGAGGTCAAAAAAAGGATAAAAGCATATTTGAGCAATGTTATAAAAAAGGAAGAAAACTATTCAGTCTATGATATGTCTGAACTTATGTCGACTCTCAATCAAATAACATATCTTCTGATGATAATACTTGGCGGCATTGCTACAATCTCTCTTGTGGTTGGCGGCATTGGAATTATGAACATAATGCTTGTGTCTGTTACAGAAAGAACAAGAGAAATTGGGATTCGAAAAGCAATTGGAGCAAAGAGAAGGGATATTAGAGTACAGTTTCTCATAGAGTCGATGGTTATAACAGGTGTTGGTGGTATAATTGGTATATTGCTTGGGTTTTTTGTAATTGCGGTGGGGATTTCAAGGATTCCTGGAGTTGAGCCTGTGTATTCGCTAAAGTGGGCTTTTGTGGCTTTTGGAATTTCAGTTTTGATAGGAGTTATTTTTGGAATGCTTCCGGCAGAGAAGGCAGCGCGCTTAAATCCCATTGAAGCGCTAAGATATGAATAAAAACAATAGGCAAGGCAGCAAACCCTTAAGACTTTAGCACAAAAGAAGCCTTAACTATCCAAATAACCGGATAGTAGCTCAGGCTTTGCCGCCTTGCCTCTTTATTTTTACATATTCTCCTCCTGCGTCTGCAAAATAAGCTCCTGTATATAATTTTCAAGATGCTTGGGAAGCCCAAGTATTTTTACATCCATAAACCCCTGGGTTATAAGAGATATTGCCTCGTCTTTTGAAAGCCCTCTTGCCATCAGATATTCTACTTCTTCTTCGGCAATGGGACCTATTGCTGCCTCATGTGAAAGGTGGCTCTGTGGCGCACCGTCTGACAATAGCTCTGGCACAGCATACATAACACCTTCTTCAGAGAACAAAATTCCACGACAGTCTAAATGCGCACGAGATTGATTGTGCCTTGCTTCTAACACTCCACGCGAGTATATCTTTGCCCTGTCTTTTACAATAGCCCTTGATATTGCCTGGCCACTTGAATTTTCACCTTCTAAGATGATATGAGAGCCCATGTCAATCTCAGAGTCTTTTAGCCCATACAAGAGCGAGTTGAAGGATGCAACCGAGTTTTTACCTTTCAAAATTGCAATGGGAAACGACTGTATGGACTTCACAGGTTTTAAAAGCACGTAGTTTGAAACAAACACAGCATCATCTTCAACAATGGTCACTCCACGGGGTCTGACATAAAAATCTTCTGCCCAATTGTGAACCATTGTAAATGTGAGCCTGCTTCCCTTTTCAAGGTAAAACTCAGAAATTCCAATGTGCAGCCCTTCCTTTACCTTTGGTGCTGTTGCGCATCCGTTTATAATCTGAACCTCTGCACCTTCTTCTAAGATGACAATATTGTGCACGTTTTGTATCCTTGCATTTTCCTGCAAAAGCAGGCATGCCTGTATTGGCTTTTCAACCTTCTGTCCTTTGAACACTCTTATAAAATACCCGTGGGCAGGGTGTGTTGCCGAAAATGCAGTGTATTTATCCCTGTCAGGCTTTACCGCTTTCCAGAAATACTTTTCGCGAACCTCTGGATACTTTTCCAAAGCTTCATTTATGTCCAAAATCTCAAGCTGGCCCTGGTACCTTTGCTGAAGCCGTCTGTATACAACAGAGTGGTCAAGCTGCAAAAAACTTCCCGACCGGCCTTCTTCAGATACCTCTATTCCAGCATTTAGGATTGTCTTTTGAATCTCTTCTGGAAGTTTAGAGAGCTCTGAAATCTGATCTTTTTCTTCTGCTTCTTCAAAAACTGAAAGGTCAACATCTTGCCCATAAGCTGCCTTTTTATTTAAAGCTGACTTTGCAAGCTCCAAAATCTTTTCATCTATATAGTGTCTTGAAGACAATTTTCACACCTCCCAAACCCGTTTTGTCTTATCTCTTCAAAGAGGTCTTCTGCAGAACCTGAGCACACTATCTTTCCATCCATCAGAATGTGTCCTTTGTCTGCATTGACATACTCTAAAATATACCCGGTGTGTGTGACAATCAAGCCGGAGGTGTGACGTTTTTTTATCTTTTCACCTTTCAAAAGCTTTTTAATTACATTTCCCAAAAGGGTAATATTGTCAAGGTCAACACCTGACTCTGGCTCATCCAAAAGTACAAGGCTTGGTTTTTGACACAAAAGCTGCAAAAGCTCGGACCTTTTTATCTCACCACCAGAAAATCCATAGTTTACTTCTCTTGACAGATGTTCCTTCAAATTTAAAATTCTTGCATACTCTTGGATGTCAGCATCGGTGTTTCTTATAGACTTTATTATCTCAGAAAGTTTTTTTAGCTCAACTCCTCTTATTGCCGGTGGTTTTTGGAACATCATTCCAATCCCAAGCTTTGCCCTCTCATGAGTTGGCATGTATGTGATGTCAATGCCATTGAAGATAATCTTGCCTGACGTTATTTTGTATTTTGGAAGCCCCATAATACTCATCATCAGAGTTGTCTTTCCGCTTCCGTTCGGGCCAAACAGAATGTGCGTCTCTCCATCCGGGATTGTGAGAGAGACACCTTTTAAAATCTCTTTTGAGCCAACTTCAACGTGAAGGTCAATGATTTCAAGCATTTTTTTACGACATCTCCTTGTCAAAATGGATTTAAAATCTTCTAATTTAATTATTATACCACCAAAAT
This sequence comes from Caldicellulosiruptor naganoensis, assembly GCF_026914285.1. Taxonomy (NCBI): domain Bacteria; kingdom Bacillati; phylum Bacillota; order Caldicellulosiruptorales; family Caldicellulosiruptoraceae; genus Caldicellulosiruptor; species Caldicellulosiruptor naganoensis. Next base: position 255,629 of record NZ_CP113864.1, read on the forward strand.
TGCATTTGCTAACAACAAAGAATTGGCATAAAATTTAAATCAACTTAAGAAAATTGTGGTAAAATAATATCATAATTGATTTTTAAAAAGGGTGAATTTAAAAAATGAAATTAGTTTTGGCCATTGTGTCAGAAGTGGATAGAAATAAACTGAACCTTGCACTTATTGAAAATAGTGTTCCTGCAACAATTATCTATTCAACAGGCGGTTTTTTGAATAGGGGCACTGTTACATTCATGATAGGTGCTGAAGATGATAGGCTTGATGATGTGATTGAGCTTATAAAAAAGAACGTGTCAGAAAGGAAAGAGGTTTCAAAATCTACTTTGCCACCTGCTTTGCAGAGCCTGTTTTTTGTAAGCAAGCAGAAGATTGAACAGGGCGGAGCGGTGATTTTTGTGCTGGACATTGAAAACTTCTTGAAAGTTTGAAATGATAGTTTTAAAATATACCCTGTATGGGTATAATAATATAGGGGTGAAGCTAAAGATGATTTATGATTGTGCGGTGATTGGAGCAGGACCGGCGGGCTTGTCTGCTGCCATAAATCTTGCTCAGACAAACAGAAGTGTTGTTGTGTTTTCAACAAAAGAAGAAGACTCAAGTATCTACAGAGCACCTGAGGTGAACAACTATCTTGGGTTTTATGGTGTAGCAGGAAAAGAGCTGTTGAGAGCATTTTATGATCATGCAAAAAAGATGGGTATTGAGATTGTGCACAGAAAGGTTATAAACTTCTACAAATCAGGTGACATTTTTACGATAAATGCAAACAATGAGTTTTATGAAGCATACTCTGTCATTTTAGCAATTGGCACACCAAAGAAAACTCTTTTAGAAAATGAAGCTGAATTTGTAGGTCGGGGAATTTCTTACTGTGCTGTTTGTGATGGGATGCTCTACAAGGGAAGAACCATCGCGGTTATTGGAGAGGCTATTGAAGCTGAAGAAGAGGCTGAGTACTTGTCTGAGCTTGCAAAAAAACTGTACTATATTCCACTTTATAAAAAGAATGAGTTTCATTTTAAAGACAATGTTGAGGTTATTTTGTCACGCCCAAGAAGTGTGTATGGGGAAGACTTTGTAAATGCGTTAGAGTTTGAAGACAGGATATTGAATGTTGATGGAATATTTATAATAAGAAAGACAATGCCAGCTGACCAGCTAATTTACGGACTTGAGTTTACAGAAGATGGGCACATAAAAGTTGACAGCAAGATGCAAACATCTATTGAAGGGCTTTTTGCAGCAGGCGATGTAGTGGGAAGGCCTTATCAGGTTGCAAAAGCTGTCGGTGAGGGTCAGATTGCCGGGCTTTCAGCCTCAACATATGTGAAGATGGTAAAAGAAAAGCAAAAGTAAAAAGGACTGATTCGGTGTTTGCCGATGAGGTCCTTTTTGATTTTTACTCCCAGTACAACAGGCTCAAAAACATATTTTCAAGCTTTGCCTGCTCTTCAAGAATACTTAGAGGTGTTATTCCAAACGGGATGGGCACAATTTCTCTTGACTCCAAAGTCCACAAAAAATGTTTTGAATTTTGGGTATTTGTCGATGTTTTGCTGCATAAACCACAGAAGGTCGCACAGGTTTTTGTAAAGCTCTGAGTTTCTTTCTCTTTCCTGCTGGAATCTATTCAAATCTACTATGAGCTCAAACACCTTTGCAATCTTGTATCTGAATTCATCTTGTGCTGTACTATTTTCAAAACTTTTACAAAAGTTCTGATAGCTTTCGCAAAATATCCTATACATTGTACCTCACCTTGAAGATTTGCAGGTTATAAAGTCTATTATACACCAGTTACTAAAAAAATAAAAACAAAAAAACAAGAGGGCAGCTTAGAATACTGCAATTTTGAGCCGCCCTCTTATTAAAACCCACAAGACCCACCACAACATCCGCTTGGGCATGAATATCCGCCACTGTCTGAACGCGAAGATGAGATTATATTAACACTTTTGAAAACTGCCTCAAGCTCATGACTGTGGCAGTTTGGACATTCAATCTCTTTGTTTTCCCTCTCTTTAATAGAAGCTCTGATATTGAACTCCTCACCGCACTCTTTGCACCTCAAATCATAAAATGGCATACCCACCACTCCTTTTATTTTGTTTGCTAAATATATTATAGCTTCTAATACAGCAAAGGTCAATATACATATTAGGGGTATAAGGTAATATTTCTTCATAAACAATCAAATTTATAAAAGGTCCACAGATAGATAGTAGAATAACAAATAATAACCAAGTATTCATATATAAATACTTGACATTAACATTAAATTGTTTTATAATTGAAAATGAAAATCAATTTCAAAAACAAAGAAAGGAGTTTTTGGTATGGTTCAGGGATTTGTAATTGCTTTTAGAGAGGTTTTTGAGATAATTCTTGTAGTTGCTGTGATGATTGGGGTTATTCAAAAGCTTAACCAAAAGGATTTGCTAAAAAGTTTGAATATTGGACTGGCATTAGGGATTGTTTTGAGTGCATTGCTTGGTATTATTGTATTTGACTTTTATGAGAGCTTGGAAGAGTCCTTTGAGGGAATTGAGATAGCATTAAAAGCTTTACTGGTGATTCTAATTACATGGTTTTTAGCTTTAGCTATTAAATATCAGAAAAGGGATTTAAACAGCAGACTTATGAAAAGGTTATTAATTTCCAAAAATATTCATATGGAATTTTTCTCCTATCTCTTGTAAATGTTCTGCGAGAAGGAGCGGAACTGGTAATATTTTCGTTGGCTTCATTTTCCAAGGATAAATCCTTAACTTTATTCTACGGGATTGGTCTGGGGATATTTGCAGCTGTACTTTTGGGCTACTTTGTGTTTAAGCTTTCTAATAGAATTAATATAAGACTCTTTTTCATTGCCACAACATTAATTTTGGTGATTGTTTCGTCTGAGGTTTTAAAAGACTTGGTTGAAGAGATTCTTAAAGAAGGGTTAAAAACTCAGAATGATGTTATTCCTACTGCTTTGAGCTTTGGATATATTTTGATATTCTTAGTCCTGATGATAAGGTCAAATATCATTTCAAAGCAGAAAACAGAATAAAGGTTAAATCTTGTAATATTTCCCCCGCAAAAAAAATATATTTTTACTGACAAGTCCATTTGAAATTGCATAGGGGGAAAGATGTTTTGATGGATGCTGATATCTACAGAGAAATAGCAAAGAGGACAAACGGTGACATTTACATTGGTGTGGTTGGACCTGTCAGAACAGGAAAGTCAACCTTCATAAAAAGATTCATGGACCTTTTTGTAATTCCCAACATTGAAGATGAGTATAAAAAAGAGAGAACAAAGGATGAACTACCGCAAAGTGCGCAGGGCAAAACCATAATAACAACAGAGCCCAAGTTTGTGCCTAATGAAGCTGTTGAAGTTTTGTTATCAAGTGGTGCACGACTTAAGGTACGTCTTGTTGACTGTGTCGGGTACCTTGTTGAAGGTGCAATGGGGCACTTAGAAGAAAACCATCCGCGCATGGTTAACAACACCGTGGTTTGAAAAACCAATCCCGTTTGAAGAGGCAGCAGAGATTGGCACTAAAAAGGTCATCCAGGACCACTCAACAATTGGAATTGTGGTTACAACAGATGGCACGATTACTGAGATACCGCGAGAAAACTACATAAAGGCAGAAGAGAGAGTGATTGAAGAATTAAAACAAATCAACAAACCATTTGTGATTGTTCTCAACACCGCAAAACCCTACTCACCCGACACACAGGAGCTCAAAAAAGATCTTGAAGAGAAGTACAAAATGCCAGTTTTAATTGTTAACTGTCTTCAGATGCAGATTGAGGATGTAAAGAGGATTTTAGAGACAGTGCTGTTTGAGTTTCCTATTGTTGAAGTAAAGATTAACATGCCCAGATGGTTTGACGAGCTGGAAGATGGGTCGTGGCTCAAAAAAGAGGTTTATGAAAAGATAAAGGACTATGCAGAAAAGCTTGACAAAATCAGAGATATAACAGACCAGCTTGAGATTTTGAAACAACATCCCCAGATTGACAGGTGTGAGGTTGTAGGAATAAATTTGGGAGAAGGGAAGAGCGAGCTTTCAATTTATTTCAAAGAAGGGCTTTTGTTCAAGATTATAGAAGAGGCAACCGGGTTTGAAATAAAAGGTGAACATCATCTTGTAAGACTTCTTTGCGCTCTTTCGCAAATAAAGAGGGAGTATGAAAAGCTAAAAGATGCGCTAAATAGCGCAAAAGAGAAGGGATACGGTATTGTTGCACCTGCTTTAGATGAGCTCAAGCTTGAAACACCCGAAATAGTAAAAAGAGGGAACAGTTTTGGTGTAAGACTCAAGGCTTCTGCACCATCTTTGCACATCATAAGAGTTGAAGTTGAGACAGAGGTGTCACCAATTGTTGGAACAGAGAAACAGAGCGAAGAACCTGTGAACTTTTTGATGAAAGAGTTTGAAGACGACCCAAAAAAGATTTGGGAGTCAAACATATTTGGAAAATTGCTTCACGAACTTGTAAAAGAAGGACTTCAAAATAAGCTTCTAAGGGTACCAGAAGAGAGCCAAGAAAAGCTCAGAGAGACTTTGCAGAGGATTATAAACGAAGGAAGTGGAGGATTTATTCTCATAATCCTTTAAAACAAAAAGGTCCAAACGCTATGTCTGGACCTTTTTGTGTTTTAATGCCCTCTTGCAAGGTAAATGTAGCCTTTCTCAACATCACATGCGAGGTTTACACTTTTTGCATTTGATTTTGCAAGCAGATTATTTGATGATGCATAGCCGATGTAAAGAGTATCGTATCTTTCTACACGGGTGTAGTCACTTGTGGTGCAGATGATCATTGAAGGTGCTTTTCTTGATTTTAAAAGCCTTATGAGTATATCCTTTTCACGTTGTCTGAGGCTTTCAAAGGGAATGTCCAAAACAACAATCAGCGGTTTTTTCTCAGCTGATAGATTTTTAATCCTGATCCACTGATAGAACGAAAAGTCCAAAATTGAACCGCTTTTGGTTCTTAAAAATACTATATTGAACTTTTCATTCTTTTCGTATGGTGGATTGTCCTTTTCAAGACTGTAGCATTTCAAATAGCTGCCAATGTTTGATTCTATTTTTTTCTTGATCTCACTTGGCAGATTTTCAAAACTCTTTGTCAGAAAGATAACAGATGTCTTTGAAAGCTTCTCATCAAACTTTGCAACATACTGGTTTATATTTTCAACAGGAGGTAAATTTACAACGTTACCTTTCAGATTGTCAATCCAGATATAACCTTGTGTTTTTTGGGGGATGATCAAAATATACACTAAAGTTTTGTAACTCTCTACATTCAAGGAATAGCTTTTGAAATTGTCGCTTTTGATCTGAGGTATTTCAACCTCTTTTTGCGTGCCATTTAGCATTTTAAAGCCAAGGTAGACTTTGACATTATTTGCGCAAATGTCAAATGAAATTTTGCTTATATTTGTAAGGTCAACAGGAGTTTTAAAATTGAGCTTAAAGCTTTTGCCTTTTGTTGATGAGACGCTGAAGTATATCTTGTTTGAATATTTTCCCTGTGTCTTGTTCTTAGATGAAAGAAACATCGAAACACCTTTTGGCCAGCTCAAGGCAAGGTAATCAAACGACCTAAGAAGCTGTAAAGTCTCACCTATTCCAACGGGTATACTGCATTTTAAATCTTTGTAAGTAAATGTTACAAAGCCTCGGAAGTTAGATTTTGCTATGAAAGTCCCATCTTTGAACTCAAAAGCAGGATTTTCTTCTGCTTGAACTTTTCTTGGGTCTATCTCTTTAAAGTGGCCAAGCTTATCTTTTATATAAAACCTTAGCTTGGCAGACTCACCGGGCAAAAGATAAAGCAGCTTTTTGCTTGTGGTCAAAATCTCTGGCTTGTACACCGAAATCCTTTTTTGTGCAAAAGCTTTCTGGTACACATCTTCATACACACAAGATATTGTAACAACACCGTCTTTGTAAGGCATAAATAAACCATCTTTTATGTCTATCTCATAAGCATCCTGGTACACCTTCAAATACACAGCATCATATGTGATTGTGTTGTAAAATCTGTCCTTTGCATATACCTTTATAGGATACTCTTCGCCTGCAAAGACCTTGTCAGGACAGTCTATATAAAATGTGGAAATTTTATCATCTCTGTATTTGTAAAAAGCTGCTATTGAATCAAAGACTTTTCTGGTCTCACCTGTGTTGTAAAAGGCTTTGAGGTTTCCATCATTGTCCTTTGCAATAAGCTGTGTAGAATACCCACCATCAAGGTTTATGGCTGTCCACACGCCAATTGACTGCAAGAACCTTGCAAGCTCACCCTGTGAAAGACCGATACTCTTCCCATTTCGCCCATCAACCGCAACAAGATAGAGGTATCGACCAATTTTGTCAATGCCAATAGCAGAGCGCGGATGCCTCCCTAGAATCTCATGAGTAAAAGTTGGTATTTTGCCGTCTTTTATCAAGAAGGTATTACCAGATGCCGCAGCTTTTATTTTCTCAAGTGGAATGGAAAGGTCTATCTTTAGACTTACTTTGTCGCCCACTTTGAAGTTTGCTTTCAGGTTTTTTGCATAGTTTCCTGTTGCAGCCAAAAGATATTCATCTTTATCTAAGGCCACAGCTGGAGCTTCTTCTCTGATATCTTTGATGATGCCATCTTTTATGATGAGTTCCACAATTCCCTTGTATTTGTTTCCGATGGTTTTTCGAACATAGTCGCCTGTGAACAAAATAGGGTATGTCAAATCGCCTGTGAACTTGTTTATATGTGCAATCTTGAATTCATAGCCAGAATCCACATTTACAAGCTTGTATGAAAGACCATTTATATAGTCAAAAAGAATTTCATTCGAGTTTGTGGACACAAAGGCCGGGAAGGTATTTTGCTTGCTATTTGGCGAAGACAGAATCTTGCCACCTGACACAGAAATTCCAATTGGCCAGATTTTATTGTAGTCTGTCTTGGTGTTTGTGTAAAAGAAGTTTGCGTTTATTGCAGCAACAGGGTTTTTGTCGATTTGGTTGTAGACCATATTATAGACAAAATCACCGGTGTTTGCAACGCTGGCTCTCAGCACGTCAAAGTCAAACCCGCCATCTATAAGGTCAAGCTTTATGCAGTTTATATCCACAAATCCCTCATCTGTCAAAAGTTCATACTTTTCATAGTACGTGCGAGGAGCAATCTGCTGTGTTGTTTTAAATCTCAAGATTTCTGTGTACGGCTTTGCAAATGCTGATAGAACGAGAGACAAAATTGTCGCACATGAGACAAAGCTTAAAAACCTTTTCATCTTCACGCTTGCCTCCAGTCTTTTGTCATGGAAAATTGCAAAAGTTTAGTCTTTCAACCCCCATATGTTTCTCTTTATAGCATTGAAGACCAAATCTTTGGTTGCAGGGTGAAATTGTTTTAAGCTTTTTACAAACTCTTTCATTCTTTGCCTGTTAGTTTTTCCATTTGCAGGGCATGGGTTTGTTATTACAGGAAGATCGAGCTTTTTTGCAGCAGATCTCAAGTCATGCTCTTTCAAATAAATCATGGGTCGAATTATTGTTACCTGGGTTCTGTCAAGGTATGTCTTTGGCGAAAAACAGTATATTCTTCCTTCAAAAAATAGGCTCAGGAAAAATGTTTCAACCACGTCATCTAAGTGATGTCCGAGCGCAACCTTGTTACAACCAAGACTTTTTGCAGTGGAGTTAAGTATTCCACGGCGAAGGTTTGCACAAAGCGAGCAAGGGTTTTCTTCCTTTCTGATGTCAAACACAATCTGTTTTATTTGCGATGGCACAAGATGAAATTCAACATCTATTTTATCACAAAATTCTTTGATTGGCAAAAAATCCATTCCTTCAAATCCCATGTCGATTGTGATAGCAACAACATCAAACTTTTTGGGGTAAAATCTTCTCATAAAGCTCAAAGTGTAGAGCATGGTAAGGCTATCTTTTCCGGCAGACACACCAACCGCAACTTTATCGCCATCTTCTATCATCTCAAAATCTTCTACCGCTTTTCTGACTCTGCTAAAGATATGCTGCATTTTCTATATTCCCCCAAATACTATTATTTTGATTTACATTGTAGGCATTATTAATTATACCATGCATAACAGAGAACAAAGAAGTTAAAAATTTCCTGTGTTTAACCTCTTGACGAAAACAAAAAATGATGTTATCATATATATGCTGATGGCGGGGTGTAGCTCAGCTTGGTAGAGCACGTGGTTTGGGACCATGGGGCCGGAGGTTCAAGTCCTCTCACCCCGACCATGAGAAGTAAATGGGTATTGACAAGAAAAAGTAGTGTGTGCTAAAATACAAAAGCGTCGGCTTTGAAGTTGTTTGGAAGTTAAAGATGGAGGGGTACCCAAGTGGTCAAAGGGGGCAGACTGTAAATCTGTTGCCGCAGGCTTCGTTGGTTCGAATCCAACCCCCTCCACCATCATGAGAAAAAATGGTGCTGGCGTAGCTCAATCGGTAGAGCAGCCGACTTGTAATCGGCAGGTTGCGGGTTCGAGTCCCATCGCCAGCTCCATTTAATTTAATAAAGCTAAATAACAGGTGCGCCATTAGCTCAGTTGGTAGAGCAGCTGACTCTTAATCAGCGGGTCTGGGGTTCGAGTCCCTAATGGCGCACCATTTAAATGCGCGCCCATAGCTCAGCTGGATAGAGCAACGGACTTCTAATCCGTAGGTCAGGGGTTCGAATCCTCTTGGGCGCGCCATTTGTTTTTGAGGCTGTATTTTCAAGGGTTACAGGATTGAAACAAAAATTGGAAATGATATCTTAAATAGCAAATCCGATGGAAAATTTAAATCAACGGACTTAAACATTACTATTGGACTAAAAAATGGCAAGCCATAGCCACCAATCGCAAAAAAATGCGAGAGGTGGTTTTATTATGCCAAAAAGAAGCATTGTTAAACTGGATTGGCAAGAAGCAATGCAGCAGTTTTTGTTTTACAAGCGTGCTGAAGGGAGAAGCGAAAGAACGCTTAGCGACTATAAATACCACATAACACACTTTTTTGACCTTTACCCTAACTGTTTTCATGACGAACAGCAACTCAAAAAATGTTTGTATGAATATCTTTCCCAGCCTATCAAACCAGCAACATACAATTTGAGGTGGCTCTATAATAAATATTGGGGTGGTAAGAAAAGAAAAAATATAGCACTTATTCTGAATGCCTGCTATAATTAAAATTGTTTTTAGGTATAAAAAAAAACACACAAAAGAAAGGAGGCATCCAGAATAAGTGCTTAATCATAATTATATCACAGAACTTTTGAAATCAAAAGATATCATTCTCCACCAAGTAGTAGAAAGCGAAAATGAAGTAGAACTCCATATAAGTCAGGCGCAAAAACCTCACAAGTGTCCTAAATGTGGCAGTATCACAAGCAAGATACATGATTATCGTGTCCAAAGAGTAAAGGACATACCAATAATGGGTAAGAGAACATATTTAGTTTTAAGGAAGCGGAGATATGTTTGCAAAGAATGTGGAAAGAAATTTTTTGAACACATAAATTTTTTGGGCAAGCGTCAAAGAATGACAAATAGATTAGCAGCATACATTATAAGTCAGCTTAAGTAGCTTGAGCAGTATGAAAGAGGTAGCAAGACAGACAAATGTATCAGTTACCACAGTTATGAGGTTATTTGACAATGTAAATCCTACCAGGAAGATAGAGGATTTTTCTTCTGAGGCGATATGCATAGATGAATTCAAAGGAAATGCAGGTGGAGCTAAATATCAGTGTATAATTGTAGACCCTGTGAAAAAACAGATAGTAGAAATTTTAAGAGACAGAAGACAAGATGTTTTGATTGAATATTTTAAGAGATTGAAGGATAGGGATAGAGTAAAGTATTTTGTATGTGATATGTGGAGACAATTTGTGGAGACAGCAAAAATATATTTTAAAAACGCGAAAATAGTAATAGACAAATTTCATTTTACAAGATATGTTTATTGGGCATTAGAAAATGTAAGGAAAAGAGTACAAAAGGAATTAGAAGATAATTTAAGGAAGTATTTTAAGAGAAGCAGGAAATTATTGTTAAAGTCTTATGAAGAACTTGCAGCAGAGCAAAGAGAAGAGTTAGAAGTGATGTTTTGGTACAGTAGAGATTTAAGGAAAGCGCATAGACTCAAGGAAGAATTCAGGAAAGTTTTAGAAAGCAGTAATTCAGCAGAAGCAAAAGTTGAATTAAAAAAGTGGATAGAGGCGGCAGAGAGAAGTGGTCTTTGTGAATTTTGCAGATGCATAAAGGTTTTTAGGAACTGGTTTTCAGAGATAGTAAATTCTTTTGATGTTCCATATACAAATAGTGTAACAGAAGGTTTTAACAATAAGATAAAAGTTTTAAAGAGAAATGCATATGGGTATAGAAATTTTGAGAGATTTAGAAAGAGGATATTATATAGTTTGTGGTAGTTAGGATAAAGTAAAGAGAATAATTAAAACTCGCAAAAGTAGCGGGTAAAGGTAGGATTGAGTTTTTAAAATCGCTTACCTGTAATAGGCATATATTACAATTAATGCTTGGTTGATAAAACTGAAAAAGGTGGGCATTCAGAATACCCACCCCAACTCTTGACAAAGAGCCATTTATTTTAGGTTGTTGAATAAAAAATATTAACAATTATACATGTAATCTGCTACAATCGTATCCTCCATCTGCTAATACAATCTCACAGCCAAAGCCCCATGCCCTATACAAAAGTTCTTCTTGTTTTCAAGTCATGTTCATTTCCTCTGTTAAAATCCAAAAAAGCGGTATCACTTCTTCTTTGGCTGTACGCAAAAAATGTAATTTTTTTGAAATAATTAGCTTAAAAATTTTTATTTTGTGCTTTAATGCTCATAAGTATATTTTTTTCTATTGTGTTTTATTAGATTTTTCCTAAATTAGAACTAAATATAAAAACTTTCTTGTTACTATGTTTACTCTATATGGCTATTTCTGTTATTCAACAACCTCATCAGTAATTTTAAAACATTACAAACCATTTAATTAGTTTTCGTCTTAACTTCCGTTTATATTTTGCATATTAAACAAATTTAGTAACAAATATATGAAAAAATTCATCAATATTATATATTGTTTTTTTTTTTGGGATATAATCAAACAAAAATTGAGAAACGAGGAGTGAGGGGTATGAGTAGTAAAATTATTACGAATTATAACCTGATTAAGAATACTCACAACAATATTAAGGTCAATAGTTCCAATCATAGTGTTTCTGCACGATTGCTTTCAACAGGTTGGATTGTGCCTAATAAACCTTCTGTGCAGTCTACTGCTGCATACAAAGTTACACTTTCAAACACTTCTTTGCAAAAAGCTTCTACCAGCAGTAAAACTCATGGTTCGAATACACGAAATAGTGGAGGGATTTTGGGTATTTTTTCAAATATCAAAAAAGATATTAGTGACACTGCAAAAAGTATTCAGAACAAAGTCAACAATTTTGTAAAATCTACAGTTTCAAATTTGAATAACACAGTTAAAACAGTAGAGCACAAAATTTCTTCAGTAGTAAAATCAACTGGGAAAAAATTAGAGACCGTTGCAAAGGATATTAAAGAAGGTTTGAAAAAAGCTGTAGATGTTACAACAACAAATAGTATTTCTGTTGTAGGGAATAAAACTATAAAAGAGAAAAAAATAACCTTGAATGTAGCAGGCAACAAAATGTATCTAAAATTTACATCTTCAGTAAGTGGAGAAGTAGGAGTTGAGAAGACTTCACAGTACAAAGCAAATACAAAGAAGGCTTCTGGTGTTGTTGAGCACAGCAATTCTGGTAAATTGAATTTGGAATTAGAGAAGAGAAAAATTAGCAAGAGTTTTGAGACTATCACGAGTACGAAAGTTAATGATAAAACTGAAATTGCAGGTAATGTAACAGTTAACAAAAGGGGTGCTGAGGTTGCAGGTGGAACAAAACTGGTGCTTTTGAAGACACATAATCAGGAAGTTAATGTAACAGTTGGGGGAGCAGTAAAGGACAATAGAAAAGCTGAAATAAATTTAGCTAAGGTAACTCATTCTTTATCAACAGGTAAGATAACTTCCGAAAAAAGCGTAGGGTTAAGCATTGATGAGAAAAGTTTTAATAAGATAAAGACCACTATGCAGGGTGTATGGCTCGCAGTACCAAATGCTACAAAGTTTAAGATAGGAGTTGCTGTTGGAGTTTTCAAAGGGGCTGTAAATACTGCAAAGAGTTTAGTTGATGTTGTAACTCATCCAAAACAGATTGTAGAAGGGGTAGAAGTGGTAGTTAAACATCCTCAGGCAGCATTAAAATATGTAGAGCAATCTGTTGCTAAGGCAAAGAAAGAATTTGTAAATGGTGATGCTTACAAAAAAGGAGAAATGATAGGGAAAGCACTGTTTGAAGTAGGGGTTAGTATAGCAGGTACCAAAGGATTAGATAAGTTAGCAAAGGCAGCCAAAGTATCTGGTAATTTAGGAAAACTTAAAAAAGTATTTGATGTTACGACAAAAGTGGCAAAACCAGCTTTTGGTCATTAAATCTTTGCACACAGAGCTTTGCAAAGAGCTCTGTGTGCTTTGTATTGAAGAGAGTAATTGCTTTTTGATAAAATATACCCGGTAAAAAAGTTTGTAGTAAGAAGGGGAATGAGAGTTGAAAAGGATGAGGAAAAGCAGGAAGTGGCTGATAATTGGATTGATAGGTTTAATACTGGTTTATTTTGGTTTTAGATTTTTTTCAAACAGATATATCATTGTAGATGACAAAGTTATAATGAACACTTTGTCAATAGATGATACACATGATGTAATAACAAGCATGCAAGATAGAGGGGAGTATAATAACGCTGCAGCTCTTGCCAAATGGATTGTTAAAAATGCTAAAACTTCTGATGAGAAAATAAACGGTTATTATCGACTTGTGGAGATAGCTTACCAGATTGATAATCCGATGATGGAGGAGTATTATGCAGACCTTGCTTTGAAGAGTATAGATAATAAAACATCAAGGTTAAAGAGAAAAATGGCATATTATGCAAAAGCTATTGCTGTTGTTGAGAGGAGTTGGGAACTTGGGGAAATAGAAAGAATGGGGGAAGCTGTCAGCTGGTTAGAAAAATCCTTAATGATAAATGACTCTACGAATCCGAGAGACATGTGGTATTTTAATATCCTAACATACTATAGTCTTGCAGCGATATATTTAGAGGCATATGGAAATCATAAGAAAGCACTTGAATACATAGAAAAGTTCTTGGAACTTTATAAGGAAGATAATGAAAATAAATTTTTAAACAGATATATTGAGCTATTATCATATTCAGGGGATTGCTATTATGAATTAGGTATGAAGGATAAATTAAGAGAAGTATACGGCATCTGGAAAAAGAATTATCCAAAATACAAAGATTATTTTAAAAATTATAAGTTTCAATTAAAAATGTTAGAATTTCTTAACAAACTAATTGATGGCAAATATAAAGAGGCAGAAGAGATTATGAAGAAAGAAGATCCAGAGTATTTAGGGATTTACTATTATCGAAAGGTAGGAGATATTGAAAAAGGCAAGAAAGCGTTGATAGGTTTTGGGAAGAGTAATATACAACTTTATCCATTTCCATTTTTTCAGAGGTGGGTAAAAGAATTTAAACTAAGTGAGGAAGAGAAGAAAGAACTTGAGGTTATGTGGAAAAGATGGGTTGAGGAAAACAGAAAGAAGTGTATGACTACAAATGTACTTAGAAGTGATAAAGAGATAGCAAAGAGGGGTTGGAAATAATGAGGTACAGGTTTGAATGCACATTTTTAGAAGCAGAGAGAGTTTATTTAGAAATCATATCAGAGAAGACAGGGAAAAAATATATTCCGATGACAAGAGGAGATGATAGTTTTGTGTTGTGAGCTGGATTTGAATCCTTCTGATATTTATAGATACATTTTTGTAATTGACGACAATATAAGGCTGATAGACTGGGCAGCACCGTTTACACTGCCAACAGAAGACGGGCAGATATTTTCCTGCATAGCTATAAATGCCAGCGGAGAAATCTTAACATATGATTTTGAACCAAGTATATATGTTAAAGACTTTGGCTTTTGCAGTGATACAGTTGAAAGTGGGGAGTTAATTTATAAAAGAGCTTTTTCAAGGAGAGACGAGAAGGTATGTGTGAGGATTGAATATAAAGATGTTTTGGGTTTTCATCAAAGCAGTATACTTTGGTATAAGCCTAATGGGGAATTTTTTGTTCAAAGCAGTGGTATTGTTTGGAGCGATGATGAGAGAATGGACAACATAACTGAGTGGCATTACATACAGATAAGCGATGAAATGCCTACAGGTAAGTGGAAAGTAAAGTTTTTTATTGATGGATTGTACATCTTGGAAGACTATTTTGTGATAACTCCAGGTGTATATGGCGTAGAATCAGGTATATTAAAAACAAACGTATAAAGCCAAAAAGTAGTCTTTACCAACGTATTACAGACAACATAGCTCAAATAGTGGAGTAATAAGAAGGCATTACTACAAACTTTTATGTGGAGGTGTATGACATAATGAAGGAAATAATTAGAAAAGTAATTATTGTTATTTGTTTTCTGAGCATTATATCAGGTTTTCAGTTTGTTTTATCAGCTCAAACCAAAACTAAAATTGTGAAAATTGATAATTTAAACATTATAGTAAAAGTTGGAGACAGTTTTACCTTGCCAAGCAAAGTCAAGGCTACCCTTTCTGACAAGAAAGTAGTTTATGTTCCTGTAAAATGGACTCCTAATAGAGTATCTACTCAAAATGTAGGCAGATTTGTATTTAAAGGCAAGGTTCAAAATTATAAGAAAGATGTTATATTAACACTCAATGTAAGGTATTGGACCTTAGATGAGCTCAAGAAAGAAAAGAACAAGGTTGTTGTTTTAAAAGGTTATAACAAAGAAGGTAAGGTTTTTACATATTGTGGTATTTTGCTATCACCTGATGGGAAGATATTAACAACTTATACTGCTATCGATTATCTTCAGAAAGCGGAAGTATATATTGGAAATCAGAGATATGAAGTTGAAAAGGTTATAGACTATGATGTTTCAAAGGATATAGCGATTTTAAAATTGAAAGGGGCTAAGAATCTGCCATATGTAAAAATAGGCGACTCAACTAAGGTCAAACCAGGTGATAGAGTGGTAGTAATTAGCACATCAGCTATTTATACAAATGTGTTTGTTTCTGAATATGATAAAGATAACGGGGTATTTGTTCTTGGTGGAGAGGCTATTAAGAAGGACGATACAGGGATGGCAGCTTTTAATTTCAGGGGCGAGGTTATTGGTATTGGATTTACAGGGTATTATAATGAGAATCCTAATAAGAAATATTTGATGGTGATTCCTTCTGAGAAAATAAAATCTCTTAAAGGTAATAAGAATTTAAGTTTATCACAGCTTTTTAGACGGGAACATGTAATAGAGGGAAAAGATTTTTATTACGAAGGTGAGATAAAGGACGGTATGAGACATGGCTATGGCTACTGCAAGTGGAGCAATGGAGATGAGTATATAGGTGATTGGAAAAATGATACAATGGATGGATATGGAGAATATTACAGCGCAAATGGAGATGTTTATAAAGGCGATTTCAAAAATGGCATGTTTGATGGCAGAGGGACGTGCACTTTTGCAAACGGAGATAAGTATGAGGGAGAATGGAAGAATGACAAGATAAATGGGAAAGGCACATATATATGGGCAAATGGTGATAAGTACGAAGGTGAGTGGAAAAACGGAGTCAAAGAGGGATATGGAATATACACATGGGCTGATGGGGATAGATATGAAGGTGAGTGGAAAAACGATAAAATGAATGGAACTGGGACAATGTATAAAGCAACAGGTGAGGTAATTAAGGGTATTTGGAAAGATGGTGAATTGATCCAAAAATTAGAGGATAATTTTTAAAAGGGTCTGTAAATAATTTTGTGTATTTAAATTCAGGATAATCTTGTCTACCTTCTATTTTTTAGTATTACCATTTTAAAAATTTTTATGCATAAATTTTTTAAAAGCTGGACAAAATTTAATAGTGGAATATATTGCTCTGATTTTTCTGGTTCTAATTTGTTTTAGATTGCTTCCATGAAAGCAATCTAAAGCGAACTGAGGTTTGTTATTAATTTATATATCCACTTAAACGTTCTGGATACATTATCAAAAGCTGATTTAATATTATATCCCAATTTCTGTACCTCTGTGTCCACTTTCTTACAACATTTTTTGTTGCAAGATAGAGCATTTTCTCTAACGCTGTATCGTTTGGAAATACTGATTTTGCCTTTGTCACTTTTCTAAATTGTCTATAAACTCCTTATATGATGTTTGTTGTATAAATTATCTTCCTTATTCTGCCGGGGGAAACTTAAAAAACGAAGTCAGTAGCTTCCAGTTGCTTTCCCAGCTCCTGAACGCATAAGGATACTGTTTCCCCCCATTTTTCATTTACATGATAAAAATTTTCCAGTGCTTCTTCTTCATTAGTTGCCTGATATACTTTTTTAAAATCCTTTGAAAATTCTTTTATATGCTTGTATGAAACATATTTGAACGAATTGACTTGGCTGATGGATAATACACCTTTGAATATCGCTTTTCGGGAACACTGCTTCTATTGCTTCCTTTAAACCTGTCAACCCATCAACACAAAACAGTAATACCTCTTCTACTCCTCTTGTTTTCAAGTCATTCAAAACACCCAACCAGAATTTAGAGCTTTCACTTTCTCCAATCCATATTCCTAAAACATCCTTATATCCTTCAATGTTAATACCCAAAACAACATAGGCAGCTTTATTCACAATTTTTACCCTCGTCTTTTATCTTGTAATGAATCGCGTCCCTGAAAATAAACGGATATATCTTTTCCAATGGTCTATTTTGCCATTATCTTATTCTGCTGAATAATTTTCTCTGTAATTTTGCTAACCATTTCAGCAGGTATTTCGATACCATAAATATCTTTTATTTGCACATGAATGTCTCGAGTTGCTATTGCTCTTGAATACATGGCTATGATTTTGTCTTCAATCTCTGAAATATCTCTTTTGTACTTAGGAATTATCTTGGGTTCAAATTCATCTTCTCTATCCCTTGGAATATCAAGCTCCATTTCACCAAACTTGGTTTTGACAGTTTTTTGACTATAACCATTTTGCGAATTTGTTGTCTGCTTGTTTTTGATATCATATTTTTCGTACCCTAAACTTTCCTCAATTTCTGCTTCTAGAAAACTTTGGAGTAAGTCTTTGAATAGATCCTTCAAACTCTCATAAATGTCACTTACACCGTGGATGTTATTTTTCCTTATGAACACAAGCAATTGTTCTTTTGTTAAAACATTTTCCATAACAAAAACCTCCCTCTTGGATATTTTTGTTTATATTCTGATTCTTTAGCCGTTTGCAAAATGAATAGATGTACAAACCATAAAATAGGAATACAGGAATAAAAGTCAAGAGGCTGCATAGGTAAATTGTGCTATTTACACACAATAACAACATTATCAGCAACGTATGTGATTATAAATTTATTACCAAATAATTCAAAAGCCAAAAAAGGTAAAATTATATCAAACCCTTTAAAAAGGGTTTTTAGTGTGGGCAATTTGTAGAGGATTAAAAATGCATTTTTTAGAGTTAAGAAAAATCTCAGGCAATAAGTTTTTTAAGTTTTTGAAGTTTTTTGTAAGAGATATTTTGGTGATGTTTTAGTATGGCATAAGAGAGAATAAAGAGTAAAAGCATACAAATAGCAGAGAGTAAGAAGTCAGAAAAAAGTGAAATATGGTCATATGAGAAAATGGTATCATGACCGAGAAAAGACTTTAGATTAAAAATAGTTTGCTCGATAGTAACTCTGGATTTGTAAAGTTGATAAAACTGGTCAGAATTTCTATCGATACCTGGATAATACCGCAGGTTGGCATCCGGGTATGTATAGAACATCCTACCTGACTTAGAAGTAGTACAAGGATGTGGGCAGGTGCAAAAGCGTTTATTGTCTTTAATCTGAGAGCAAGGACAGCGCAATTTAATTCTTGGGGAGCGATTTTTACCATTACAAAGACCTTCGTAGATAAAAGGTTTATTTAGTTTATTACAGAAGGGTATACCGTTTTGTGAGATAGTGATGTTAGGGTCAGAGGTAGGAGTATATGAAATTTGGTTAGAATTTCTGGGGTTAATAGGGATTATGACTTTAGAGAAATTGAAATCTTTGATGAGAGAAGAATAGACCATGTAAGAGTCAAGAGCACTGTCGGCGAGAAAGGTTGAAAACTGATTGAATTGGAAATTGTGGTTTAGGTTAATCAAAGCGGGAATAAGAGCTTTTGAATCAGAGATAGCTTTAGAAAAAGCAGGGTCTTGAGGGTCATCAGAAGAAGGGCAGAAGGCAGGAGTGATTACAAGAGGTAAACCAAATCCATTAGTGATGATAGCGAATTTGTATCCATAGCAGAAATGACCATTAGCGAACATACGAGTGATATAAGGTAAAGCAGAAGCAGATTTGGGGAGGTTTGAGTATGTGAGATAATACACAGCAGAGGAAGTAAGGTTAGGATTTTGAGATTTAGTTTTTCTGAGCGAAAGATTTTTCTAAATCTTGAGAATGTAGAGATAGAGAGTATAGTATCGAAGTTGCAGAAAGATTTGAGCTGGTAAGAGTTGAGCAAGACAGCACGGAGTTGAGTTAAGGAGAGAATTTGAAGATTTTTTGGATGAAGAAAGCACATAACATAGATTGCAAAGAGAAGCATCTATGTTTACCGAAGTATTTATAGTAGGCTTTAAAGAAGGATTGAGGGATGAGGCTATTGGTATTGATGTATTTATTGAAGAAGCCAAGAAGGTTATGAGGGTTATTGAGAGCGAGGTTTTTAACGTCCTCATAAAGTTCTAAAAAAGAGAGTTGTTTATTATGATTTTTAAACATTTTATTCTCCTCCTTATAGAAAAAATGGTGAGGAAATAAGAATTGAGGCGAATAGAGGTTTTCTATATAAATATCTCAGACCAGGAAAAATACACTAAAAAATTCAAGATAGAAATTAAACTTTTAGGGGCTGCTTATTTGAATGTAGAGTAGGCAGCCCCTGTTAAATAGAAGTATAGTGGTTTCTGGAGGATATAAAATTCAGATAATTTTTCTTGTTAGGAATTGTTAAAAGTAAAAATAGATGGAGTAAAGTTGCAATTATAATACCAATATATTTAGAATGTGTATCTTTATTAGCACTTTACAAGCAAAATATTGGCTTATATGGATTAGGCGGTTTAATGGTAATTATTCTATTTTTCTTAAGAAGATTTCTTGACTTTGTCAGTTAGGAGGAGTTTTTGAGCTAACAAAAAATAACAAAGTCTTAATTTATGCGGGTTTTGAGAATAGAAAAATAAAAAATTTTAAAAATTGTAGTGGCAAATTATAGTCTGAAATATGCTATAAATACTTGACATTTTGAATATTTTGTGGTACGATTACTCAAAATACCTTTGAGGAGTTACCATATGTTTGTCAAAATAACTAATGCTGGCGGTTACCAGTATGTTAGATTAGTCGAAAACTATCGTGAAAATGGCAAGGTAAAACAAAGAGTGTTATTTAATTTTGGTAGACTTGATCTTCTCAAAAGTGATCCTGCTTTTAAAAACATTGTAAGAAAACTATCCGACATTGTTGAAAAAACAACTACTGGAAATACAAAAGCTGTTACTATTGAATCTGAAAAGGATGTATCGGATGCAGTTATAAAAAATTGGGGATACATTGTATTCAGAAAGTTATGGGAAGAACTTGAAATAGATAAGTTTTTAAAAGAGAGAGCAACAAAAGGGAGAAAGATAAAATTTGATGTAGACAAAGTAAGTTTTTTAATGACCATACAGAGATTGATAGAACCTATGAGCAAACTAAGAACTTATCATCAGAGAAATAAATATTTTGGATTTGAAGAGGATATAGATTTAAATCAGTTGTACAGGTGTTTAGATTTTCTTGACAGTATAAAAGAAGATTTAGAGACGTATCTGTATCAGAAAAATAGGGATTTATTTAAGATGGTAGTTGATGTAGTTTTTTATGACGTGACGACAATATACTTTGAGAGTTGTAGAGCCGATGAACTTAAAAATTTTGGTTTTAGCAAAGACAACAAGATAAATGAAGTACAGGTTGTGTTAGGGCTTTTGGTAGACAAAGAAGGCAGGCCGATAGGTTATGAACTTTTTCCTGGCAATACAATAGATAGCAAAACAATGGTAAAGATACTGAGGAAACTGAAAGAAAAATTTAGTATAGATAAGATAGTGATAGTAGCAGACAAAGGGCTCAACAGCAGATTAAATTTAAAGATGATAAAAGAAGCGGGATACGATTATATAGTAGCAAGCAGATTAAAGAATGCAAGTAAAGAAATTTTAGATGAAGTATTTGAGCAAGAAGGATATAAAAGGCTTGATGGAAAAAGTTGTTTGAATGCTGAAGAAATTTATGGAGATGAATTCAAATATAAGGTATTGGAAAGAACAAATGTTATCAAGGATGAAGAGTGTAAAGAGTTTAAAATAGAAGAGAGACTGATAATAACCTATTCAAGCAAGAGAGCTAAGAAAGACAAAGAAGACAGAGAGAGATTGGTATCAAAAGCCAAAGAGCTTTTAGAGAACAAAGGAAGTATAACAGCCTCAGAGAAAAAAGGTGCGAGGAAATATTTGAAGAAGAAATCAAAGTCAGAAGAATATGTATTGGATGAGGGAGCGATAAAACGAGATGAGAAGTTTGACGGTTACTATGCAATACAAACGAGCAAAAAGGATATGGATGTAGAAGAAGTTTTAGGAGCATATCACGATTTATGGAAGATAGAACAGTCATTCAGAGTAATGAAAAGCTGTTTAGAAGTGCGACCGATATATCACTTTACAGAAAGCAGAATAAAAGGACATTTTGTGATATGTTTTTTGGCATTTTTACTGCAAAGGACATTGGAATATATTTTGAGGAAAAAAGGTAAAGGAATAAGTAGTGAAGGGATAATGAAAGCAATAGATTCAATGAATTTTATTGAAATAGAGATAAAGGGGAAGAGATATTTGATAAAGCAAAGGACAGAAGGAGGAGCTGGAGATATACTGAATGTGATGAAGATAAAGGGGCCAAAAAATTTCATCACATATGAGGAAGGCTTAGAATTTATTGGTATAAGGAAATGATGTAGTGACAAAATTGAGGTCCATATTTTGTCAATCCCAGTCCCCCCAAGCTTTTTGAGTTTCAAACTGACAAAGTCAAGCCTATTCCTGTCCCAGTCGTTATTAAATAGTGTGAAATGATGTGATAATCATTGAATTAAAACCTTAGTATAATTGAATGATTAGCAAAATGGGGTAATATAATTTGTAGTTTATAATAAAGATTTTGCAATAAAATACAATAGAATCCTGGATAAAAACGAAATTTTAAAATTTTGTTTGCAATATATAGGTAAAACTCAATAGAACAAAAACTATATATTGTAAAAAAGGGGTTATCCAATTATTTTTTTGGAACAGCCCCTTAATTTTTTGTAGTACTTTCTTCTTCGTATTTTTAAGGCAACAAAATGTAAAATTATTGAATATAACTATTGAAAGAAAAAATAGTTAATACAAGAAATTAAAAAATATCCTTTCTCATTTTGCAACGGATACAGAATTCACGGGAGAGAAATATTTAGCCAAAGGGATATGTGCAGGCTATGGTTTTTAAAAGTGATAAAAACTTAATTTACTTGGTTACAGGAAAAGTGAAGAAAAATGACCTTGCATGGGAATTTACATTTGCGAATAAACATGATAGCCAACAATTTCTTTTCAAACATTTTCCCACATTTTTTGTTACGGCAAATACTCTTCTAACTATGCAAGAAGTTAACGTTAATTTAACAATAATATGGTTGACATTTTTTGCATTATTGTATAAAATACTACTCAAGTATACAAATTAGTTTAAATAATTCAATTATTTTTGGGGATGGGGGAGATACAAGTGAGATTTCCAAAGAAGTTGAAAGCATTATTAGCATTCTTCATACTTTTCGTCTTTGTTTTTAATACAAATCTATATGTCTTTTCACAAGGTAGTAGCCTCAAAGATCAAAATCCAAATTACAAAGATTTAAGAGGACACTGGGCAGAAAATGAATTTAGATGGTTGATAGAGAAGGGAATTATTAGTGGAGTGAAGGTAAATGGAGTAATGTTAGCATAGCCAGATGAGAAGTTAACAAGAGCTGAAGCTGTTGTGATTTTACTTAGGACAATATTTGAGAAAGAGCTTCTTGAGGAGGAAATAAAGAAATTAAGAGAAGATAGTTTTAAAGATATTTCAAATCATTGGAGTAGAGATTACATAAATGTAGCTGCGAGATATGGTTTGGTTAAAGGTTATTCAGACAAGACATTTAGGCCAAATCAGAGAATTACACGTGAAGAGTTTGTTTTAATGGTGATAAGGGTGAGCAAATATAGGGAGCAAGCAGCAAGTGAGGGCAAGCAAAATGATAAGAAGGTAAAATTTAAAGATGTGAGTGTTAACAATTTTGGATATAACGAAATAATTTTTGCAGTTGAGAAAGGCTTGATCAAAGGCTATAGCGATGGCACATTTAGACCAAGAAGTTATATTAGCCGAGCAGAAGCGGCAGTGATAGTTGCAAGGGCATTGAAAGCAGATGTATTTATTACCTATAAAGCAACAGATCATCAAATAACTAAAGAGAATGCGAGCGAATTTTTTGAACTTGTTGTTGATAAAGAGGAAGTAGGTATAATAGAAAAGGCAAAGCTCACGCTAAAGAGCAAAGTAAAGGGTGTCAAGTTTACGGCAGAGTGGAAGGCAAGTGGTGGTAAGCTTGAGGTAGCAAAAGATAACCAGAGTGCGATTTGGAGTCCGACAGATGCAGAAGAAGGCAAGGATTATATTGTGACTGTTGAAGTAACTGTTCTGACAGATGATGGGGATAAGATAAAAATACAAAAGATTGCAAGGATAAGAGTGAACGAGGGTGTACAACTGACAAAGAATGAAAACATAGAGAGACCAGTGAATGAAATAGATCCGTTATTTACCAAAAGAGAGTCAAACAATTTAGTTCAAGAAAATTCTAGTTATAATCCACTGGAAGAAAAACTTGCAGCACCGGTGTTGAAAATAGCAAAAAAAGGGGAATATGTAGAACTTACTTGGAATGAGGTAAAAGGTGCAAGGAGTTACATTGTAAAAAGAGGGAAGGTAAGCGGGGAGTATGAGGTATTAGCAAGCGGAGTTATTACAACAGCGTATGTAGATGGTCCTATGGATGGGAAGACAACGTATTACTATGTAGTTGCGGCAGTGGGAGCAAATGGAACTACCAGTATGAATTCAAATGAGGTAGTGTACAAAGCACTACCACAGTCACCAAAGTTATTTGGGAGATATAATGGAACAAGCGCACGTCTTACATGGACGAAAGCCAATGGAGCAGAGAGGTATACCCTTTACAGGAGCACAGTCAGTGGAGGACCATACTATGCAATTGCAGAAAATTTACTTACAAATGTATTTGAAGATACTAATTTGACATCAGGTACAGTGTATTACTATGTAGTGAAAGCCATTAACGAATTAGGAGAAAGTGAATACTCAAATGAGGTAGCCATGGGGGAAGGAGTTACAGTTGCAGCTAAATTTAATCCAGATGATGACGAAGATGGAGATGGATTGACAAATGTAGAGAAGTTAAAATATGCGACAAGTTTAAAGAAGAACGATAGTGATGGAGATGGGTTGAGTGATGGTTATGAAGTAAAGAAAGGAACAAATCCATTAGTGCCGGATACTGATAATGATGGGATATATGATGGATCAGAGGTTGTGATGGGGACAGATCCATTGGCAAAAAACCCTTTGACAAGTGCCGAGAAATATGCAGTCTCGGAAGATGGTAAAGTTTTTGTAAAAGCACTTTCTGATGCAAATATTTTAATAGCTTCCTTACAGGTAAAGAGGTCTGACAATGTGTTTATTAACTCATTGAAAGGATTAGTAGGTAAAGCGATAGAGATAACTGCTGGGGGATTTGATATAAAGAGGGCAGAGATAGTAGTGAACTATGATGAAGCAGAACTTAATGGTGTAGACGAGAATAATTTGATGTTGTATTATGTCAATTATGACAAGAAGATATTAGAGCCGTTAGAAGATGTTGTAGTAGATACAGTGTATAATCGAGTTTCGGGTAAGACAGAGCATTTTAGCACATTTTTACTTGGTGATAAGAATATGCCAGTTGATCTTTCCAAAGTAGATATTGTGTTTGTACTTGACAACTCAGGCAGTATGTCGTCTAATGACCTAAATTATTACAGAATAGAAGCAACAAAGAAATTTATACAAAATATAGATGAACTTAACAATAGAGTTGGGTTAGTAGATTTCGATAGCTCTGTAAGTGTTAGATCAAATTTGACATCTGACAAGAGCAAATTGTTACAAGCCCTAAATGCGATGAGATGGACAGGTGGTTCTACGAATATAGGAGGAGGATTGAAAGCTGCGCTGGAATTATTTGACCAAGAGCAATCTAAAAAGATAATAGTACTTTTGTCAGACGGATATCACAACACAGGGATTCATCCAAATGATGTACTACCAGAGCTAATAAAACAAGAAATAGTAGTAAATACCATTGCATTGGGCAAAGACTGCGATAGGGAGTTATTACATGATATAGCTGATAAGACAAAAGGAGGCTATTTTTACGTTGATAATACAGGAGGACTTTCTCAGGAAGATGTAGACAAGCAAATAGAGCTAATATATGAGAAATTGACTAAATGGATAACTCTTCAAAAGGAAGCAGAAAAGAATCTAAAACCTCAAGAAGTGTTAAGTATAGAGTACAATGATGTAGGTTTAGACAATGAAGAGTTTCATAAGTGGATAACCACAGCTATGACTAATTTACTTACGGGAAATTATATGGAAGAGTTTGATGATATTAGTATAGAGGGGAATGGTCCTGAGTTTAAATTTGTGAGGTATTACAATTCGTTTGCTAATCAACAAAAGACGATAATAGGTAAAGGTTTTAGAACCAATTTTGACAGCAAGCTTACAAAGGTAGCGGGAGTCGGAATAGTCCAAGCAGGGGTATTGAATGTAAGAGAAGGACCGAATGTAAATACCAAAAAGATAGGGTATTTGACTAAGGGGACAAAGGTGCAAATTGAAGAGGATGGTAACAAGAACGGCAGTGGTTGGCACAGAATTGTATATAAAGGTAAATCTGCATATATTTGCGCAGCATATGTCAAAGAGCTAAACAATGGAATTGAAGTAACATATCCAAGTGGTAGTACGATAGTATTTGTGGATGATAATGGAGATGGAATTTACTTATCAGACAGTAACAAAGCTGACAAGATAGTTTTGTCAGGTAGTGAATATGTATTGATACAAAGAGATTTGACGAGATATGTTTTTGACAAGAGTGGAAAGCTTATCAAAATTGGTGATAGGAATGAAAATTACATTATTATTGAGTATTCTGGTGACAAGATATTTGCGGCAAGGGATGTATTCGGCAGAAAGTTAGAATTTATCTTTCAAGGGGATAACCTGGTATGTATAAGAGAGAACATCAAAGGTAAAATAGGTAGGAAAGTAGAATTTGTATATGATAACAAGGATAGACTAATAAAAGTAATTGGGGTTGATGGCGCAGAGACAAGATATGAATATGATGAGAAAGACAGACTCAAGAGGATAATTGATGCGAACGGGCACCAGGTGGTAAGGAATGAATATGATATTTTAGGTAGGATAGTGAGGCAATACGACGGGGAAGATATAATCAGATTTTTCATATACGATGATGAAGACAGAGTAAGATATTATATAGACGAAAATGGTAATGAGAGTATGGTAGTATTCAATGAAGAACTAAAACCAATAAAAGAGAGAAATGCATTGGGTGGGGGTTGTGACTACAAGTATGAGATTTATGACGGTTCAAAGTGGATAGACGTGACAACTCCTGATTTGGATAAGGATGTAGTTGTGAGCGGTCTTACACGCGAAAAATACCAGGAGCTGAAAGAGAAGGGTTGTATGACAAAGCAGGTTACAATTCAGATAATAAACACTTCTCCTAGTTTAGAAACAGCAAAGACTACACAAATATACGATGGACGTGGCAATATTATCCAGGTGATAGATGCTTATGGTAATTCAATAAAAATGAAATATGATAACAATAATAATTTAATTGAGCAAACAGACAGGATTGGTGCTACTACCAAATATATTTATGATGCCGAGGGTATAAATTTAATTGAGAAAATTGATCCACTTGGAAACAAGGAAAGATATGAATATTATTCTATAAATTCGGGCATAAGACTCTATGGTTTACTTGCAAAGTATATAGATAAAAATGGGAATGAGACGAGATACTATTATGAAGATGAATATAACAATTTAACACGAGTGGTTGACGCAGAAGGTTATGAGACAAAATATGAATATGACCAGTTAGGCAGAAAAATAAAAGAAATAAATGAAAGAGGATATGTAACAAGGTTTGAGTATGATCCAGAAGGCAGAATTACAAAAGAGATAGACGCGTTTGGTAAAACAAAAGTATATGTATATGACAAAGTAGGTAATTTAATAGAAGAAATCGATCGCCTTGGCAACAAAACAAGATATGTATACGATGATAAAAACAGGCTTATAAAAGAAATTGATGCGATGGGTGGAGAGTATCAATACTTTTATGATCCTGTAGGGAACAAGATAAAGGAGATAGACCCTGAAGGAAGAGTAACCAAATATACTTATGATGAGCTTAACAGACTTGTTGAGGTAGAAGATGCAGAAGGCAATAAAACCAAATTCAAGTATGATTTAGCAGGCAGGAAAATATCGGAGGTAAATGCCTTAGGAAAAGAGACAAGATATGAATATGATTTATTAGGAAGACTTACGAAAGTGATTGATCCTTTAGGTAAAACCCGAAGTTACCAATACAATGCTGAAGGATATAAAATATCAGAGACAAATAAAAACGGTGCTACTACTTCATATGCATATGATTTAGCAGGAAGGTTAATAACGGTATATTATCCAGATGGAACTAGAAGAAGTTATAACTATGATGATAATGGTAATGTAATCAGTATCACCAATCCAAGAGGATATGTGACAAAATACTACTATGACAAACTAAACAGGGTAATCAAGGTAGAAGACAGCAACGGCAAAGCAGTAACATATGAGTATGACGGTTGTGGAAATGTAATTTGCTTTAAAGACAAAAAAGGAAGAGAAACAAGGTACGAATATGATGCTCTTGACAGAGTAAAAAGAGTAATAGCACCAAACGGAGCACAAACAGAGTATGAGTACGATGCAGAGGGCAGAGTTGTCAAGGTCACAGATGCAAAAGGAAGAAGCGAGGAATATATGTATGATGAGCTTGGTAGAGTTGTTGTATATAAGGACAAGTTAGGAAATGTAATCAAATACGCATATGACAAGGTGGGTAATAGAACACAGCTTATTGATAGAAGAGGAAATGCAACAAAGTATGAGTATGATAAATTGAATAGGGTAGTAAAGGTGATTGACGCGTATGGTAATGAAAGTAGGCTGGAGTATGATGCTGTTGGGAATAATATAGCAAAGACAGACAGAAGAGGAAACACAACAAAGTATGAATATGATGCAAATAACAGACTAGTGACAATAATTGATCCATATGGAAATAAGATTAGATTTGAGTATGATGGAGAAGGCAATGTAATATGCAGAATAGATGCAAGAGGGAACAGAATGTATTATAGTTATGATGGATTGAACAGGTTGAGAACTGTCCAAGACAACGATGGCAGGAAAACTATTTATGAATATGATGAGAATGGGAATATAGTAAAGATAATACGACCAGACGGCAAGTATGTAACCTATAGTTATGACAATTTGGACAGGTTGGTAAAAGTTACACAAGAAAATGGAGCTGTGACAGAGTATAGGTATGACGAAGAGGATAATTTAATTGAGGTCAAGGATGGGAATGGCAATATAACAAGGTATGAATACAATGAGATAGACAGACCTGTCAAAGTAATAGATGCAATCGGCAATGAAGAAAGATATAGCTATGACTTAGTAGGGAATATAGTATATGCGATAGACAAGAATGGAGTTAGGATAGAGTACAGCTATGACCAACTTGACAGGGTAGTGCATGTTAAAGCTGGCGGAGTAGAGGTGAGATATAGTTATGATGAGGAAGGCAACAGAGTCCAGATGTCAGACAAAACAGGGATAAACAAATATGAATATGATAAGCTAAATAGGTTGATAAGGAAAATATATCCAGATGGCAAGAGTATAGAATATGAATACGACCAAGAAGGTAATGTAATAAAGGTAAAAGACCCGAGCGGATATGTGACGCAATACAAGTATGATAAGATGAATCGGCTTGAAGAGGTGATAACCTCAGATGGTAGCACAAGATATTCATACGATGAGAATGGAAATGTGAAATCAATAGAGTATCCGAATAAGCTGAAGTTTGAGTACGAATATGATAGCAGGAACTTACTTAAAGGATTAGTGGTTACAGCGAGAGATGTTGTAAGGAATGAGATAGATAAGTATTATACTCCTAGCAGTGTGATAGAACAAGGTGGTGGCACAAGCACATATATTTACAAGTATGAATATGGATATGATGACAATGGCAATATGATATACAAACAGGAGCCTATAGGTAGGACAGAGTACAAGTATGATGAGGTAGGTAGAGTAGCTGAAGTCAAAGATAGATTTGGACGATTAACTCGATATGAATATGACAATGTAGGCAATAGAATAAAGGAGATAGTAGAGGTCCCGACAGGTATAAGCAGAGATAGTCTTAATTCTGAAGGGCTGAATATTAGATACGATTATGGAGAAGTATACAGCGTTGAGAAGACTTACACATATGATAAATTAAATAGACTATTGAGCATTGAATCTCGAGACAGAGAAGGGAATATTGTAGGTGTTAACAGCTACGGCTATGACAACAATGGGAATTTGATAAGAGCAGAGGAAAGATGGCGCACAAGAGTATACAAGGGTCAGGGAAGCAAAGTAGTTGCAAAAGAGATAGAAAAGCAAGATTTACAGACTGTATATCAAGATGCATATACTGCAGAGAATGTTCAGGTACAGACAAGCGTATATAACTCAGCATATAGTTCGGACAATAGCACAGTAGTGGTTTCAGTATATGATAGTGTATACGGCAGTGCATACGATTCGCAAAATTCAACTTATGACCAAAGTATTGCTGTAAAAGAGGTAGTTTACGAGACGGTATATGAAGATGTTTATGAGATAGAAGAGAAGATTAAAGTAAGTGAATTTAGATATGATGAGCTTGGCAGGATGGTATGGGCAAAGATTGACAATAATGTGGTAGAATTTGAATACGACGGAGATGGGCTCAGAACAAAGAAGATAACAGCAAATGATGTAAAAACATACTACTGGTCTGGCAGCAATCTTATATATGAAAGCGATGCAACGGGCAAAGGATTCAGCAGCATATGGGGCTTGAGTATGATAGGAAGGACGGACGGTAGTAATACAGAGTATTTTATGAAAGATGGGCATGGAGATGTACTTATCACGTTTGACAAAAGCGGGCAGAGGAAGAATATATATGAATATGATTTGTATGGTAATGTAATAAAAGAAATAGAGACAGGGCAAGAGAACCCGATAAGATATGCAGGATACTACTATGACAAGGAATTGGAGTGGTATTATTTAAAGACAAGGTATTATTTTCCGCACACAGGGCGATTTGTTAGTCAAGACAGTATGAAAGGAAAGATATCAGATCCCGAGAGTTTGAATCTGTATACTTATTGCTATAACAATCCGGTTATTATGTATGATCCTAATGGGGAAATAGCCATTATAATACCGCTGTTGCTGGGTATAGCAGCTCAGACAGCTATTGGAGTTGGAATAGATTTTGGACTGAGTATAGCTGCTGGTGAAAAATTTAATTTATGGAAGAGTGTAACAACAAACCTTCTATTATCTTCAGTAGGAGTTGCGACAGGTGGATTTGTGAGCGCGTTAAAACATGCAACAAAAGCAGGCAAATTAGCGTCAGTATTAGCATCAGCAAAAAAGATAGGAGGAACAGCAAAATTTATAAAGTCAATAAAGGCAGCATCGTATTTAATGAAAAGCAAGGTAGGATCAGTAGCAGAGATAGTAACTACAGGGATAAAAAATGCGGTATCAAGGGGCAAGAAAAATAAGCTTTTGGAACCGTTACTTGATCCGTGGACGCATGCGAGTACAGCAGCTAATGTAATAACACAAGGAGTTACTCAGACAGCTGTAGATAT
The DNA here is from genome assembly GCF_026914285.1 of Caldicellulosiruptor naganoensis. Classification (NCBI taxonomy): domain Bacteria; kingdom Bacillati; phylum Bacillota; order Caldicellulosiruptorales; family Caldicellulosiruptoraceae; genus Caldicellulosiruptor; species Caldicellulosiruptor naganoensis. The sequence goes on from NZ_CP113864.1 coordinate 286,156, forward strand.
TATCTCAGGTGAGAAAGATTTGAAAAGGGCTATTGGAGACCTTAAAGATGCAATTTTTTTACAATATTTCAGCAATTTAGTAGGATCGTCAATAGCGAATGGCTTAGGATGGAATGACTATGTGACGAAAAGACCTTGGGTTTCTAAGTGGACCAAAAGAGGGGAAAATTTAATAGATAATACTCAGCGAATAAATGTTAGAACTCTGCGTTTGGCAACTGATTACTTTGGTGTTGAAGATGCCCATACAGGGATAGTTAGTGGATTTATAAGTACATTAGTACAAGGAGTGATTATAAAGCGGAGCAAGATTGCAAACAGATTTCTCAAATGGCTAAAAGGAGTGGAATATTCAGCTGGAGAAAGTAATACATCTTATGACACTACGACAGAAAAACGGAACAAAATACCTCTTGTAGGGAACATTAATCAACTAAGAGAAACTTATGAGAAAGATATAAATAATTTTGATTTTGGAGATAATGAAAATGTAACAGTTAGAGCTTCAAGAACAGCAATTGGAGTAGAGCAGAATACAAATATTCCTAATGTAGATGTGGGATTAGGAACGTTAACTGTAGTAAGTAGGCAAAATACGAGTTTAGGAGAAGTAAGAGGAAGTATACCGACTATACCTGTGCCGAGGCTATCATTTGGTTATTTAGCACCCATGAGGATAATGATAGTTCCAAAAGTAGTAGTACCGACGGCATTTTAGATGATACATGCATAGTATAAAATCTGAGGCTGTCTCTTTTGGGAGGCAGCCTCAGAAAGTTGTATTTTAATGGACTGAAATAGGAGAGAAGCAAATTAAAGGATATTGTGAGGTGAGAAAAAATTAGAGATGTTCAAGGAAGAGAGAGTAATAAAGAGAATGTTGATAGTATTAGGTACAGCGTTGTTAGGAATATTTATAGTAAGATTTATATGGTATACAACGGATTTACTTGAGTTAGGGTTAAGAACAAATACTGACAGTTTAAGGGTATGGGGGATAATAGGTGGGCAGCTTTCTTTGTTATTGGGAAGTTTTTTACTAGTGACAGTTGGAATACCAGGTGTAATTTATTTTGGAATTAAGTATCTTATACTTTTTATTGCGATTTATGTTATCTACTGTTCTAAATATCTGCTAAAATTAGCAATATTTATTGCAAAACTTCCTTTCAGAATATTAAAAATAGATACAGTGTCTGATAAGAATCTTAGGAATACCAATTTGTTGCGAGAAGGTTTAGATGATTATAATACGGTTGGCAAAATATATGGGGGAGAAGAATATGGGAATAAACTGGAAAAAGAGTATTATGTGTTTAAAAGATTTAATATACCTAATGGCGGATATATATATATTCCGTATTCAATTAATAAGAATAAGTATGTGAACGGATATGTAATAGGGTCAAACATCAATTTAGATATAAGTATATATTACTCATATGCAAGAATTGCCAAAACCAAGAAGAAAATTTCTCAATGCATAGATGAAAAAATAATTAAGGAGGAAAGGAAACCAATTAGTTTAAATGAAACATGTATAAAAAAGATGTGTGAAAACCTTGCAAAGGAAGAGATAAGTTTACTAAAAGAGAAGAGTAAAAGAGAAGTGGATATTAAAGAACTACTCCATCTATCATCATTAATATCAGTATTACCCGTGTTTATATTGGCGATAATTTTAGGTATGTGGGTTATTTTGGAATACATATGGAAATTAGTACCGTATATATGTAAAGGAAATTTAATATCAACTATATGGTTTATAACATGTAGTATACTGTTAATTATGATGATAGTAATTGTGATATGGCTAATCAAAAAGTTTAGAAGAGCAGTTGGTTCTTTAGTAGGTAGTAAAGAGGATGAAGAACGGGATGGGAATTATATTGAAATAGAGGGCATAAATAAATGTTTAGTTAGTGCAAGAGATGTAAAAAAGATAAGAGAAAAAGGAAAGTTCTGGCTTGAAGGTGGAGAAATTGTATTGGTTGAAAAAGAATATTATGAGAGCGGAGAGGTTTTCAAGAGTGAGTTATATAAATTGGAGGAATGTACATTAGATGACATATATGAGATAAGATTAATCAAAGAAAAAGAAAATGGTATAAGCGAATTACCTATAAGAAAGGAAAGCAAACTAAGAAAATGTATAAGATTGGAAGACAGAGGGAATATTGAATTAGGGGAGAAAATAAAGATAAATCTGCATGAAGCAGAAAAGAAATGTGGTAGAGTATTAGAGGAACTAAAGAGTATGTTTAAAAAAGTTATAGAGAAAAAATTTAAAACTTGGGTAATTACAATTATAATTAATTCGATTATGGTTGTGTTGGTGGCAATGTTAATGACTGCAGGATATGCTAAAGATTGGGCAGAGAAAAATATAAATTGGCGAGTCGTTGAGGAAAAAGGTTTTGGGAAGACATTAGCATTTGAGATGTCACTAACTGATTCAGTTGTAGGTTATCCGAGCGAATCAATAGTAGAATTTTCATTTGCGCCACCAGTAGGAATGTTTTTAGAACCTGTGAGAAATATTTTGGCAGAACAAGAAGGACTGAAGATATATACTATAAGTAATATACTGCTTAACAAATTGAAATTTATTTTGGGTGGTAATCCCAAAGATGAATTTTTAAGATGGACTAAGTTTGTTGAAACATTGCCTAATGCAAAGTTATACAATAGTAGATATGAAGGAGAAATACTGAAAGGTTTTTGGAGTTTTCATTTTTTTGATATTAATGTAGTAATAGTTATGTTAGGGCTAATTGGGTTTATATTTGGTGTTGGAAGTATACTGCTGAAAGTAATATTACTCTTTTTGAGGGTTTACCATATACCTGATATATTTTTTAGGTTGGCAACAAAAAAGGCTCGAGAAAAGATTAGAGATGAAATAAACCATAAAGCATATGATTCTGTCTACAGAGTATTAGAAAGTGAGATAATAGAAATGACCCGAAAATAGTACAGGAAAGGAAGTAGTTTATTATGGTATACAAAATTTCGGACATGATTAAGAGTTCGATAAAAGTTATTATAGGAATTTATATATCTTTATTAATGGTTTTCTTTTTACCAGTTAAACTGCCATGGGAAGAAAGCTACAAGTTGTTGATTTTTTTATCAGCACTTAGTACAAGTTTATGGGTATTATCTTTAATTTTGGGAAGAATAGAAAGTGAATCAGTAAAAAAATTATGCGTATTGTTTTTGAATATTATGGCATTTACAGCTTCTATAATGTATATATTAGCCTTCTTTGTATTAGCATATTTTTTATATCCATTTTTATCTAGAACTGTAATTAAAATATTTAGTTGGGGAGCGCACAGTGTTGAAAGATTTCTAATTATATGTATTATATTAGTATTAATTGCAAGTACTATTAATGACAAAGATGAAGAAAATTATTTTGATAGTGATTATTTATGAGAGCATTTAAAAGTAAAATTATAATTAATTTTAAAAATTATACCATATCTCACTTCTACGAAAAATGATAATTCCGAGGGTAAGCAGGGTATCAGCATATTGATAAAGAATGATGCTCTCCTGCAGGCTCATTTGAGCTGTAGGAGAGCGTTTATACATTTTTGTTTTTAGGGGATTTAGTTTGGAATTAAAAGAAGAAGAGGCGAAGAGCATGGAGAGTAGAGAGAGGGTAGTGAAAGCGCTGAATAAGCTAATAAAGGCATTGGCAGTAATTTGGTTAGTGTTGATTGTTCTGAGGCTTATATGGTATTTTGCAGACATAACTTATATATTTGAGAGATTATCGATAGATACGACAGATGTTCTATCATTGTTCTTGGAACAAACAATAGGTTCTTTTTTGGCTTATAGTGTGGCTATATTGATTGTAGCTTTATTTACTGTAGTATTATTTTTTTTATTAAGTTCAATAATTACGGTGTTGATTGCTGGTTTCACAACAACAATTTCAGAAAAGATTGAAGCAATTTTTGTCAAGAAGGAATTTGGTGCGATGCAGGTAAATGAAGAAGTAATTGAAGCTAGTTTAGATATAGATGAAGAGATTTATATTGATAGGAGTAAGAGGAAAATAAGCGTATTTGGCAGATATGAAAAGGCCAAAAAAACGGATTCACTTTTAGGAGCGGAGCACAGGATTGATGGAGAGTTTTTTATTTTTAAGTGTATTAAAGTGAAAGGAGAAAAATTATATTTACCGTACTCATTAATTGAAAATAGATATGTAAACGGATATGTTGTAGGTAAGAATATATCATACTACTGTGATGGCAATGAATCAGAAAGAATGTTATTGGTAGACGCAATTAAAGAAGAAATAATAGAAAATGAAAAAGAGCATGTTGAAGAAAAAATTTGTGGTGAAATTCTAGCAGAAAAATGTGCTAAAGCTGCTGCAAAGTTAATTAAGAGTATAACAGAAGAAAGTTTTGATACTGAACCAAGATTTAAGGATATAGTACTAACGTTATTAGTTACAGGGGTATTTTTAATAACAAATTTTGTGTCTTGGTTGATATCTAAGATAGCAAGTAGTGAGATAAATTTGCAAGGAATATTATGGATTATAAATATAATGATTTTAGTGTTAATATTAGTACTTTACGTAGTTAAGAGATTTTATGAAAAAGAAAAACCGCTTAAGTTTGATATAGAGATAGATAAGGTACATGTAATATTTTGTGAAAGTTCTGAAGGAATAATAGAAACAGTAATAAAAGAAAAAGAAGCATTTGTAAAAGATGAATACATAGTGTTAGTAAAAAAAGGAGATGAAGAAGGCGAGAGATTTTTGGGGAAATTAAAAGAAGAAAAAGAAAAAGGATTGTATGAAGTAAGATTAATATATGGTACCAAAAAAGAGAACAAAATAAAGTATTGGGTAAAATTAAGGAGTTGAATTGAGACATGAGCAAGATATTAGTGAAAGGTGTAAAAAATCCAATATATAACAGATTGCGTATTAAGTCATATTTGGTAAATTTCAAAGTTTTGATAGTAGTTGTTACTATAATTATTGCTTTTTTGCTTATTAACTATGCAACTGATTGGGTTAATAGAATTGGATTGGATGTAGATGAAAAAACAAGGTCGTTTATAAATACATTGGCTTTTAGTTTATCGCTAGATATCTTATCCCCATGCTCTATCGATGACACTATTTTGGGATACCCTATTACAGAAGCTATTTTCACACCAATAATATACATGGTTACTTGGTTTAAGGGTGATAGCAAAGAAAAAATAGAATATTTTTCAAGAAATAAATCAGTAATAGAACTGCTGTTGAGCAAGCTTCAATATGTTTTAATGGACAACTCTCCAGAGGAAAATTTTATGAATTGGGTGAAATCGAAAGATATAGATTTAAAAAAATATGAAAAGGAAGATATTTTAACGTTTTATTGGGCATTCCACTTTTTAGATGTCAATGTAATAGTAGTGATATTCAGTACTGTAGTGTTGATAGGATGTATTGGAGCACCAGTAAGTGTATTAGTATTTACATTAATATTCAGCATATCTACGTTAATAGAGGATATAAGAGATTTGGTCTTTAAGAGAAGAGAAGCAATTTTAAGGGGAGAGGAAGGAATTGAAGATGAAGATGAAAGGAAGATATATGAGAAAATAAAAGAAGAGATAAAAATAGCAATTTATAAGGAAGAAGAAGCAAGAAATCAAAGTTAGTAAAATAGGGATAAATAAAAATATTTTCTTTGACATAGAAAAAACAAAATAGAATAGAAAGCGAGACAAGCAAGAAAATATGCGTGTGGGGACTAACTTTTGTAGCAATTAAGGCATCTATTATGTATGTATCGGCATTTATATTGTTAATATATTCTTTGTATCCATTTTTACATGAACATGTTATTAATATACTTAAAAAGGGAATAAAAGAAGAGTCAAGGCTAATAAGTATATGGCTTGTAATGGTTATAATATCTTATCTTCTTAAAAGGTATGACATTATAACTAGGTCTGATGAAGGGGATTTATGAAAATTGACATTAGAAGAAAATTAAGAATTCTAGTATAATGCACCTATGAGAAGGATGATAGTGCAATATTATATTTTGTTTTTGATAAAGTTTAGTTTGGGATTAAAAGGAGAAGAGAGGGAAGAGCATGGAGAGTAGAGAGAGGGTAGTGAAAGCGCTGAATAAGCTAATAAAGGCATTAGCAGTAATTTGGTTAGTGTTGATTGTTCTGAGGCTTATATGGTATTTTGCAGATATAGCGTATGTGAGCGAAAGAATAACAGGGGATTCATCAGATGGTATTATAGTATTTTTTAAGCAGATATTTTTGTACATTCTTTTTTTGGGTTTAGTAGGAGTAATATTACCGTTTTTCATTTTTTATGGGGGAGGGTATATTCCATATTTAGCATTGTATGAACTGTTGACAATTTTTAAAATAATAGTTGTGGTAATTGTAGCAGTTGTGATAAGAAAGTTTTGGGTTGTAAATAAATATTTTGAGACAACAGCGTTTAAAAGTGATTTTTTAGTGTATAGTAGCAAAAAAGAAATAGCACTAGTATTAAAATGTAACGAATCAAATTGTAAATATAAAACAGATGAGGAGTTTTATATTTTTAAGAGAATTGTGACAGAAGGAGGAGAAGAGATATATTTACCTTACTCTGTAAAAGAAGATAGATATGTAGATGGATATGTTATAGGCAAAAATATATGGTATCATGAGGAAGATTCAGGTAGAAAAATATTGATAGAAGAGTTATTAGAAGAAAAAATAGTAGAAAATAAAGAAAATAAAAAGGAACAAGCTGAAGAGAGAATTAATGAAGAAATATTAGCAGAAAAAGTGGCGAGAGCTGCTATAAAATTGCTTAAGTTAAGAAGGCAAGAGAAGACAATAGTCAGTTGTTGCGATATTTCACCCATTTATTATGTAATAGGTTTAGGTAATTCAAGAGGTTTTTTTGCGAAAATAGTTCCGTCGTTAATTGTAGGTTCGTTAATTGCGGGGATATTTGTAACAATAGAATTTACATATTGGTTAATACAGGATATAACGAATAGTAGTCGTATAACCGTACTCAAAATCATATGGATTATGAGTATGCTACTGATGGTAATGCTATTAGCAATTTTTGTGGTCAAAGGTTTTTATGAAAGAGGAAAAAAAGATGAAGAAAAACTTAGCATAGAAATAGTAAAGATACCAATGATACTATACAGGGAAAATAAAAAAGCTGAGGTAAAAGAAGGAGGTATATTTGTAAAAGACGAGGAAAATATAGTGTTAGTGAAAAAAGGGGACAAAGAAGATGAAGAGCTTTTGAGTGAATTAAAAATAAAAAAAGAAAGGGTAGAAGGATTGTATGAGGTGAGATTAATAAGTAAGAATTCTTCTGATGAAGAAGTAAAAAGCACGCTAGGGTGCTGGGTAAGAATAGATGGTGAAGCTTAAAAGATGAATAGGATAGTAGTAAGACATATAGAAGACAAAAAAGAAAAAAACACTATTACGAAGATTAGTACATTGCAAAGAACTGTAGTGGTAGTTGTTGCTGTAATTTTTACTTTCTTATTATTCAAGTACGCAAAAGAGGTAGTTAATAGGAATGAGCTAAATGCGGATGATAGGATAAGGCCTATTACAAAAACATTAGTTTTTGGATTATCAATAGAACCTGGGTTTATAGGTAATGAACTTTTTGACTTTCCTACTGTGGGATGTTATAGTTTGATTGCGCTTATATGGCGGCATATAATAGAAGATGACAATATTACTCTTTCGGAGAATTTAGTAGAATTGACTTCAGAAGAAAAGCGATCAATAGAAATGGCGTTGGGAAAACTTAAGTATATTTTATTGGATAATCCAAAAGAGGGTTTTATGAGATGGATAAAATCAGAGGATTTTAAAATATACAAAAAAGAATATGAAGATGATGTTTTAGAAGATTTTTGGGCATTTCATTTTTTAGATATGAATGTAATATTTATCGGAGTTAGTATTATAAGTTTTATTTTTTGGGCTTCATATATATTTTGCAATATGTTATTTTTAATTATAGTAACTATGGTGGAGTTTGTAATAAACTTGAGGGCAGTAATTTTGAAGAAAGAAGAAAGAGTAGAGGATGAAGAAGAAAAAGAGATATATGAAAATATAAAAGAAGAAATAAGAAGAATAATTTATGATGGAGAAGAAGCAAGAGGATTTAGATAGAAAAGTTAACAAAATGAGAATAAGAAAATAAGAATGAGGTGAAAAGCGGTAAATATACTAAAGAAAATGGCTGGAGAATCTGCTTTGAAGCAGATAGCTGGTAATGGTGATGTAAACCACTCTGTGAGAATAAGAGTGCCATAGCTGCTATCAAACTTCTTTACCTCCCCACCACCTCTTCAGGTGGATGGTAGTTCACTCAGTGAATTTAAGAAGAAGAAGCAGCAGGAAATGGAATGGTGAGAAGATAAATGTGTGGTATAATTTTAAAAGGTATAAGGGTCTGTAAATAATCTTGTGTATTTAAATTAGACCAACCTTCTTGGTAAGAGATCATTCAGGATAAACTTGTCTACCTTCTATTTTTTAGTATTACCATTTTAAAAATTTTTATGCACAAATTTTTAAAATCCTGGACAAAATTTAATACTGGGTTATACTACTCTGTTTTTTATTTATTGTTTTAAACTGCTTCCATGGAAGCAGCTTAAAATACGAACTGATGATTGCTATCTGCTTTATATACTCTCTCAAACGCTCAGGATACATTATCAAAAGCTGATTTAATATTACATCCCAATTTCTGTACCTCTGTGTCCACTTTCTTACAACATTTTTTGTTGCAAGATAAAGCATCTTCTCTAATGCTATATCATTTGGAAATACTGATTTTGTCTTTGTCACTTTCCTGAACTGTCTGTGAATTCCTTCTTTGATGTTTGTGGTATAAATTATCTTTCTTATTCTGCCGGGGGAAACTTAAAAAACGATGTCAGTAGCTCCCAGTTGTTTTCCCAGCTCCTGAACGCATAAGGATACTGTTTCCCCCCATTTTTCATTTACATGATAAAAATTTTCCAGTGCTTCTTCATTAGTTGCCTGATATACTTTTTTAAAATCCTTTGAAAATTCTTTTATATGCTTGTATGAAACATATTTGAACGAATTGACTTGACTGATGAATAATACACCTTTGAATATCGCTTTTTGGGAACACTGCTTCTATTGCTTCCTTTAAACCTGTCAACCCATCAACACAAAACAGTAATACCTCTTCTACTCCTCTTGTTTTCAAGTCATTCAAAACACCCAACCAGAATTTAGAGCTTTCACTTTCTCCAATCCATATTCCTAAAACATCCTTATATCCTTCAATGTTAATACCCAAAACAACATAGGCAGCTTTATTCACAATTTTTACCCTCGTCTTTTATCTTGTAATGAATCGCGTCCCTGAAAATAAACGGATATATCTTTTCCAATGGTCTATTTTGCCATTATCTTATTCTGCTGAATAATTTTCTCTGTAATTTTGCTAACCATTTCAGCAGGTATTTCGATACCATAAATATCTTTTATTTGCACATGAATGTCTCGAGTTGCTATTGCTCTTGAATACATGGCTATGATTTTGTCTTCAATCTCTGAAATATCTCTTTTGTACTTAGGAATTATCTTGGGTTCAAATTCACCTTCTCTATTCTTGCTGGAATATCAAGTTCCATTTTACCAAACTTGGTTTTGACAGTTTTTTGACTATAACCATTTTGCGAATTTGTTGTCTGCTTGTTTTTGATATCATATTTTTCGTACCCTAAACTTTCCTCAATTTCTGCTTCTAAAAAACTTTGGAGTAAGTCTTTGAATAGATCCTTCAAACTCTCATAAATGTCACTTACACCGTGGATGTTATTTTTCCTTATGAACACAAGCAATTGTTCTTTTGTTAAAACATTTTCCATAACAAAAACCTCCCTCTTGGATATTTTTGTTTATATTCTGATTCTTTAGCCGTTTGCAAAATGAATAGATGTACAAACCATAAAATAGGAATACAGGAATAAAAGTCAAGAGGCTGCATAGGTAAATTGTGCTATTTACACACAATAACAACATTATCAGCAACGTATGTGATTATAAATTTATTACCAAATAATTCAAAAGCCAAAAAAGGTAAAATTATATCAAACCCTTTAAAAAGGGTTTTTAGTGTGGGCAATTTGTAGAGGATTAAAAATGCATTTTTTAGAGTTAAGAAAAATCTCAGGCAATAAGTTTTTTAAGTTTTTGAAGTTTTTTGTAAGAGATATTTTGGTGATGTTTTAGTATGGCATAAGAGAGAATAAAGAGTAAAAGCATACAAATAGCAGAGAGTAAGAAGTCAGAAAAAAGTGAAATATGGTCATATGAGAAAATGGTATCATGACCGAGAAAAGACTTTAGATTAAAAATGGTTTGCTCGATAGTAACTCTGGATTTGTAAAGTTGATAAAACTGGTCAGAATTTCTATCGATACCTGGATAATACCGCAGGTTGGCATCCGGGTATGTATAGAACATCCTACCTGACTTAGAAGTAGTACAAGGATGTGGGCAGGTGCAAAAGCGTTTATTGTCTTTAATCTGAGAGCAAGGACAGCGCAATTTAATTCTTGGGGAGCGATTTTTACCATTACAAAGACCTTCGTAGATAAAAGGTTTATTTAGTTTATTACAGAAGGGTATACCGTTTTGTGAGATAGTGATGTTAGGGTCAGAGGTAGGAGTATATGAAATTTGGTTAGAATTTCTGGGGTTAATAGGGATTATGACTTTAGAGAAATTGAAATCTTTGATGAGAGAAGAATAGACCATGTAAGAGTCAAGAGCACTGTCGGCGAGAAAGGTTGAAAACTGATTGAATTGGAAATTGTGGTTTAGGTTAATCAAAGCGGGAATAAGAGCTTTTGAATCAGAGATAGCTTTAGAAAAAGCAGGGTCTTGAGGGTCATCAGAAGAAGGGCAGAAGGCAGGAGTGATTACAAGAGGTAAACCAAATCCATTAGTGATGATAGCGAATTTGTATCCATAGCAGAAATGACCATTAGCGAACATACGAGTGATATAAGGTAAAGCAGAAGCAGATTTGGGGAGGTTTGAGTATGTGAGATAATACACAGCAGAGGAAGTAAGGTTAGGATTTTGAGATTTAGTTTTTCTGAGCGAAAGATTTTTCTAAATCTTGAGAATGTAGAGATAGAGAGTATAGTATCGAAGTTGCAGAAAGATTTGAGCTGGTAAGAGTTGAGCAAGACAGCACGGAGTTGAGTTAAGGAGAGAATTTGAAGATTTTTTGGATGAAGAAAGCACATAACATAGATTGCAAAGAGAAGCATCTATGTTTACCGAAGTATTTATAGTAGGCTTTAAAGAAGGATTGAGGGATGAAGCTATTGGTATTGATGTATTTATTGAAGAAGCCAATTATTGAAGAAGCCAAGAAGGTTATGGAGGGTTATTGAGAGCGAGGTTTTTAACGTCTTCATAGAGTTCTAAAAAAGAGAGTTGTTTATTGTGATTTTTAAACATTTTATCCTCCTCCTCATAGAAAATATGTTTTATACAGTTATATTTTACACTATCTATGAGGAGGAAGGTATACTTTTTTGAAGATTGTATAAAGCTTGATAATGCTCATTTTGAGCATTTCTGCAAAAGGCTAAAAAAAACAAGAAGCAAGGAGGATGGTATATGGAAAAAATGTTAATGGAAAAAGGGGTTAATATTGGTGAAAGTATAAAAGAACTTGTCAAAAACATTTCTATACCGGGTGTAACTACTGGTTTAATTGGTGCATTATTTAGTAGTATGGGTCCTGGTATGATTGTAATGAGTGCAGCTAAAGAAGGTAAATTACCAGACAATATTGCTGTTTCTTGGATATTTGCTATATTCTTTTTTGCAGGATTAGCTACTATGTTTATTTCTCTTTATTATCGTACACCAATAGTCATTGCATATAGTATACCAGGTTTAGTTCTTATTGGCAAGTATCTAGCATCAGGGGGTAATATTTATGAAGCAGTAGGTGTTTATATAGCTATAGCAATAGTTGTTTTGATATTAACTACAACAGGTGTAATAAAAACTGTTATTGAGCATATACCTACTCCTATTATGTTAGGTATGGTAGCAGGAGTTCTTCTGAGCTTTGGCTTGAATGCTTTTACGAGTGCTTTGACTACTCCAGCGGTCTATGGAATAATAGTAGCTGTATTCTTCATATGGTACTTCTTTAAAAGGCTCTCCAGTAAAATTCCCGCAGTGGTAATTTTATTAATAGTGGGTGTTATACTTTTAAAGGTAAATGGTTTAACCAAATCGGTACCGTTGGCATGGGAAATAGCAAAACCTGTATTTGTTGCTCAACACTTTTCTGTAAAAAGTTTGATAGCACTAGGAATTCCTCTGTTTTTCATGGTGGTAGGAGTTCAAAATATACAGGCAGTTGGTGTATTGCTTTCGAGGGGGTATAAGTCTCCTATAAATGCAATGTATACAGTACCATCAATTGTTACTTTCTTTTACGCTCTATGTGGGGGACACACAGCAGTAACGGCAGGTCCTAGTACTGCTATATGTTCAGGTGATATAGCAGGAAAAAAGGAATATAGATGAATTGCTTTTTTCTTCGAGGGCGTGTTTTGGGTAGTGGTAGGTTTGTTGGCTAAAGTGGGGGTAGAAAGTGCAAAGTTGGCTCCCAAAGAGTTTATGCAGGTTATTGCAGGATTAGCTATGTTTGAAGTATTTATAAGTGTATTTGAAGGATCTTTTAGTCATAAATTCAGAAGAGGAGCAATGGTAGCTTTCTTTGTAGCTGCAACAAATATATCATTGTTTAAAATTGGTGCACCTTTCTGGGCAATTGTTTTTGGAGTATTAGTATCGCTAATTACTGAAAAGGAAGATTTTAGATCGATTAAAGCAAACAATGGCAATCAGTAAATTTTACAATAATAAAACTATATAGCATTAGTCCATAATAGAAATACTTATGGATCTTTAATAAAGAGCTCCCTCTTATGCAAATAAGAGGGAGCTCCTGATGAATTGAATATATTAAAGAATATAGGGCTAAAAAAAGGAAACAAAAATAATTAAATGACTTCCATTATTAGAATATTGTAAGTTATGTAAAATTTTATTTTAGTTATCAAAAAAAGATGTTCGCGACTCACTCTTCTAATGGAACTCAAGAATTGCAAAAATAAAGAAAGGTGAGGAGTTCTATGGCACCTCGTTATGCCCACCGCTTTACAAAGATCCAGGCTTTAATGGCGGAGAAAAACTTAGATCTTCTGGTTGTAGTTAACCGAGAAAATTTGATCTATTTCACTGGTTTGACTCAGATAGAGTGTTTAGCAGTACTGATACCACGAGAAGGCGAGCCATGTGCTGTTACCTTTTGGCTGGATGCTGAGTATGTGCAGCGGGAGGCTGGCTTGACCACCTATGGCTACATTTTTCCAAAGGAAAGCTTAGGTAGCAAGCTGGTGGAGCGAATTAAAGCTTACGGTTTCGGGGCTCCGCGTATATGATTCGAGAGATATTTTGTAGATTATGCGGTGTATGAAGCTTTGCGCCAAGCCTTCCCGGAGACAAACTTTATTGAGGCTGCAGACCTTTTTTACCGTGTTCGAGCAATTAAAGAACCCCAAGAAGTGGAAATGATCCGGCGGGCAGCAGCAGCTCTCTGCAAAGGTATTGAAGCGGCTGTAAAAGCAGTTCGGCCAGGAGTAAGTGAGTTAGAGATTTTAGCCGAAGCAGAATATGCTATGTTAAAAGCCGGATCAAATGGCTTACCTTTTTGCCCTCAGGTAGTTTCTGGAGAAAGGACAATTCTTACTCATCCCTGCGCTAGCAACAAAAAGATCCAGCCCGGTAAAGTGGTGGTTATTCATTTGGGAGCAACTTATGAAGGTTACTGTGCCAAGATGTGCCGTACTGTAGCTGTAGGGAATATTTCACATGCACAGGAAGAAGTTTACAATCTATTGTTAAAAGCCCAGAGCGAGGCTATAGCTGCTCTGAGGCCAGGTGTTCAGGCATGGGAAGTGGATGCTGCTGCAAGGGAAGTTATCAAAACAGCAGGGTATGAGAAATATTATCTGGATGTAATAGGGTATGGTGTGGGTTTGCGTCAGTCGGAATTCTATCCTATCATAGGTAAAGGACGAACAGAAGTCATTGAAGTGGGGATGGTAATAGACTTACTGTTGCCTACCATCTACCGTCGGGACATCGGTGGTCCCAGAATAACAGATGTAATCTATATAGGGAAAAATGGTAATGAAATTTTAACCTCTTATCCAAGAGAGTTAATTAAGGTGTAAAAGATTGGAAATAAAAGTATGGAAGGGACATTAGCAGCTATTGAGGCAATGATTTTGTTAGAATATAACAGTTGTTGCTACATAGTAAATTTCTTGGCAATATAAATTTTTGAAATAAGGAGAATTGAGTTAAAATGATTATATGTTTTGATGTATTGACTGGTATTGCTGGCGATATGCTTGTTGCTTCATTGGTTGATGCAGGGGTGGATTTTGAATATATAAAATCGAACATAGACTTACTTGGGCTTGATGTTAAATTAGAGCTGAAAGAAAAATTTGTGAACGGAATCAAAGCAAAAAACTTTATTGTAAATACACATGAAAAGAAACGTCATTTTGGGAACTATCATCGCCATTATCATAGAACTTTTAAAGATATCAAAGAGTTGATATTAAAAAGTAGCCTCAACCAAAATGTAAAAGAAATGTCAATTAAAATTTTTGAAAAGATTGCTCAAGCAGAAGCTAATATCCATAGCATTACAGTTGATAATGTAGGATTTCATGAAGTTGGAGCTGATGATTCAATTGTTGATATTGTGTCTTTTTCTCTTTGTATTGACTATTTAAAACCTGAGGCAATTTATTTTTCACCTTTGTTGGATGGCAGAGGCTTTACAAAGTCTATGCATGGTGTAATTCCAGTTCCCGCACCAGCAGTTTTAGAGATTGCAAGGCTAAATAACATTCCAATTGGTACTACTGATATTAATTCGGAATTAATTACACCAACTGGTATAGGAATAACTGCGGCTGTGTCTCAAGGATTTCTTCAAATGCCACAAGTGCAAATAGAAAAGATAGGCTATGGTTCGGGCACAAAAGACCTTCAAATTCCCAATTTAGTAAGAGCAATAATAGGGGAAAAGAAACTAACTTCTAAAAAAGGCTATGTTGCAATTTTTGCAAATATTGACGACATGACAGGTGAAAAAATGGCTTTGGCTTGTGAAAAAATAATGCAAAGTGGTGCGAGTGATGTATATTTTACGCCAATTTATATGAAAAAAGGAAGACCCGCTTATAAAATTGGCGTGATTGCATCATATGAGAAACTTGAAAATATTGTTGAGTCAATTTTTAGATGTACATCTACCATAGGAGTGAGATTTGTACACCTTGATAAAATTGAAATGAATAGAGAAGTTGAAATAGTAAATCAAAATTCTGAACTTAGGCTTAAGATCAGTTCGTACAGAGATATCAAAAGATTAAAAGTAGAATTTGAAGATCTAAAAAAACTAATAAAATAAAGAAGTAGAATTAATCAAAAAAAAACAGTGTATTTTAAAACTAACAGATATTATAAATTGATTACTGACGATTGGATTTGATATAATAAGTAAAAACAAAAAGAGTAGAGTTTAAATAGTGAATACCATGATAAAAGATTGAGAACGTGTGTTGAGATTAAGAAAGATTTTTGTAAAATGAAGCTTTTACAAATTATGAGTTGATGGTAAAATCAAAATAATAATGCATATTTTTGCAATTCAAAAATATAGGGAGGAAGAAAGGAATCAGATGAAAAAAATGCGCCCATAAAATCAGTAGCTAAAGCATAAAAATAATAGAGATATTAGCTGAAAGTGGCAGGGAACTGGCTTTACATGAAATAGCGGAAAAATTAGGTATACCTAAGAGTACTGCACATGGCTTAATATCTACTTTGTACGATTTTGGCTATATTGACCAATCGCCATTTACTGGAAAGTATAAGTTGGGCTTACGTCTCTTTGAGCTTGGCAACATTGTTGCTAATAGATTGGATTTGAGGACTATAGCAGCACCATATATCCAAAGGTTAGTAGAAACGACGGGGAAAACAGTTCACTTAACTATCTTGGACAAGGGTGAGGTATTGTATATTGATAAGTGTGAGAGTCACCAGTCGTTGCGGATAGTATCTCAGGTTGGTATGAGATTGCCAGCACATTGTACAGGGGTAGGAAAAGTACTTTTAGCTTTTTGCCTTCAAGTGAAGTAAAAAGAATTATTTCTACAAAAGGGTTACCGAGATTTACTAAAAATACTATTACGGACCCAGATGTTTTAGAAGCGGAATTGGCAAAAATACAAATTCAAGGATATGCTATAGATAATGAAGAGATTATGGATGGACTTCGTTGTGTAGCTGCGCCTATTCGTGACCATAGAGGAAAGGTTTGTGCGGCAATTAGTATTTCGGGGCCTGATTCTCGACTTGAAGGAGAGAGGCTTGAAATGGCTATAAAAATAATAACAAAAACAGCAGAAGAAATTTCTGTGGAATTAGGTTATCAGTTAAAAGAATCTTTAAAAATTTGAAACATATTATCTTAATACTCTTGCAAAAAAATACAATATTGTAAAAAATAATAGTGACTCCAAATGGAGGGGAAAATGAGTATAGTTTATATTTTTGGGCACAAAAATCCAGATACCGATTCTATATGTTCTGCTATAGCGTATGCGAACTTAAAAAGAACATTAGAAGGCTTAGATGCCATTCCTGTCAGGATTGGCCAGATAAACAGGGAGACACAGTTTGTTTTGAATTACTTTAGTGTAGAAGAACCTGAGTATATTGATAATGTGTACACCCAAATACGGGATATTAAATATGATAAACCTTTAACGATATCAGAAGATTCCTCTATATATGATGCGTGGAAACTTCTTGTTGAAAGGAATTTCCAAACTGCATTGATTGTGGATAAGAGTAATACATTACGAGGTATAGCTTCTTTGGGTGACATAGCTAAATCATACCTTTTTTCACTGGAGGAATTATCGAAATATGATATTCCAATCAGCAATATTGTGAGAACATTAAAAGGTAAGGTAGTGCTTCAAAATGCAGATTTTGCAAAAGGGAACATTGTTGTTGCTGCAATGTCGCTCGAGAGTTTTCTTAAAAGAGTAAGCAAAGATTGTACTCTTATAGTTGGTAACAGAGAAAATGTACAAATAGAAGCAATCAAAAAAGGTGCAAAAACGCTTATCATCACAGGAAATCATGATGTTTCAGAAGAAGTAATTGATGTAGCAAAAAAGCATAACTGTACAATTATTGTAGTTCCGTACGATACATTCGATACTGCAAGGCTAATTAGTCAATGTTTACCCATCTCATATATCATGAAAAAGAAGGATATTATTTTCTTCAAGGAAATTGATTACATTAATGAAATAAAAGATACCATGCTTAAGTATAAATACAGAAATTTTCCTATTGTAGATGATAATAAAAAAGTACTAGGGCTGTTGGCCAGAAGACACATTCTTAATTATGAGGGAAAAAAGGTAATTCTTGTTGATCACAATGAACTATCCCAATCTGTAGAGGGTATTGAGGAAGCTAAGATACTTGAAATAATTGACCATCACAGAGTAGGAGGTATTGCAACTGCTTCTCCGATATTGTTTAGAAATCATCCAGTAGGTTCTACTTCAACAATAATAAACAAGATTTTCGAAGAAAATGGTCTTGCCCCTGAACCTAAAATAGCAGGTATAATGTGTGCAGCTATATTATCAGACACACTTATGTTCAGATCACCAACGTGCACTTCTGAAGATATAAGAGCAGCTAGAAAGTTGGCCCAAATAGCTGGTATTGACATTGATGATTTTGGTATAAAAATGTTTAAAGCAGGTACATCACTTGAGGATAAGACAATTGAGGAGATATTTTATACAGATTTTAAGGATTTCATAATAAATAATCTGAAAATAGGTGTTGGCCAAGTAAATACTTTAGCTGATACTAAAGAATTAGATGCAAAGTTGCTACAATTCATGGAAGAAGTACTCAACAGTAAGAATTACGACATGATTTTACTAATGATTACAGATATAATTAATGAAGGTTCAAAAATATTATTTGTTGGGAAACATAAAGATATATTAGAAAAGGCGTTCAATATTGAAATAAAGGGTAATAGTTTTTATCTTCCGAAAGTTGTTTCGAGAAAGAAACAAATAATACCTCCTATAACCAAAATTATAAATTCATACAATTCATTATATGAATCTTAAACATCTCGTAAGGTAAAATGGAATTTCAATCAAAAAAATAATTACACTGCTTTCTTGCTCTTGGGTTCTTCAAAGGTAGCTTTATTACACGAACTGATTTTGAAATTAACGGTATGATTACGAGAATGGTGATATGTAAAAGAATAGGATGATCAAAATGAATTATTTAAATATCTACAGCACCGTTATTAACAACTTTCTTAAGAAAAACAAAAATGCTTATAATCTTCTTAAACTTGGCATCTTCATTGGCAAAAACTATGTAAAGTTTTTTCCTGATAAAAGGTTGCCAAAATCGCTAAGATATTTACATCAAATTGCATTTAGCTGGACGTATAAAGGAATGACAAGTAAAAGATGTGTTTGGGTTAACCTATTTGCACCAGCTGAAATTTTGCTTGCATTTAATTTGGACCCAATCTTTGTTGAGGCAATATCTGCTTTTTTGTCTGGGCTTGAGCTTGAAGATGAGCTAATTTTAAGGGCAGAGAGTTTTGGTATAAGCGAGAGCTTTTGTAGCTTTCACAAGGCGTTTATTGGTGCTGTACTTTCAGACCTTTTAAAAAAGCCAAAATTCTTAGTTGCAACATCAAGTATTTGTGATGCAAATTTAAACACGTTTAGATTTATTTCGGAAAACTTAAAAATTCCATTTTTCTTTTTAGACGTTCCAAGAGAATACTCTGAAGAGGCAAAAGATTATTTGAAACTGCAGCTAAAAGAGTTGATTAGTTTTGTTGAAAAAGAAACAGGGGCCAAGCTGGATTTACATAAATTGTCGAGGATAATCCAAATAGAAAACCAAGTAAGAGGCCAAATGAAAAAGTGTTTAGAACTTCTTGGGAAAAAGCAGATACCTACTACCCTAACATTTGAGATGTTTATGCTTTATACATCTCATACGTTTATTGGCAAGGAAGAAACACTCAGATTTTACAAGATGCTTGTAGAGGACTTGAGAAATGCAAAAGCGAGAGATAAAAAGGGAGTGTTTTTTATACATACTCTTCCTATGTTTGAGGAGAATTTTAAAAATCTTTTTAATTTTAACAAGGATTTGACTATCATTGGTATGGATTTAAATTATGATTTTTTAGAAGAGTTGCCGACAGACGACCCAATTGAAGCGCTTTCAATAAAGCTTTTGAAAAATCCGTACAATAGCGATTTTGAGAAAAGAATTGAACACATAAAGAAGCTAATTTCTTTAACCTCACCCGATGCTGTGATTCAGGTCTGTCAGATGGGTTGCAAGCAGTCGATAGGATGCAGCATGCTATTTAAAGAGGAGTTTAAAAAGCTTGATATTCCGTTTACCTTTATAGATGTTGATTGTGTCAATAAGAAAAATAACAATCATGGTCAGATAAAAACTCGTCTTGAAGCATTTTTCGAAAGCATCAAGTAGGGGGCTTACTTTTATGATAGCTTATGTTTGCAAATATACACCAGTTGAGATTATAAAAGCTTTTGGAGAGGATGTTTTTTGTATCGAGCCAGAGATATCTTCTTATGAAAATGCAGAAAAGCTTTTGCATCCCAACATGTGCAGCTTTGCAAAGGCCATTGTGGAATATGTCTTGCAAAGTGGTATAAAAAATCTTGTCTTGACAAACTGCTGTGATAGCATAAAAAGGGTATATGATGTTTTGAAAGATAAGATGGAATTTATAGAAATTATTGACCTTCCTCGTGAAAATACACCAGAGGCTTGTCAGTTTTTTTATTGTCAGTTGGAAACATTTAAAAGTAAGCTTTCAAAAAGGCTTAATAGAGAATTTGATGAAGAAGTATTTAGAAGCCAGGTAAATAAGCTGATAGCTCAAAATAAACATAGCAGTTTTGACATATCAATCATGGGGGCACGTGCAAAAAAGGAATTGATTGAATTTGTGTGCTCAAGTGCGGGTGGTAGAGTTTTGAATCTTACTTGCTCTGGCGAGAGGTTCTGCCAGGATGATGTCAAATTTGATGGGAGTCTGGAAAGCTACGCTAAAGTCCTTTTAAGTTTCCCTCCTTGCATGAGGATGAACATAAAAAGAAAGTTTATAGAAGAGAACTTTTTTAAAGGAATTATCTACAATACAATAAAGTTTTGTGACTTTTATTCATTTGAGTATGCAAGGATAAAGGAAAAAAGCAACGTGTTGAAAATCGAAACAGATTTTAGCCAAAATGCAAATGAACAAGTCAGAACGCGAGTGGAAGCATTTGTTGAGAAGACCTTGCAAAAGGCTACTACTTCAAAATCAATTTCTAATAAAAAATATTTTGCTGGAATTGATAGTGGTTCAACCTCCACCAATGCAGTTGTCATTGACAGTAGCAAGAACATTTTAGGTTACTGTACAGTAAAGACTGGTTTTGATGTGGTCTCAAGTGCAAAGTTAGCTCTTTCAAAAGCTTGTAGCATGGCTGGGATAAACGAAGATGATATAAGTTTTATTACCTCAACTGGATATGGTAGAATAAGTATTCCATTTTCAAACATGCAGGTCACAGAAATAACTTGCCATGCAAAGGGTGCTCATGCCCTTTTTCCGAGTGCGAGAACTATCATAGACATTGGTGGACAGGATAGCAAAGTGATAAAAATAGATGAAGATAGCAATGTATTGGATTTTGTTATGAACGATAAATGTTCGGCGGGCACTGGTAGGTTTATTGAATACATGGCAAGAGTTTTGGAGTTAGAGCTTGAGGATTTTTCGAGGTGTTCAAATTTTTCAGAGGATTTGACAATTTCGAGTATGTGCACTGTATTTGCCGAATCAGAAGTGATAAGCCTCATTGCGCAAGGTAAGAGAAGAGAGGATATAGTAAGAGCTATTAACAAGGTTGTAGCAATAAAAGCTATTTCGTTAATAAACAGAGTAAAAGGTGAAAAGGATTTTGTAATGACAGGCGGGGTTGCAAAAAATAAAGGTGTCGTTTTAGAGCTTGAAAGAAAGCTTGACAGCAGGCTTTTGATTCCTTTTGATCCGCAAATTGTTGGTGCTCTGGGCGCAGCACTAGTTGGGCTTGAGAGTGGCTAGATAGATTTCAATTTCAATTTAACAGGTATGGTTAGCTTTATTGTATTGAGGAAAGAAGGCAGACATTACTCAAATTGCCAAGCTATTTTTATTATGTTTTCTTTTTCAAGGTCATTTTTTACATTTCTTGCAAGTTCAAAAAGTTCTTTTTCACGTTCATCTCTGTTTTTTAAATAAGTATCTCTATCCACTTTTCCTTTTTCAACATTCTCTATAATTTTTCTCTGGGCTTGCCAATACCTAATTGCAAGATCAGTTTTCTCTTCGGTAAAGAAAATATCTCTGTTTTCAACAAACCATAGAGGCTTATATATAGAAAGACATGGAAGTGAACTTCCAGTTGCAAAGATGTTTATTTTTCGGTCAATTAATTCAACAATAAAGCTTCCAGTTGTTTCACTTGAGATAATGCTTTTTGAATGCATGCAAATGTTTTTCATAGATCCATACAAGAAATTTTTGCTATTTAAATTATAATGGTATCGCAATATGCTTTTGAAATCTTCTATCGTTAACTTTCCCTTTTTTTCTTCCAGCATTTTTTGGGTAAGCTGCTGTCTAAAATTACCACATGCAAATTTAGTTATAAGTTGGTTTTCAAATTCTTTTTTGAAATCAATACCTTCTCGTTTTATCATCTTGCTTTTCATATTATAATCGTTTCTTATGCTCAGCGCATTTGAAATGCTTCTTACATCTTTAACTTTTTGCAAAGCCCAATAGACACCTGCTGTTTCTAATACCCATGCATTTTCAAAGTCAGCAATTAAAAATGAGTTGTGGTATTTTAGATTCTTTGTATACCCGCATTTTCCACCTTGTCCATATCTTTCAATAAAGTAAATAATGTTGTCAACTGCTTCTTTTGCTGTCTTGCTTCGCTCAAGTGCAAGTCGCAGAATATCCATCCCAAGAAGTGCTGGTGGACCTTGTCTTTGATTTGTAAACACTGCTTCATTTCCAATAACAACTCCGAATTCATTAACTCCCATTTCAGCGCCCCATATCCAAGATGGCTTAAATAAAAAACAATCATATGTAACTTCTGCCTGCTCCACTTCAATATATGTACACTTGACCTTTTCTCCTTTTTTATGTTCCTTTCTGGGGACTCTTATAACTATATGAGGCTCATTTTTCTCTCTATCACTGTTTTTGCCAAATAACACACAGTTATCCAGCGTTGAATTTTTCAAGGCAACAATAGTATCGCACATAAAATAAACCCCCTTGTGATTTTAATTATACCTCAAAGACAATTCTATTCTAACCTTCTATATTATTTAACTGAAGCTTTTAGAGGAATACGAAATTGAATATGTTCAGCTTGTAGAAAGAGTCAAACAAGGATGTGCAGGTAGTATGGTTAAATTTGAATCAAATGTTGCAAAGTTAGTTGATAAAAAAAGACAAAAAAATTGTAAAAGAAAAACAAGAAAAATAAAAAACTAAAGCTAAAATAGCTGGAAACATGATACTGGCAGAGGTAGAGAACACTTTGTTTATGGTCCTGAGCCAACAGAGGATATCTCCCAAAGACCTGATTCGCTTTTTCTTAAATAGAAAAACCAAATTTCCGTACCCGTCGCTTTATCAGTAAATCCTTCGACAACGTATTGATGATCAATATAATCACCACGGATAATTTTCACATTAGACAGTGCCCATGGACCTTTATGAAGAACAATATAAAAGCGAATTGCACCTTCAGGTGTTTTGTGAAATTCTTTAAAAGTAATGACAAAAGCTACTGAGAAAATAACTACCAAAAGAATCAAGGTAGCAGCCAAAAGGATTTTCTTCTTCATATTTCCACCTCATACCTTTACATTAAACTCCTGCTATAATTATATCACAAAAATTTTCGAAGAAGGAACAAAATTGCCAAGTATTAAAAGTATTGTGTTAATCATTTCTTCTTTTAACTCTTTTGAGTAAGTGCAGATATTTTGTGATTCTTCATAAGGAAAAGAAGTAATTTCGTTTGCAAATGCTTTTTTCATTCTCTTAAGATAGTCTTTTGGAATTCTAAACACTCCAACTGAAATATCTACAATCTTATCAGGGTTCATCTCTCCGAAAACCTGGTTCAAAAATTTTTCATAGACCATTTTCCAGTCTTCAATATATAAAATTGGATCAAAACAAAGCCTTACTTTCCAGCCATTTTCTGTAGCTTTTTTAATTGCAGAAAGTCGTGAAGATAAAGAAGGTGTGCCATGTTCAAACTTTTCTATAATTTCTTGAGGAGACAGTGTCCACGCTAAAATTACATTATCTTGAGGTTTCAAGTTTTCTAAAGCTTTGAAATTGGTGCTTTTTGTTCTGATTTCAATTGTCAAATTTTGCTTTGAAGCTGCGTATTCAATCCATGCAGAAGAAAATGGCACAATTTTTTCAAGTGCTAAAAGGTCTGTTTCGTATGATACAGAAAGATACAGCGGCATATTTCCCAAAACAGCATCAATTTCTTTGAAGTAGTCTTCGATGTTTACAAATATTACTACATTTGCAGAGGAATACATTCCTTTTAAAAAGCAATATTCACAGCTGTAAATACAGTTCAAAATGTTGCTTGTATAAAAAAAGTTATCATATCCAAAGTTGTGGCAAATTGAGGGGGCGGGATAGAGAAACTCTCCCCATTTTTTTGCAAGTATTAGTTTTTTGCTCTTTTCCTGAAGAGAATAATTTTGCCCTGCTCTGCAGAAAACCTCTTTATAGTTATCTATTTTAACTATTTGAGAGCTTCGCAGGTTCTCTAAAATCTTTATTGTAACAGGATGAGAAAGAACAGCTTTTTCAACATAAACATGAGAAAAATGCTTAGCTAAGAAGGATTTTTCTGAGCTTGTCAAAGTAATTTTTGCCCTCCTTTTTAGAGTTTATTTGAACTTCAAAAAATTCAAAAATAGAATCAGGAAGTTTTTTATGCCTTATTATATAGTCTTTTAACAAACTTTCAAGCTCATTGGTCATATAAGCTGTGAGATGTAAACTGTTTTTTAGTTTATTTACAAGTAGAGGTATGTTATCAATTTCAGGCGTATTGTTATAAAATTCAAGATTTAGTTTTAAGAGGGAATTTATCAGATTTTCTATATGAGGAATACTTTGCTTTATCATACTTTCAATCTCAACAGGATTTATTTTTTCAAAGTCCAAAAAGTCATAAACAATCTTGATGCAGTGAACATTGTGCAGGGGCAAAAAAATAGAAGCTGCCTCAAAAAATCCTGCACCCTCCATGTCAACTATATCTCCCTCAATTTCAACTGGCAAACTATCTTTTTTCACAGGGTGCATAAAACTTTCGAGTGTTGCCTCTTTCATGCTATGCTGAATTAAAATATCTGGGTAGAATGCCTTTTTTGAGTGGTGATTTATTATTTTATTGCAAAGGATAACATCGCCTTTTGAGAAGGCATTTTCCACAGCTCCGCAAATCCCAATGTTCAGGGCTATATCTTTACTACCTGCTCCAAACTTTGTCAAGGCAAATGTTGTTGCAATACTGCTCTTTTCAATTCCTTCCTTGCTTTCTATAAGAAGAATATCATTGCCAGAAAAAATCTGAAATTTTGAAGGTTCATATAATTTTTTCAGGCCAAAATGTTCTATCAGAGGCTTTGCTTCTGCATGAAAAGCAGCGACAATGTATATCATTAAAAGCTCGCTCCTTCTGTTGCTATTTGCAGCTTTCAGATTCCAATTTCGATTATACCATATATCAAAATTCTCTGATATTGTTTGAAAGCACAAACTTTTGATTTCCTTGAAGTTTAAAAATATAAAGTAGCTTTCACAAAGTTAAAAAGAGGCTGTCTAAAAAGATGAGGTGACAGCCTCTTTATTTTTACTGTATTTACATTATGAGATAATTATGATATAATATCTCAGAAATGATTACATAAGGAGGATTAATATGCCACGCAAACATGATAAAATAGTCTTCAAAGAATATAACCCCAACCAATTAATAATGCCAATCGACCCTGAAGCCTTTATCCCTCAAACTCATCTAGTAAGAGCAATCGATAAAGTCATTGATAAAATAGATATCTCAACCATAGTAGAGAAATACAAAGGTGGTGGGACTTCCAGCTACCATCCTTTGATGCTTTTGAAAGTACTTATCTATGCTTACATACAGGGGATATACTCTTCAAGAAAGATAGCAAAAGCACTTCAAGAGAATATAACCTTTATGTGGCTTTCAAAACTTCAAACCCCTGATTTCAGAACTATCAATAGATTCAGAAAAGAGATAATAGGTGATTGCATTGAAGAGATTTTCGCACAAGTTATTGAACTTCTTGTAAAACTGGGGTATGTAAACTTTGAGTATTACTACCTTGACGGGACAAAGATTGAAGCAAATGCGAACAAGTATACATTTGTATGGGCAAGAAGTACAAGAACATACAAAAAGAAATTAAGAGAAAAAGTAAGAGAAATTCTTAATGAAATAGAGAGGATAAATGAGGAAGAAGACAGAATTCTTGGCGAGTTGGATGTCAATTTAGAAGCTGATTATGATAGCCAAGAGCTTGAACAAAAAGTTGAAGAACTCTCCCAAAAGATAGCAGAAGCTAACTTTGGGAGCAAAAGGAAAGAAAGGAGAGTGAAAAAGCTTGTAAAAACTCTCCAAAACAACTGCGTATTAAGACTCAAGAAATATGAGTCTTATGAGCAGATCTTAAATGGCAGGAATAGTTTTTCAAAAACAGACAATGATGCCACATTTATGAGGATGAAGGATGACCATATGAAAAATGGGATGCTAAAACCCGGGTATAATGTACAAATCGGCACACAGAACCGATTTGTCATAGGTTTTAGCATCCACCAAAGTCCCACAGACACTGTCTGTCTAAAGGAACACCTTGAGCTTGTGACGAAGATAACAGGTTTCATGCCAAAGAACATTGTAGCAGACAGTGGCTATGGGTCTGAAGAAAACTACCTTCATCTGAAAGAATGTGGCATAAATAGCTACATTAAGTATAACACATTTGACTTGGAACAGACAAGAAGATTTAAGAAGGATATTTTCAATGTAAGGAACTGGGAGTACATAGCTGAAGAAGATGCATATATTTGTCCTGCTGGTAAGAAGGTGAAATACTTATATCCGAAGATAAGTGCAAATGAGAGAGGATTTGTAAGTTATGAGAAGGTATATCAATGTGAAGATATTTGTAATGGTTGTGAACACAGAGAAAAATGTTATAAAGGTAAGAGATGGAAGAAGAGATTTAGTATAAGACCGAGGTTAGAGAAATTGAAGGAAGAGGTGAGGCAAAGGCTGTTAAGTAGAGAAGGCGAAGAGATTTACGAAAAAAGGAAGATAGAAGTTGAGACAGTATTTGGGATAATAAAGAACAATAAAGGGTTTAGGAGATTCCTGCTCAGGGGTATGAAGGGTGTGAAGCTAAAGTAGAGTTTGGTTTGTATTGCCTATAACATAGAAAGATTGGCGAAGATAATAATAGGGGGTTGGGGCAAAATTGCCAGCCAACCCTCTTGCTTTTTACTGCATAGTTCAATATTAACATTAAATACCATCAAATGCTTGATTTTGGTTATTAAAAATTATTGTTTTTGGACAGCCTCTTTTTTCTCAAGGAGTTTCCTTGAACAGATAAGATCGACACTTTTTGTTCTTAGCTATTTAGAGTTTTCTTGTATAAGTTTGGTGTAACTCCAAACTTGTTTTTGAATTCTTTAATGAAATGAGAAATATTTTCATACCCTATGTCATAACACACATTGGTAACATTTTCGAATTTTAATAACTCTTTTGCTTTATTAAGTTTTAAGTCTTTAACATATTCCTTTGGTGATTTCACTGTGAACTTTTTAAAGTACTTAGTAAATTCATATTCTTTCATGTTAAATTCTTTGGCAATATCTGAAATCTTTAATTTGCGCAAATAATTGGTGTTTATATAATCCAAGATATGATATATTTCTGAATTTTTATCGTTTATTATCTTCTCAGCACCTCTGTATTTGAAGATATCATATACAGACTCTTGAGTATATAAATCAAGGAGAAACTCTCTGTTAACTTTTCTGCTGAAGAATGTATCAACAATCTTTTTGTATGTCTCTGTCAAATCTAGGCTGTACTTTCCTACAAAAAGTACATTATTGACATTGCAGGTTTGGGCTATGTTCATGCAATGGCACATCAATTAGGAGGATTTTATGATTTGCCACATGGGGTGTGCAATGCAGTGTTATTACCACATGTTTTGTCGTACAATTTAAAGGTGGTTCCTCACAGATTCATTGACATTGCAAAAGCAATGGGGATTGATGTGCAAGGAATTTCGCAAGAAAAAGTCGGTGAAATGGTAATTGAGAGCATTAAGGCTTTGTCAAAAGAAATAGGAATACCAGCTGGTTTGAAAGAATTGGGTGTAAAAGATGAAGACATAAGGACTTTGGCTGAAAATGCCCTAAAGGATGCTTGTGGTTTGACAAATCCAAGACAAGATACTGTAGAAGAGATAATGGAAATTTATAAAGCAGCATTTTAGAAAAATTTCATTTTAAAAAAATTTTTGAAAAAACTTAAAGGCGGGTGATTCTGAGGAAGTTACCCGCCTTTTAATCTTTTAATGTTGCCTTAAATGAAAATTTTATGCTTCTGACTATTAATTTAAGATGATAAATGAATAAGGTTTTATTGAAAAAGCAAGTTTTCCATTTTTTAAAGACAAGATTTTCCCAGATCCTTTAACTATTTTGCCGGCAAGCTTAATATTAGATGGCAGGGTTATAGTCTTTGATAATTCCTTGCCCGTGAAGTTAAAAATTAAAACTATCTTCTGATTATTGTAAACTCTTGCGAAACAAAGTGTATCAGCAGAGGTTTTAATTAACTGGAAGTCTCCTTTTAGTAATGGTAAGTTCTTTTTTCGGAAACCAATCATGTCTCTGTAGAAATTGAGCAGAGAATTTTTGGCTTTTTCTTGTTTTTCAACTGAAGCAACATCAGGGCCGCTATTGTAAAGGCTCATCTCCCAGTTTGTCTGTCCTTTTTTCCATGTCTCATACCATTTGAATGGCTCTCTAATATATTCATCTGTTTTTTGTCCTTTCATGCCAATTTCTTCACCATAGTAGATGAAAGGATTGCCAGGCAGTGTCAATAATAATGCTGCAGCTAATTTCATTTTGCTGTTTGACCCAATTTCAGAATAAGCTCTGTTCATATCATGGTTTGTCAAAAATGGTGCATCAACAAATTGAGGATTGACATTTTTGTAGAGATTGTATATTGAAGAGAGATTATTTTGCAAAGTTTGAGTATTTTCATATTTTACTCCTTCAATGATGTTTTGAGCCACAGTAAAGTTAAAACAAGAATCAAAAATCTTTGCATATTGCGCTATTCTTTGAGGGCTGTCCCACACTTCTGCAACAAGGTACACATCTTTTTTAATACTTCGGCAGAATTTTGCATATTCTTCCCACCACGCAAGAGTATCTTTTTCTCTGCTCAAAGGATAAATATGCTTTGCGGCGTCAAGCCTAAATCCATCTACTCCTTTTTCTAACCAGAACTTGGCAATTTTCTTCATCTCTTCTCTCACAGCTTTATTGTCAAAATTGAGGTCTGGCATCTCAGACCAAAATATAGCATTGTAATAACTATCACACTTTTTATACCATTGTCTTGTGCCAAGGTCTGATGGTTCATCGAGGTTTGTGTTTGGTGTTGCCCAGATATAATAGTTTCTGTACTTGCTATTTTTATTGCTTGATGCCTCTATAAACCAAGGGTGTTTGCTACTTGTGTGATTTATCATCATATCTATAATTACTTTGATACCTATCTTGTGAGCCTTTTTTATGAAGTTGACGAAATCTTCATTTGTACCATAGTCGGGATTGACTTTGTAATAGTTAGTCACATCATATCCGTGATAGCTTGGAGATTCAAATACTGGCATAAGCCAGATGGCATTTACACCTAAGGATTTGATATATGGCAGTTTTTCAGCCAGACCATTTATGTCCCCTATGCCATCACCATTGCTATCATAAAATGACCTGACAAAAACTTCGTAGAAAATCAAACCGCCTTTTTTAGTTTGAACTGGACTTTGAGAATTAGAAAGACCTGCCAAAAATGAACTAAGTCCAACTGCGAAAACGATAGCAAATATGAGTATGTACCTTAAGATTCTCTTCATTGAAATATTCCCCTTTCTCAAATGATATCGTTTGCATTATTATATACCATATGAACTTTTTTGTCTATATTGTCCAATTTGATGTGATAAATCACAAAAAAAGAGGGATAAATCCCTCTACTTGTTCTCTTCACTTTTAGGTTTATCAAGTGCAACTAATTCTTCACTGTGGTGATGTTGATGGAACTGGTGATCTTTGAAGTCAGATGCTTTTTGGTTTTCATTGCTGTGGTGGTGGTCATGGCCGTGGCAACCTCTTTTCATCATTGCTTTGTGCATGAAAATGTGTGCTAGCAAACATCCGCTCATTGCAAGAAGTATAAGCAGAGTGCCTCTTTCATCCCTAAATTCCCCCTCACATTTTTTATTTAGCAGTTACCAAATTTCTATTTTGTAAGCTTATAAGTCCATATAAAATAGCTCCTGCAAGCATAGCAATGGAAAATTCAAATTCCATTGAAAGCATAATTTATAATACTGAGCCTATAACTGACATTGCACCATTGAGTCCCCACATCACAGGAATTGTTTTGCTTTTCTTTTTATTTTCGCTTAATATCTTTATACCTCTTAGGAACGGCATTCCCATGAAAAAGCCTTGAATCATAACCAGTATGGCTGCAATTAGTATTTTGCTAACTAAGCTAAAATCAGAGGTCACTTTGAATATTGAGTTTAAAGAGAATATTAGACCAATATTTATTACCATGACCAATAGAGCAGGTAAGTATATTCTATTTGACAGATTGTTAAACACCTTTGCATTGCTAAAATATGCACCTATTCCGCTGCCAATCAAAAGCCCAGCAAGTACATAATTGAAGGCAAGTACTGGATGACCCAGGTATAGAATAAACTTTTGAATAAGCGGAATCTCAATTAGCATGTATCCTATTCCTAAGCTTGAAAAATACAAAGAAGGTTTGAACGCATTTTCTTGAGAGATAATTGGTGTAAACAATATCATGCTTCCCAGAAGTATGAAAAAGAAGATAAATACCAGCACAGGTGAAACACCTTTGCTAAAGTCATAGAAGTATGGCTTGTCGTCTGTTGCAGGTGTTGCGCTAAATGAAAATCCGTTTTAGAACTCTACTGAAGTCAAATGTCCTTGCTTTATGTGGTAAAGTGGTTCCTTGTCATTAACATAAGGAATATAAAGCGGGACAATCTTTCCTTTATCCGCAGTCTCTTTTAATTTCTTGCTTTCAAGTTGTGAAAAAGGCTTGTTTTTTACAATGATCATTGGATAATGAATATGTTCATTGCCGTTCATTAGTTGAATTTCTTTGGTGAAGATAGCCATATACTTTGGAGCTTATTTGATTGATATACCTCTTTTATTCAGTACACGCAAAATGGTTGCTATCAGTTTGCTCATATCCTCTTTGTCGTGAACCAAAAAGGCGAGTTTTCCATTATCTGTTAAGTGATTCATATAGTCCTCAAGAGCTTCAACTGTAAACAGGTAGTTTTCTGAAAGAGCATAACCTATGTTTTGGGATGCATTTGTCATGACCAGTGCTAAGAATATCACATCATATTTTTCCTTAGATTTTCTCACAAAATTTCTGCCATCTTCACCATAGATTTTTACTTCTGGTCTGTTATAAATATCTCCATTGAACTCTTTAAAGTGTCTTACAGCGTCAATACTTGATGTATTTATTTCAACTCCAGTTATTTGTTTACTATTTCCAGCTAAAGCATACAAAATATCTCTTCCACCGCCAGGCCCAATTATCAACGTTTTATGATTGTTTCCAAAGGAAAAAGGCAGATATTCAATGTCATCTTTATATTTGCTCAAGCTACTTTTTTTACCATCAAATCTATACATAGGTGCATTTGCTGTTTCATCAATTGTTACTATCATTTCATCGTTATCACCTTCTACTTTAATGACATCTGTTCGTGAAAATGCATTCCATTTAGTGTAGACAATCTTAGCTTTTTGGTTTGATTTTGCAATAGTGCCAAGTGTTTTTGTTTTGTTTGTGATAAATCCAATAAAGTTTTGTTCAATTGAATTTACGTACTTGTTCGGAATAAAGAGCGCTAACATGAAAAGAATCAATACACCAATACCACCAAGCAAAGTTTTCTTTTTTAGCTGCAAAGTAAAAAGTAGCCAAGCTATTACTGAAATAATACAAATCAAAATTACAGACCGATATATTCCAAGATTGTTAAGTAGAAGCAACACAATTATGCTGTCAAATCCTGAGCCTATGAGGTCTGCAAAATATGACTTGTTGCTTATTTTTCCAAACTGCTCAAATACAATAGAGAAAAAGTAACTACCTGCTACAAAAGGTAATGTGGCCAGAATTAAATAAATCAATACGTTGTTTTGAAACGGCAATACATATATAATTCCCAGTGAAAATATGTACGAGATAGATAGAAGAAATAAGGCCTTAACCGATAAAATAGTTTTTAAATTTTCACTTTTTTGACGCTAATTGTAAGCTGTTATTTCACCTATTCCAAGCCCAAATATGGCAAATGATGTAATTAAAAAGATATAATGATACCAAAATAAGGTAGAATATATTCGATTTAAAATGACCTGGTATATAAACAATGAAATTGATGCTAAGCTGATAACAACTAAAATCACTTTTATTTCCTCCATTATTACAATTTTTTGTATCAATTACATTCCAAACGGCAATTTATAAGGTAGTAGCCTGCTAAAAATTGCTGTCAAGTCTTGGAGTTTGTTTAAAAACATCACAATGCCAAGGAAAATGAGAGTAGCTCCTGCAACTGCACAGATAGCATTTTGGAATTTCTTTGCTTTTTTTATGGCATTAATCGCGTAAGGTAGATAATAACCAACAAGCAAATACGGTATTGCAAGACCCAAGGAAAATAATAGCATTATTGTTATTCCTACAAAGGCACTTTTTGTGGTTGTGGTATATATCAATATGGAGTATAAAATTGGCCCGATGCAATGGGAACATACTATAGCGAAAAACAGCCCTATTAAAAAAGTGGTAAGATATCTTGAAGATGTTTTAATGTTATCTGCACTGTATTTGTTCGAAAACGAAAAGTTCAAATTTAACAGACCAATTAGGTTTAGTCCCATTATTATAGTTATTGCCCCACCTATTTTATTCATTATCGTGGTATAACCACTTAGCCACCTGCCAATACTTCCACCTAAAGCCACTGCCATTGTAAAAACAAGTGTAAAGGCAGATACAAATATAAAGGTATTTATAAGTATAAATTTTCTCATTCTTTTGTGAACTTCTATATCCTTCAAATCTCTAACCGAAACACCTGTGATAGCTGAAAAATATACACTTATCATAGGTACTATGCAGGGGGAAAAGAAAGATGCTAAGCCTGCTGCAAAAGGTAGTAAATAAGCCACTTTATAGATCCTCCTAATTCAAAAACTTCTTATCCCATCTATAAATTCTCGATTTGACACCTCCAATATTTTGTAACTCCAATTGGATATATTTGGTTTTAGGGGTAATAAGGTTTTTACCATTTATTTTTTTGGTATTTTGATATATGCCATGACGTGATGCCCTGAACCTTCAATTCGCCATGTTGCTTTTTTAACTTTTATACCTTCACTTGTGGTAAACAATATCTTTCCGCTAAGATTGAGTGTGGACAAATCAACTTGATGATTGTCAAAAAACACCTCAAATACCAGGTTGTCTTTGTCATCTTTTATAGGATTTAAATATCTTACCCCGACTGTAATGAATCCTTCACTGTTTATTATCAGAGGATCTGGTAACTTGTCTTTAGAACTTGTACTTTGTTTCAAATCCTGCTGACAAGTAGTTTTAGTCTGTATATCGCTTTGTTTCTTTTGTTGGGAGATTATAGCTTGAACGTACAGTGAAGATAATATAAATGCAAAAAGAACAGCAAACACAATTATTCTCTTTGCTTTCTTGCTCACCAAAACTTCCTCCTTTGCATATTGACTTGTGTTCTTTCTTGCCAAATTTAAAGTAAACCTATTTATTTACTCGGAATTTTTACATAATCATTTTATCAAAGACCATTTTTAGAAGTCAATTGACTTCACAAATTCTTTACAAATTCTTTGCAATTTATTGGTAGATGGTTTGAGATTGAGTATGTGTATGAAGATAAGCAGCAGCTGAGTATTTTTGATTTGAGCAGGTATTTAGGGGTAGACTTAGGGCTTGACAATTTTGCAGCGGTGGTTGATACCATCGGGACTGCCTTTTTGATAGAAGGCAGGTATATAAAATCACTCAACCGATGGTACAACAAAGAGAGGGCAAGACTTCAGTCGATTTACAGCAAGCAAGGGATAAAATGTGGCAGAAAACTTGCTTTAGTTTCTCACAAAAGGCAGCATATAATAGACAATTTTTTAAATCAGGCTGTGAGTTTGATAATCAAGCACTGTTTGAACAATCAGATAGGTGCAGTAGTTGTTGGCAGGATGAAAGGTATAAAACAGGGGATAGAGATAGGAAGAGTAAACAATCAAAATTTTGTAGGGATACCATATGGCAAGTTCAAGAGGAAGCTAAAATCAAAGTGCATGTATTATGGTATAAGGTATATGGAAGTGGATGAGGGTCATACATCACAAAGATGTAGCAGATGTGGGCATGTTAGCAAAAGTAGCAGGAGATACAGGGGACTGTATGTATGCAAAAAGTGTGGGTATGTAGTAAATGCGGATATAAATGGAGCGATAAATATACTTGCAAAAGTAGCTGGTGAATCTGCAGTAAAGCAGATAACCAGTAGTGGGTGTGTAAACCACCCTGTGAGAATAAGGGTAGCTTGAGCTGCTGCCAAACTTCTCATGAAGCCTTCACCTCTTTAGGTGGACGGTAGTTCACTTACATATTCAGATAAAAAGATGTTGAGCTCAAACTTTTGTAAAGTGGTAAAATAATTTAAAAAGAATAATTTCGATAGAGTGAGCTGGAAATAAGTCTAAAAACAAATGGCAAACATATTGAAATGAAAGGAGAAAATATATGAAAAACAAAATAGAGATAATCAGGAAAAGATATGACAGAGCTGCTAAATACTACGATGCTATTGAAAATATGATGGAGAAAAAGTGGTTTTCTCAGTGGAGGAAGTTATTATTTAGCCATATAAAAGGCCCTAAGGTTTTAGAAGTAGGTGTCGGCACAGGTAAAAATATGCCTTATTATAGTCAAGATTGGGAGATAGTTGCAATAGATTTTAGCCCCAAGATGCTGGAAAAAGCAAAAGAAAGGGCTGCAAAATTAAATTTGCAAGTAGACTTAAGACTTATGGATGTTCAGAATTTGGAATTTAGTGATAACTCTGTCGATACAGTTGTGACAGCCTGTGTATTTTGTTCAGTACCAGATCCCATTTTGGGATTGAAAGAAGTCCACAGAGTCCTAAAAGGCGATGGGCTTTTAGTAATGCTTGAACATGTTCGAAGCAAAAAAGAGCCAATAGGCAAAATAATGGATATATTAAATCCCTTGGTTGTTGGACTTTATGGAGCTAATATAAATCGAAATACAGTAGAAAATGTTAAAAAAGCCGGGTTTGAGATTAAGGAAAAGAACTTGTTATCTGACATTGTGAAACTGATTAATGCAAAGCCTATAAAATAAAGGGATTGGGCTTATCTTCCCAACCCCTTTTATCTTTTTTTATCTTATTTTGTACTTCTTCAGCTTCTTATCAAGCTCATCAACAAGCCTTTGCAAAGATTGTGCTGAGTATTTCATCTCGTTTATAGAATTTAACTGGTTTTCAACAGTTGCAGCAACTTCCTGTGATGCAGCAGCTGTTTCTTGTGAGACTGAGGATATACTCTCAATTGCTCTTATTACAGCATTTCTTGCCTCTTCCATTCTATTTAGAGCTTCTTTTACAATTTGCGTCTTTTCAACAATTGCATTGATTTCATCAGAGATTTTTGCAAAAGACTGCTGGGACTCAATCACAGCATCTCGTTGACCAAGTGCTGCTGCTTTGATTTCGTCAATAATCTTGATTGTATTTTCTGTCTCGTTGAGGATAACATCAACTATTGAATTTATCTCATCTGCAGCTTTTTTACTCTGGTCAGCAAGTTTTCTTACCTCGTCAGCAACAACAGCAAAACCTTTGCCTGCCTCGCCTGCTCTTGCTGCTTCAATTGCAGCGTTCAAGGCTAAGAGGTTTGTTTGCTCAGCAATTGTATTTATTACCTCAACAAAGTTGGATATGGTCTTAATTCTCTCCGCGAATGTCATGATTGTTTCAATTACCTTTTCAGCGGTTGAAAGAGCAACTTCGCTCTTTTCACGAAGATCATTCATTTTTTCAATTCCGTCTTTGTTAAGAGTCTCGATTTTATTTGTTTCTTCAATTACGGCATTATAACTTTCTGAAACTGCATTGAGCTGTTCAGAGAGATTATTTACTAAAAGAACGCCATACTGCGCTTCTTCTGCCTGCTGTGAAGCACCTTTTGCAATTTCTTCAACTGTCTTTGCAATTTCTTCAATTGCTGCAGCTGCCTCTTCAGATGTCTTTGTAACCTTCTTTGATGCCCCAACTATTGCATTTGATAAGTTAAAAAACTCCTCAATCAGAAGTTTTACGTCAGAAAGTACAACATTTACACTTGATGCAACTCTTTGGATATTCCCAAATTCCTTTGATGAAATGAGTTTGCTATAGTCTCCGTTCTTGATAACTTCCAGAGTATTTTCAAGCTTTGTAATCATCTTATTCATTTCATAGCGGATCATAAAAGCTGTTATTGCAAGTGTTAGAATAAACGTGATTGTTGCAACTACGATGCTGTAAAGTTTTAGATTGCTTGTTGGCATGAGAATTCCAAGAAGAATGTCAAGAATAATTATAAACGGGAGGGCCACGTATGTAAGACTAGTAACTCCTTTTTTTACAGATTCCTTTCCATTACTTTTTGGTGGCATTGACTTCACTCCTTATCCCATAAATTTCTTCCTTATACCATTTATTATAATACAAGAAGTTAAATTATTGCTAATATTTCTTTTAAAAAAGTTATCTTTGGTGTTTAAATGACATTTAAAGATTAAATACTACTATTAGGTTGTTGAATAAAAAAATATTACCAGCAATGCATAAAACAAACATAAATTATTGATTCCATTCATAAGCGAAAGAAAACTTTTTACCTTCTAACTTTCTAAGAAGTTGCTCAAACAGCTTAGTATCCAATCAATATACCTTTTATAATTTCTAAATCCCTTGAGCCTTACATTCTCAAGATTATTTTCACCTTTTAATTTGCTAAGTAGTCTTTCAATCTTTGTTCTCTGCCTGTATAACTTTTTACCCTCTTCAGTTTCTAAAAATCTTATGTTCTTGCTTTTAAAACTATTGCTAACATTGTTTATATCTTTCATGTTTCTTTTGTTTATCCCGGCAACAAATTTAACTTTAAGCTCATTTGCTATATTAAACTATTCTACTACAATCGTATCCCGCATCTGCTAATACAATCTCACAGCCAAAGAGCCCCATGCCCTATACAAAAGCTCTTCTTGTCGCACGTCTATTAATTTGCCCCTGTTAAAATTCAGAAAAGTGGTATTACTTCTTCTTTACCTGTACACAAAAGATGTAATTTGTATCCCCTATAAAATCCTATTGTAATATGTATACCTATTTTTGCTTCTGAATCATTTTTGGCACTTCTAAGCGGCGTAGAGTCTACTATCACTATACTCATATCAGGTTCTATTTCAGCTATTAATACATCTTTTATATCTTGCATGTATTCTTCTTCTATTTTTCTTGATAACTTTGCAAAATATGAATAGTCCGGACTTTCTTCTATACCTACTACTTGCTTAAACTCTTTGTTTTGATTTATTCGATATTCTAATTCTCTGAAACTCTTTATCCCCTTTTTAACTTTATAAACCAAACAAGCTATTATCTGAAACAGATTAAATTTCCTCGGTCGTCCCCTTCTATTTTGCTTTATCTTCCTCGATAAAACTTCAGTAACCTTTTTATTACAAAAAGCAGCTTTGAAAATTTCTCATTTTGTGATTTAATATTCATGTATATCTTTTCCCCCTTGTGTTTTTTTGTGGTTTTCTCTTAAATTAAAATTATAACACAAGGGGGATTTTTTCTTTTGTTACTATGTTTACTCTATATGGTTATTTCTTTTATTCAACAACCTCGAAATATAATATAATAAAATAGGGTGGGTGGAAGGTGGCAAATATCTTAGTTGTTGAGGACCAGCAAGATTTAAATCAAATAATTACAAGGTTTTTGAAAAATGAAGGATTTGAAGTTATAAACTTATACACTGCAAAAGATGCACTGAGTAAGTTAAATGAGGCTGACTTGATAATTCTTGATATTATGCTACCTGACATGGAAGAGTATGAAGTATTGAAAGAAGCCAGCAAAAAAGGTATTCCCACAATAATATTAACCTCCAAATCAGAAGAATTTGATAAGTTAAGAGGCTTTGAACTTGAGGCAGAGGACTATATCACAAAACCATTTTCTATGCTTGAGCTGATTGCACGCGTGAAGGTTGTTTTGAGGAGAAGCAAAAATTTTGAAGAAAACATAAAACTTTTAGATGGCAAGGTAGAGATTTTCCCCAAGAGGTTTAAGGTAATAGTGGATGGTGAGGATGTGAACCTCACTCATAAAGAGTTTGAGCTTTTGCTTTTCTTGGCCAAAAACAAAGATTTGGTAAAGTCAAGAGATGAGATACTTGAAAAGGTTTGGGGTTTTGATTTCATTGGTGAGACTCAAACCGTGGACGTTCATATAAAGCAGTTAAGAGAAAAGTTAAAAGACTACAAATTTTTAATAAAGACAGTTTGGGGTGTGGGCTATAAACTTTCGGAGGACAAAGAATGATTGAAAGGATGTTAAAACAAGATGAAACTTTTTACTAAAATAGCTCTAAACTTTATAGGAATAATAGTTTTTCTAATTTTGAGTATATATATTTCCAATATGCTCTATCTTAAGTACTTTTTGGAGGATATGGTAATAGATGACTTGAAAAAGCTTTCCCAAGATGCGCTTGAAAACAAGTTGGAAGGCGATTTGTCCGCAGTGAAAATACTTGTTTTACAAGGAAATGCGATTGTCCTTGAAAAAGGTGGATTGGATATACCCTATCATATGATTATGCCTGTATTCAATTCAAGCGGAGTTTATGAATTTTCTTATCCACACTTTAAAATGGAGTACATTGCATATGTGTTAAAAAAGGGGAGTTTTACTTCTATTGTAATAACTATAAAACCATATTATGGATATGCTTTGAACATAATATCAAAAAATCTGATTAAAATTAGCGTTGTATTCATTTTAATAGGGCTTTTAGTGTCACTTTTGATTTCACGGCATATATCAAAGCGTATAATAAAGATTTCAATAGCAACTCAAAAGATTGCCCATGGAGAGGATTTTGAACTGAAAAACAACTCAACAAATGAAGTTGAAGACCTTGCAAGGTCCATCAATAGCCTCAAAAATTCGCTGAGACTCCTTGAGAAGGTAAGGCGTGAGTTTGTCGCAAATTTTGTTCACGACTTGAAAACACCTATTGCTGTTATAAAGGGCTATTGTGAGAGCACAAAATATTTGGATATTGATGACAAAGAAAATATTAAACAAAATATGGATGGAATTGGAAAACAATGTGATTATATGCAAAACCTGATTTCCAATATGGTTGAGCTTTCAAAGATTTCAGCGGGATAATTGACCAAAAGATAGAGGAAGTTGATGTGAACTTGGTAATCAAAGAGGCATGCGAGCAGTTAAAAAAGGTGGCAGATCTTGACAATGTAGAGATTGTTGTAAAGAGTTTGAATTCCCTAAGATAAAAACAGATTTAAATTCGTTCAGAAGAATAATAAATAACCTTTTGCAAATGCCATTGAAAATACAGTTGATAAAAAAGTGTATATTGAAGCAAATAATGAGTACATTGATATCTATAATAAAGCAGACTTGAAAGAAGAAGAGCTCATTTTTTTGTTTGAAAGATATAAGTCAAGCAAGAGAGGCTTTGGACTTGGGCTCTCTATTGTAAAAGAGCTTTGTAAGATTTTAAACATTAAACTTGAGACCTTTGTAGACAATGGATTTGTCCATTTCAGGGTGAAGGTATAGGTAAAAATAGATTGAGTATTTATTTAAAAAAATAAAAGGGCGGTGGCAGCTTTTATAGTTCCGCCCCTTTGATGTTACACTTCTTTTATTCATACCTGAGAGCCACAATTGGATCCAGCTTTGCAGCCCTTCTTGCCGGATAGATTCCAAAAAAGATTCCAACTGCTGATGAGAATATAAATGCAATGAGAATACTTTGGAGTGATACAACTGGTGTTATTTGGATAAATGGTCCTACTAAGTTTGCAAAAAGATACCCTGAAAATGTTCCAATTGCGCCACCAATTAGAGAGATTAAAAGTGCTTCTATCAAGAACTGAATCAAAATATCTCTTTGTGTTGCGCCGATTGCCTTTCTGATGCCAATCTCACGTGTCCTTTCTGTCACAGACACAAGCATAATGTTCATAACACCAATGCCGCCGACCAGAAGCGATATTGCAGCAATTGCGCTCATGATTGTTGTAAATATCCCTAAGATTCTATTAAACTGTTCCATAAAAGCAACAAACTTTTCAGTTTTATACTTGTCCTTGTTGTGATGTCTTGCCTCTAAGATTCTTATTGCTTGGCTTGATGCTTCATCTAGCTGGTCAGAATTATAAGTCATGACATAAATTTGGGAGATAATCACATCATCAAAAATCTTCTGGGCATATGTTATTGGCATAGCAGCAATTACAGGGAACTGGTCGGATGCACTGCCTGCTAAAATCTTAAAATTTCCACTGTCAATAACACCGATTATCTTTGCAGTATCAAAAGAAGAAAAACTGCCAACCTTTATAGTTTTTCCAACACAGTCTTCATACCCGAAAAGCTCTTTTGCAGAGTCTTTGTCAATTAAAACCACATTTCGACCTTGCAATATGTCCTTTTCATTAAAGAACCTTCCGTACACTACTTTTAAATTTGACACATTTCCATAATCAAAATCGGTTGCAATAAAGAATGCCCTCTTTGTCTTGTTTTCAGTTTTGACAAGTCCAAATTTTTGTGCAACGGGTGCAGCGTATTTGACAGCAGGGATTCTTTTTCTTATCATCTCAACATCTTTGATGGTAAATCTATCACTTTCTGTTATTTGTACATCAGTCCTTGTTCTGATTGAGAAAATGTTCACACCAATTTTCTCAAACTCGCCCACAATGGCCTTTTGTCCACCTTCGCCAAGAGACATAATTGTTATAACTGAGGCAATACCAATAATAATTCCAAGCATTGTCAAAAAAGTCCTGAGTTTGTTTGACAATATACTCTTTATTGCAACTTTAATTAGCTCTGATATATACATCTTCCTTCATCACCTTTTGAGTAATTTTTTAATATGTAATTCTGTTTTTAACAAAGCTATCTTCAATTATCATTCCATCTCTGATTCTGATAATCCTCTTTGCGTGGTTTGCAATGTCTTGTTCATGTGTGACCATTATAATTGTTGTACCAAGCTGATTTAGTTCATAGAATATCTTCATAATCTCAATGCTTGAGTTCGTGTCTAAATTTCCTGTTGGCTCATCAGCAAGCAAAAAAGCTGGATTCATCACAATTGCCCGTGCAATTGCAACCCTTTGCTGCTGCCCCCCAGAAAGCTCATTTGGCCTGTGATAAAGTCTATCACTTAAGCCTACCCTCTCTAATGCTTTGATTGCTCTTTGACGCCTTTCTTTTGGAAGGATTTTTGCATACAGCATAGGAAGTTCTACATTCTCAAGTGCATTTAACTTGCTCAAGAGGTTAAACGATTGAAAAACAAAGCCTATTTGCTTGTTTCTAATTCTTGCAAGTTCTACATCTGACAAACTTGAAACTTCTATATCATTGAGTTTGTATGTACCAGAAGTGGGTCTGTCTAAAAGCCCAATGATGTTCATAAGTGTTGACTTTCCAGACCCGGATGGTCCTACAATTGCAACATATTCGCCTTTTTCTACTTTTAAGGATATTCCTTTTAAGACCTCGAGTTCTACCTTACCGAGGTTGTAGACTTTTCTGATGTCTTTTAGCTCAATCATCTCATTCGCTCCCTTTTACCTTGACTTTTGTACCATCTTGTATTGAGCTGTTTGGATTTAAGATTACTTCCTCTCCAACACTTACACCATCTAAAACTTCAGTTTCTAAATCCGAAGAAAGTCCAAGCCTCACCTCTCTTTGTTTGGCTACTCCGTTTTCAACAACATAGACGTAATTTTTGCCGTTTTTGTCTGTGACAATTGCCTCTGATGGTACTTTTACAACATTCTTCTTTTCGCCAATCTTTATATCCACATCTACATTAAAGCCAGATTTGATTGTTCGGTCGTTGTTCAAGATGTCAACATATGCTTTTACAACATTTTCAGAACCTGTTTGTGTCAAAACTTTAGTTGCAGCTGGTGCAACCTGTCTGACAACTCCATCAAATGTCTTGTCGCCAAAGTGTATATAAGCTTTTTGACCTTCTTTTAGATTTATAGCATCATACTGGTTGACATTCAAAACTACCTGAAGATTATCCGGGTCTTCAATAGTAATTGCAGGAAACTGAGTAGAAGCATAATAATTTTCTTCTCTTACATTTATAGTAGTCACGATTCCGTCAATTTCTGCTGTTATATACCTTTGCTGTTTATCCATTGATTGCTTGATACTTTTTAGATTGAGCTTTGCAATCTCAACCTGTTTTTGCTGAAGCTTTATCTGGTCGTCAATGTTACTAAGACTTGAAGAGGATTGAAGTTGGCCAGTAGAGGATGCTGGTATGCTAAGTTGTGAAGAAGACTGCTGGGCATTTAAAGATAGAGGCAAATTTGTCCCACCAAAGGAAGATTTTAATTGCTGTGATAATTGATTTTGACTAATTGAAGAATTTGTTACGGTACTTGGAAGTACCTGAGAAAATCCAGAAATTCCTTGACTATTTAAACTATTTGTACTCTGGCTTGAAGTTTTTTCTTTTAATTTCTTTAATGATTCAAGTTGCAGCTTTGCCATCTCAAGCTGTTTTTGAGCAATTTTATACTGCAAAGTCAAATCCTGAGTTTCAAGCTCTAAAAGTTTGTCACCCTTTTTTACCCTATCTCCAAGCTCAACATACACCTTTATAACCTTTGTTGGGGAGAAGATGTAGTAATCCTGCTTTGACTTTGACTCAACATCGCCGTTTGTTGAGAAAAGTGATACAATATCACCTTTTTCTACTTTTGCAGTTTTGACTTCAACAACAGATAAAGCTTGTTTGTTTCTTACAGAAATTGCATACACAACTGACACCAGAATAGCTAAGACTAAAACTGTAACAATTATTCTTTTTAAAGTTCTTTTCATTAATAATTCACCATCCTTTTTAAATGTTTCTAAAGTGCTTCATTAATTTTTTGGACAATCTTCTTGAGAAGATCTATTTCTTCAGGAGATAAATTTTTTAATATGGGCTCTAAAACCCTGCTTCTAAATTCGATTATCTTCTCAACAAGATTCTTACCATTTTCTGTAAGGAAAACCTGCACCTTTCTTCTATCTTGGAGATCTATTTCTCTTTTGACAAGTTCTTTTTCAACAAGCTTGTCCACAATCCCTGTCAAGGTTGAAGGTGAGATACCAAGCTCTGATGCAATATCCTTCATAGTCATAGGTTGTGAGTTTTCACTTAAAACCATTATTACCTGCTGTTCACCAAACGTCAGGCTTTCATGATAATCAAAAAGCTCTTCATTCTTGAGCCTGTTATTTAACTTTCTTCTGATTGTCCCAAGTATCTCAAAAATCAATTTTTCTTCACATTCATTTTCCATTTAATTTGCCCTCCCAAAATTTTAGGTTATAAATATTTCGTACACAAAATATTATACTTTCGAAATAAATTTGTCAATAGCTTACTAATTAAAAAAGCTTTTTAGTATGTAAACGTAAAGAATTTTGATTGTGATATAATTTGAGTTAAACATTTAGCAAAAATTTTAAAGTAATTGTTTATAAAGGTAAAGTTTCGGTAGAAAGGGGAGATTAAAATAATGACAAAGACTAAGGTAGCGATAATAGGTTGTGGGAATATTGCGTCTGTGTATCTTAAAAACCTAAAAAGGTTTGGAATATTTGACATTATTGCATGCTCGGATGTAGATTTAGAGAAGGCAAAGGTTATTGCTTCTGAGTTTTCAGTCGAAAAAGTTGTTGAACCTAACAATGTGTATGATTTAGATGTAGATATAATTGTCAACCTCACGCCACCCCAACATCACTACAACATCAACAAAAAGGTACTTGAAAGTGGTAAACATCTTTACAGCGAAAAACCTCTTTGCTCTAAAGTAGATGAAGCGAAAGAAATTTTGGAGTTAGCAGAAAAGAAAGGCTTAATGGTTGGATGTGCACCTGATACATTTCTTGGGGCAAATATCCAGACAGCAAAAAAGCTTATCCAGGATGGGTGGATAGGAAAGCCATTTGCAGCAAACTGCTTTATAATGTATGGCGGGCCAGAAAAATGGCATCCAAATCCGCACTTTATATTCAAAAAGTACTTAGGACCTTTGTTTGACGTGGGGCCATACTGCCTAACAGCGCTTGTGACCTTACTTGGTTCTGTCAAAAAAGTATCTGCAATGGGCAAGATTACTTACAAAGAAAGACTTATAACATCTGAGCCACACAAGGGCGAAAAGATTATAGTTGAAATGCCAACGTATGTGACAGCAAAAATTTTGTTTGAAAATGACATAATCGGAAGTGTAACTGTCTCATACGATGTGCCGGCAACAAACCTTCGTGGAATTGAAATATATGGAGAAGAAGGTACCTTGTTTGTCCCAGACCCTAACTTCTTTGACTTTGGCAGGGTGCTTTTAAGAAGACATGATGAGCAGGAGTTTAAAGAAATGCCTGTCATAAACCCATTCAATTACGACAATTTAAGAGGTTTAGGAATACTTGACATGGCGCTTGCAATCAAGATGGGGACGCCACTTAGGGCATCCGGGAGCTTAGCCTTTCATGTTTTAGAAACTCTTCATGCTA
The DNA here is from genome assembly GCF_026914285.1 of Caldicellulosiruptor naganoensis. Taxonomy (NCBI): domain Bacteria; kingdom Bacillati; phylum Bacillota; order Caldicellulosiruptorales; family Caldicellulosiruptoraceae; genus Caldicellulosiruptor; species Caldicellulosiruptor naganoensis. Next base: position 330,940 of record NZ_CP113864.1, read on the forward strand.
TATATACTTCTGTGCAGGAAGAGAAGTTTGTAGATGTAGAAAGTAAAGCACCTGATGTGCCTCTTTTGGATATGAAGCTTTTGAGAGAGGTTTTATGTATATAGAGGGATAGTGATAGCGGGTAATATCAATTAAAAAAAGCACCTTGCTTGCACAATTTTGAAGCAGCAGGGTGCTTTTTCATTAAACAATTTGGATGTTGAAAATATAAATTTGGAAATAATGAATATACTTTTATATTAGTAGCTTTTAAAGAAAGAAGAGAAGGACTTTTGAGTGCATTTTGGCTTTTTCTGATTTTGTTTTCAATCTTAGTTCAAGTAATTAGTGGTGATATTAACAAAATAACTACTATATTGTTTTCTGCTCCAAAATCTGCTCTTCAGATATTTGTAACAATAGCGTGTTCTGTAATCCTCTGGTCAGGATTTTTGAGACTTGCCCAAGACACAGGTTTAATTAAAATATTGGAAAGATTTTTAAAGCCGTTTTTAAGGCTTCTTTTTAAAACAAAGAATGAAGAAGCATTTAAGTGGATGTCAACAAACATTATCGCAAACCTTCTTGGACTTGGAAATGCTGCAACACCAGCAGGAATTAAAGCAATGGAAGAGCTTTCAAAAGAAAATAGCAAAGACTTTGCATCAAGCGACATGATTTTGTTTGTGATATTGAACACCTGCTCAATCCAGCTTATCCCAACAACAATGATTATGCTAAGGCATGAGTATGGGTCTGAAAATCTGATAGTTGTACTTTTTCCAATACTGTTTGTGTCACTAGTTGGACTTTTCTTTGCATAATTTTCTGCAAAGTAATCTCAAAGCTGCTAAGAAGATGACAAAAATAATTTCTGATATTATAATAACCTCATTTATTGTATTTGTACTAATTTTTTCTCTTTTTAGGTCCAATGACAGTTTTAGTAGCTTTGTTGAAGGCGTGAAAGATGGTATTAAAATTTCAATAAGAATATTTCCAAATGTCTTTGCACTAATTTTAGCTGTTGAACTTTTCATAAAGACAGGTGCTGTAGAAATGTTTGAAACTTTTTAGGACCTATTTTTAACAAACTTGGAATATTTCAAAAATCGCTTGGGCTTATCATGATAAAGCCGTTTTCAGGAAGTGCATCTTATGTAGTTTTGAAAGACATCTCTGAAAAATTTGGACCAGATTCACAAATAGGAAGATATTCTTCAATCATCTGTGCATCAACCGGAACCCTTTTTTATGTAATAACAACATACCTTGCATGTACTCGGGTACAAAGAACAAGGTATTTATTCCGGTGGCAATTGCTGTAGACTTTATAGTCTTACTTGTGGCAGCGTTTTTGGTTAAAAATGGCTTAAAATAAAAAGGCTGAAGTAGGAAAAACTTCAGCCTTTCATTTATTTTACGCAGCACCTTGGACAAACTTTTTTGCAAGCTCAGCAGCTGATGCTGCATCAGGTGCATACCCGTCAGCACCAATGCTCTTTGCAAAGCTCTCTGTTACAGGTGCACCACCAACAATCACCTTTACCTTATCGCGCAGACCTTGTTCTTGCAGTTTTTCAATGGTTGCTTTCATGTTTGGCATGGTTGTTGTAAGCAAAGCTGACATTGCAACAATCTGTGGATTGTAGCTTTTTACAGCCTCACAGAACTTCTCGGGAGAAACATCCACTCCAAGGTCTATTACCTCAAGGCCCGCTCCTGTCATCATCATTGCAACCAGGTTTTTGCCAATGTCGTGCAAATCACCTTTTACAGTGCCAATTACAACCTTGCCAATTGGCTTTACACCTGTTTCAGTCAGGATTGGCTTTAAAACTTCTAATGCTGCTTTCATTGCGCGCGCTGCAATCAAGACCTCTGGTACGTATATTTCATTGTTTTTAAACTTTTCACCTACAACTGCCATTGCAGAAATCAAAGCGCCATTTAGAATCTCCTCAGCAGAAAGTCCCAATGAGAGTGCTTCTTTTACTTTTTCTGATGCTTGCTTTGCATTTCCTTTCTGGATGAGTTGGGAGATTTCATTTAGTATTTCCATTTTTAAATCGCCCCCTTTAAAATTCAGATGTTAATATACTATAACTTGCAAGCCCAAATGGCAAGAAGATATACCTTTAAATTTGTTGTTTGCTTCATTTTGGATTATTCTGGGAATTTCTTAAACTTAATACCTTTTGGACCTCTTCAGGGCTCAAAACCTGCGGCTGACCTATCTGGCTTGATAGAAATAAAATCTTTGCCCAAAACTCAACAATCTCAAGTTTGTAAAATGCCATCTCCAAATCCTTGTCATATGTCAAAACTCCATGGTTTGAAAGAAGTATTGCATCGTAGTCTTTTACAAAAGGTGAGATTGACTCTGGGACCTCAACTGTTGAGGGTGTTGCAAATGGTGCAACAGGGATATATCCGCCGAATATAAACACAGACTCTGCTAAAATTGGCTTGTCAAGGGGTTTTCTCAGTACTGCAAATGTTGTTGCAAAAGGTGAGTGTGCATGCACACAGGCGTTTACATCTTCTCTTTCGCGATAGACTTTAAGATGCATCTTTATCTCAGATGATGGTTTGAACTGAGTTTTCTCAAGGACATTTCCGTCAATGTCAATTGTGACAAGCATATCTTCTTTTAAAAAACCTTTAGAAACTCCTGATGGCGTTGTAATTATTGTATCTTTGTCAACTCTTACAGAGATGTTTCCATCAGGGCCACTAATATAGCCTCTTTCATACATGATTCTTCCAACTCTGCAGATTTGAGATTTAACATGCTCCAAGTTTTTCATTGATTATCTTCTCCTTCCTAAACAAATTTGATTGAAGATTGTTTTATTTTGACTTTTTATACCATTTCATTTTATAATTTTTTATTCGGTTTGAGAATACCCAAGTTTGACATATTAATTCCCTATAAAGTTCTACTTTTAAAGCTTTTGTGCAAACATTTGCATTATTCATTGAAAAGTGGTAAAATAAAACTCAATCATGGTATTTAAAAGATTTTATAAAGGAGTGTGCAGAAACTTTGGAAATTATTCACAATCAATTGCATGACATATTTGCATTGGAAAGAGAAAAGTTTTTAATTCGCCTTTGGATCAGAAAAGGGTTTGCAAAAGAAATTTATCTCATCTTTTCTGACAGATATGAAATAGAGAGAATTCAAAAGCTGAAGATGGACTATTACATGGAAGTTGGAGAGTATGAGGTGTATCAGGCTATTGTTGAGGCATCAACACCACGACTCGGATACAAATTTATGGTAAAACTGTTTGATGGTACATTTAAGATTTATGACCAATTTGGTCTTCAAGAGGATGATGAAGAGATTTACGTAGGGCATTTTCATTTTCCATATGCAAATCCATCAGACGTATTTGAAAAGCCAAAGTGGGTAGAAAAACTTGTTGTATATGAGATTTTTCCAGACAGATTTGCAAGAAAAGACAAAAAAGAAGAGCCAAGGGAGCTTTATCCATGGGACTATTGCAAGTGGGAAAAACCGGGCGGTGAAGTCTTTCTTGGTGGAAATTTTGAGGGGATTAAAAGTAAGATTGACTATTTTAAGAGACTTGGCATAAATGCTATCTACTTTACACCAATTTTTAAATCAACTTCAAGCCACAGGTACAATGTAGATGACTACTTTGACGTTGACCCGCTTCTTGGCACAAAAGAGGAGTTTAAAGAATTGGTTGAGACTTTGCACCAAAATGGAATAAAAGTAATTTTAGACATGGTTTTCAATCACACAGGGACAGGCTTTTTTGCCTTCCAAGATGTTATTAAAAACGGCATGGATTCAAAGTATTTTAACTGGTACAATATAAAGAGCTTGCCAGTCGATATTCAGAAGGGAAATTATGAGACATTTGCAACTGGTGTAAAAAGTATGCCAAGGATTGATACTTCCAAAAAAGATGTTCAGGACTTTTTCTTAAGTGTGCTAAAATATTGGCTTTTGGAATTTGACGTTGACGGTTTTAGGTTTGATGTTGCAAACGAGCTTGACAAGAGCTTCTTAAGAAGAATAAGACTTGAGCTGAAAACATTGAAGAAGGATGTTTTGCTCATTGGTGAGGTTATGCACAGAAGCGAGAGTTTTCTTTTGGGAGATATGTTTGATGGAGTTATGAATTACTTTTCGTGGGAAGTTTTTTTGAGATTTTTATTGGGTAAATATAAAGCAAAAGATGCTGTGAAGATTTTGGCAGAATATAGGTTAAAGTTCAATCCTAAGCTTTTTTCATGTCAGCTAAATCTCATAGGTAGTCACGATACCAAAAGAGTTTTGAATGCTGTTTTGAAGAATAAGAAATTAGCGATGCTTGCTTGCGTGTATAATCTCACATATCAAGGTATTCCCATGATTTACTATGGCGATGAGATTGGCATGGAAGGGGAACATGACCCTGACTGTAGAAGGGGGATGATATGGGAGGAGGAAAAGTGGGACAAAGAAATTTTTGAACTTTATAGAAAATTGATAAGCTTAAAGAAAACATCCACAGCTCTGAATGTTGATGATGTAAAGGAGGGCTTTTTGGGAGATGTTATGTACTTTGAAAGGAAGGCAGATGACGAAATGGTTTGCATTTTCTTCAATCCGGGCAAGAGTTTGCAAAATATAAAGCTCTTTACACCAGAGATTGTAGGAAAAGAAATAACATTTTTTAAATCAGGAAAAAGTGTCAAGAATTTTTCTGCAACGTTTGAATTTGAGATTTTACCTGAAGATTTTGAGATTTTAATTGTTAGGTAAAAAGTAGACAAGATGGACAAAAGGTAGTTGACAGTTTAAAAATCATGTTGTATAATGTTTTCAAAAGGCAAACGATTGCACAATTAAATTGAAGGGGGATATTACAAAAATGAAAAAGCGCGAGCCCATAGGTTATGTGTATCTTGCACCAGCTCTAATTTCTATGGCTGTGCTTTCGTTCTTTCCTATTGCAATGACTGTATATTATGCCTTTACTAATTTCAATTTGAACCACTTAGAGGATTATAAATTTGTCGGTTTTAAAAATTTTGTAGATATTTTATCAGGACCTTTCAAGGAAGTTTTTGCACCAACATTTGCGTGGACATTTTCGTTTGCACTTATAACTGTTTTACTTAATTTTTCAGTTGGACTTTTGCTTGCTGTTCTTCTTAACAACAAGTTCATGAAAGAGACAAATATCTACAGAGCGATACTTATTATCCCGTGGGCAATTCCGGGAACAATTGCAGCTCTTGCTTGGCAGGGACTTTTGAACGAAGAGTACGGGGCAATTAATATGGTATTGAAAACTTTACGCCTTCAGCCCATTCCATAGGCAACAGATCCGTTCTGGGCAAAAATAGGAATATTTATTGTAAATCTTTGGCTTAGTTATCCTTTTATGATGAACGCATGCTTAGGGGCGCTTCAATCAATTCCAACAGAGCTTTATGAGGTTGCAGAGATTGATGGTGCAGGTTGGTTTACAAAACTATTCAAAATAACAATACCAATGATTGTTCCTGCAGCACTACCTATTGTGATATCATCGTTTGCATACTCGTTTAACAATTTCAATGTGGTTTATCTTGTAACGGGTGGCGGTCCTGCACGCCTTGATACCCAGTTTGCAGGGCATACAGACCTTTTAGTTTCAGCAACCTATAAGCTCACAATGCAGTTTTACAGGTATGATTTGGCATCAGCTATGTCCATTATAATCTTTTTCATAGTTGGTACAATTTCACTTATCAATATGAAACTTACACGTGCATTTGAAGGTGGTGTTAGGTAATGGTAGGAAGAGAATATATGACAACTCGAGATGTTGTTATATTATGGGTGTCAAGAGTTATCATCTGGATTGCAATACTACTTTCTCTTTTGCCGACATGGTTTATTATTGTTGCATCGCTGTCAAAAGGTGGAGCATTTTTCCAATCATCATTTTTCCCAAGAGAAGTTACATTTGAGAATTATATTGAACTGTTTAGAAAAAAGAGCAGTCTTTCCCAGACATTACCTGACTTTGTATTGTGGGTAAAAAACAGCTTGATTGTATGTTTTGGTGTTGCATTTTTGCAAATTTTTATGACAGCTCCAGCAGCCTATGCATTTTCAAGAATCAATTTTGTAGGTAGGAAAAATGGGCTGAAAGTACTTTTGATACTTCAGATGTTCCCAACATTTATGGCAATGCCGGCAATCTATGGGCTTTTGGTAAAGTTCAATCTTCTTGATAATCTATTTGCACTCATTTTAGTTTTAGCAGGTGGTTCAGCATTCAACATCTGGCTTTTGAAAGGCAATATGGACCAGATTCCATATGAGATTGATGAGGCAGCGATAATTGATGGAGCAAACCATTTTCTTATCTTTAGAAAAATAATTCTGCCACTTACTGCTCCAATGCTTGCTGTTATGTTCATCTGGAGCTTTAATGGAGTGTTCAATGAGTTCTTGCTATCAAGCCTTGTTTTGCAATCACCTGAAAATGCTACAGTGCCAATAGGTTTGAGAAACTTTATAAACAATCAGTTTTCGGCTAACTGGCCAATGTTCTCAGCCGCATCAATCTTAGCTTCGCTACCGATTGTGATTATCTACATGGCTTTACAAAAACAAATTCAAAGCGGACTTGCAGCAGGTGCTGTCAAGGGTTAAAGCGCGATTAATAAAAACATTTTCGACATATTGTACAACAGATATTGATATTTCAAAAAAATTCAGTTTACAGGAGGTATGCTGATGAAAAAATTGCCAACAGTTGCATACTTTAGCATGGAGTTTGGGCTTGAGTCAAACTTCAAGATCTACGCAGGTGGTCTTGGCATCCTAGCAGGTGACTATCTTAAAGCTGCTAAGGACTTAGGATATCCTGTTGTTGGTGTGGGTATTTTGTGGAAACAAGGATATAACAAGCAGATTGTGACAGAAGAGTATGGGGTTATTGATGCATTTCCTATCTATCGCTATGACTTTCTCAAAGACACAGGTGTTAAGGTAAAAGTCAGAATCAGAAACAGAGATGTATATTGCAAGGTTTGGAAGGTAGACAACTTCAACAATGCAGACCTTTATTTACTTGACACAGACCTTCCTGAAAATAGCGACAGGTGGATAACAGGTCAGCTCTATGGCTGGTTTGGTGAAGAAAGAGTTGCACAAGAGATGGTTTTGGGTGTTGGTGGAGTTAGGGCATTAAAAAAGCTTGGTATAGAAGTTGATGTCTATCATTTCAATGAAGGACATGCAGTGTTTGCAGGACTTGAGCTTGTAAGAGAGTACATGGAAGAAAAAGGTCTTTCATTTGAAGATGCTTTAAAAGAGGCAAAAAAGAAGATTGTATTTACAACACATACACCTGTTGAGGCAGGCAATGAAACTCATCCCTTAAGACTTCTTATGTACATGGGTGCTAATTTGAACTTGACAGAAGAGCAGCTTGTATATATTGGCGGAAGCCCATTTAATATGACAGTTGCGGCCCTTAGGCTTGCCAGAATTTCCAATGCTGTGTCTGACCTTCACAGAATTACTGCAAATGCTATGTGGGCAGGTGTTGATAGAAGAAGTGAGATTATAGGAATTACGAATGGTGTTCATGTTGGCACATGGGCAGATAAAAGAATACTTTCAGTAAAAGACAATCCTCAAAAGCTTTGGGAAACACACTGCACTTTGAAGAAAGAGCTTTTGGACTTTGTTGAAAAAAGAACTGGTATTAGGCTAAGAGAAGATGTTTTGACAATAGGGTTTGCAAGAAGAGCAGCGCCTTACAAAAGAAGCGATTTGATATTCAGAGACAAAGAAGCAGCTGATAAGATGTTCAAAAATGACATTCAAATAATCTTTGCCGGCAAAAGCCATCCACTTGATGATACAGGCAAAGAGATTGTCAATAACATCATTGCAATGACTAAAAAGTACCCAGGCAAAGTTGTGTTCTTAGAAGACTATGATATGGAAATTGGTAAGATGCTCACACGAGGTTGTGACGTTTGGCTTAACAACCCAAGAAGACCACTTGAAGCTTGTGGTACATCTGGCATGAAAGCTGCAATGAACGGCGTTTTGAATGTTTCAACACTTGATGGTTGGTGGCCAGAGGCTTGCCAACATGGGATCAACGGATGGCAGATTGGAGATGGATTTGAATCAAAAGACGAAAAGCAGCAGGATGCTCATGATCTAAAGAGCCTTGTCAATGTGATGCAGACAGAAGTCATACCCACATACTACAAAAACAGAGACAAATGGATTGAAATGATGCAAAATAGTATCAACTCAACAATTGACAAATTCTCGGCTGAGAGAATGTTAAAAGAGTACTATGAAAAGATGTATATTCCAAAAAACCTCAAGGACTGATAGGTGATGGCTACAATAAAAGAAATAGCAAAGGAAGCGAATGTCTCACCTTCTACTGTCTCAAGGGTTTTATCTGGCAGTAAAAAAATCAGTCCTGAGACCACAAAACGGGTTCTCGAGGCGATTAAAAAGCTTGGGTATGTTCCAAACGCTAATGCTAAAGGTCTTGTAAAAAAGAAGTCGTTTACAGTTGGGATATTTGTGCCGAGAGAACCCGAACATCCTTTTTTAAATTTCTTCTTTGACCAGATATTAACAAGTATTTGTGCTGTAATAAACAAGTTTGGGTACGACATTCTCTTTGCGTACACTCAGGAAGACAAAGAGGAAGACCTTTTAAAAAGGCTTGCGGAGAGCAAAAAGGTTGATGGGTTTATACTTCTTTCATCGCGTGAAGATGACTTTGCAATTGAGTATTTGAAAAAAATAGAGTTTCCTTTTGTAGTTGTTGGAAGACCGCAAAAGTATGAAAATTCAGTCAACTGGGTTGACAATGACAATGTTCAGGCAGGGTTTGATGCAGCAGAGTATTTGATAAAACTTGGTCATAAAAACATTGCTTTCATTGGTGGACCGAGCAATTTGATTGTTACCCAAGACAGGCTTGAGGGATATAAAAAGGCTTTAGAAAGGTATTCAATTCAGCTGAAAAATTCATATATTCGATTTACAAACTACTTCAAAAAAAGTTTGTATGAAATTGCAAAAGAACTTCTGACATCTGAGGATAGACCAACAGCAATTGTTTGCATGGATGATTTGATAGCAATTGAGGTTGTAAAAGCAACGAGAGAATTGGGAGTTGAGATAGGAAAAGAGGTTTCGGTAATTTCATTTAACAATTCTATTGTTACAGAAGTTTTAACTCCACCACTTACAACAATTGACATAAACATATCTAACATCGGCCATTCAGCAGCTGAGCTTTTGATGATGGATTTGACAGAACCAAGGAAGACATACAAAAGATTAATTGTACCTCATAAAATTGTTGAGAGAAAATCATGTACAAATATTTAATTTTTGTATTGTTTGCATTGACAAAAAGAAATGCCTTAGCAGCTTGACAAAAATTTAAATTTATATTGACTTTTTTTAGAATAGATTGTATATTAATATCGTCAAACGTTTGCACACAAATATCTAAAAATCCTAAGGGAGGTTGTTTTAGTTATGAAATCTTTTAAAAAGTTTATGGTAATTGGGCTTGTTTTAGTATTTGCTTTAGTTGCTTTATTACCTGTTAGCAGTGGGCTTGCGACATCTAAAAAGCAGCTTGTTGTATGGTCACATCTTACTCAAAATGAGGTAAAAGCTCTTCAACCAATTGCTGATGCATGGGGAAAGAAAAACGGCTATACTGTAAAAGTGATTACAGACCAAGGTTCATTCCAGAGCTTCCAGACAGCTGCAATGAGCGGAAAAGGTCCCGACATCATGTTTGGTATGCCACATGACAATTTGGGTACATTTTGGAAAGCAAGATTACTCGAACCAATTCCAGCAAATCTCATTGACAGAAAGAAATTTGTTTCAATGTCCTTAGATGCATGTTCATAAGACAGATGATGGCAAACCAACACCTTCATTTGTTGGTGTTCAGACAGCGTTCGTTTCAGCTAAATCCAAGAATAAAGATGTAGCAATGAAGCTTTTGAAGTATCTTGTTGAGGAGTCACAGATTAAGGTATTGTTCAAGGTTGGAAAAAGAATACCTGTTATGAACAGTGCACTTAGCAATCCTGAAGTAAAGGCAGACAAGATTATGAGCGCATTTGCAGAACAAGCAAAGATTGGAATTCCAATGCCAAATATTCCTGAAATGCAAGCTGTTTGGACACCTGCAGGAAATGCACTCTCACTTGTGACAACAGGCAAGGCAACACCAAAACAAGCTGCTGAAGCTATGGTAAAACAAATCAAGCAGGGTATTGCTCAGATGCAGTAAAATGTGTGCAGGGTATTGAAAATTAAATAACTTAAAAGTTGAGCTTGGGCAGCAGAATTTTCCTGCTGCCCTTTTTGTTTTCATCATAAAAAAGTCCATCTTTGCAAAAAATAAAAAGAAATGTTTGCTGACAAGTGGCGGTGCTTTAGCTGAAACAATTAGAAGATATATCGAAACTCAAAATGAGAAAGAGAAATGCTAAAAGCTTATAAGTATCGAATATGCCCATTTAAAATAAGGGGGGGGGAATAATTTTACCGTCACAGCAGCAAGGCTCATCGATGAAGCATGAAGCTTCCACCACTTTAGGTGAGTGGTAGTTGTTAATGATAAAATAAAATCATCAGAAATGACATCAAAAATTCCCCACCTGCTACTTAAAAAGAAGCCTTCTGTAGTGTAGAATGGAAAGTATGGAAAAACTACAGAAGGAGAAGATAATAAGAAAATGTTGGGGGTTGCAATGCACACAACAATCTACACTCTTTTCAAACAGGGATACAACAAAAGTCAAATAGCAAGGTTGTTAAACGTGGATAGAAAAACTGTTAGAAAAGTAATCCAAGACATTGAACAGAAAGGAGAAGTTGAGAGAAAATCAAAAAATTCAGTATTGGATAATTACAGGCAATTCATTGAGGCAAAAGTTAACAAAGGACTTTCAGCAAAGAAAATATATCAAGATCTACAAGCGGAATTTGGTTTTGAAGGAAGCTACTCGAATGTAAGAAGATATGTCCAAAAGGTAAAACAAAAGATAGCAAATTCAAAGGTGTACATGGTTTTAACAACGCTACCTGCAGAAGAAGCTCAAGTTGATTTTGGATATATAGGTAAGATAAAAGTTGATGGGAAATTCAAAAAAGCATGGGTATTTACAATGGTTTTAAGTTATTCAAGATATATGTATGCAGAGATAGTATTTGACCAGACAGTTGAAACATTTATACAGTGTCATAAGAACGCATTTAAGTATTTTGGTGGAGTAGTAGAAGTTGTGAAGATAGACAATTTAAAAGCAGGTGTATTGAATGTTGATTTTTATGAAGCGCAAATACAAAAGGATTATGCAAGTTTTGCAAGCCACTATGGATTTTTACCTCAGCCATGCAGGGTATACACACCGACTGATAAAGGCAAGGTAGAATCGGCAGTTAAGTATGTTAAGCAAAACTGTTTTTCTGGGGAAGAATTTAAGGATATTGATGAGGCGAGGGAGCATTTAAAAAACTGGCTTGATGATGTAGCAAATGT